>JAPPOR010000613.1:6554-18569 GCA_028817905.1 Myxococcales bacterium
GGGCGCGTGCCCCGTCGCTGATGAGAACTCGCTAATCCCCGCTGTGCAGGCCGCACTCTTTTTGCGTCTCGGCCTCCCACCACCAGCGACCCTCGCGCTCGTGCTGGCCCGGATGTACTGGGCGCGTACACGGCTGGCATCCGATCGAGCGAAATCCCTGCTCGTGGAGGGCGTTGTATGGAACGTCGTGCGAACGGATGTAGGCCCAAGTCTGATCAGCGGTCCAAGCTGAGAGCGGATTGCACTTGACGAGCTTCCCTCCCCCACGGCCCTCGAAGGCGTCATCCTCTTGTAGAATTGGAACCTCAGCCCGGGTGGCTGGGCTCTGGTCTCGCCGTTGGCCGGTCACCCAAGCACCGTAGCGGGATAGGGCACGGCGAAGCGGTTCCACCTTCCGAATGCCGCAGCACTCCTTGTGGCCGTCCTCGAGAAAACTGAAGAGGCCCTTCTTGCGGACAAACACCTGGAGCTTGCTCGCATCCGGACTCATCAACTCGATCTCCACGCCGTAGTGCTTGCGAACCCGCTCGACAAACGCATAGGTCTCTGGATGCAAGCGCCCCGTATCGAGGCAGAGCACGGAGAAATCCAGCCCGGTCCGCACAGCCATGTCGATTAGGACAACGTCCTCAGCGCCACTGAAAGCAAGAGCACAGTCGCGCCCGTGTCGCCTCAACACCCACGTCAGAGCATCCTGGGGCGTGCCGTTCGCAAGGGTGGCGGCCGCTTCGGCCAGCTCTCCGTCCGAAGGAGGTGCCGGTGGCCGTGGCGACCCGCCCGGCATGCACTCACGCATCAGGCGCAACGTACTCTTGTAGATGCTAGGCTCCGCCGCACCATTGGTAACCACGAAGAACGGCGCCAGCCGAACGCCGTAACGCGCGGACAGTCGCATGCCATCGGAATCCGGGTCGCGCTCATCGGCCCACATCACTTCATCGATGCGGTGCCACAAGCCCCGACCCCGCAACAACTGCTCAGCCTGAACGCACTTGTCGCACGCGTCCCCCGACGCCAAGCGCTTCTTCACCATGGTGATGTGTACGGGATGGCCGGCCATCGCGTGTTTGGAGATAGCATCCCCCGTCACGACTCGCTACGGAAAATCTACACATTGTTTACCTGTTTAATCAAGAATGCACTTCAACTGCGCAAGACACAAGACGTTTCCCGCCGCAGCCCCTCAAGCAATCGGACCGGCGCAGCAAAAAGGCACGCATGAAGACGATGGTATCGCCGGGCCGCTACGGGCCCATTGAAGGACCTGTCGACGACCAGGTCGTATTCGCCCAGTACCGCCAGACAGGACAATGGGCCCCGGAAGCGCTCTGTCTGCTCGAAACGCGACTGTCCGGCGGCGGAACCTTCCTCGATGTCGGGGCAAACATTGGCCTGGTTACGACCCGCTCCTGTCGAGAACCAGAGCGGTGGCGCACTGCTTCGAGCCCGCGCCCAACAATGTCACGTTGCTAACGCGGAACCTGGCGCGCCACGGGCTGGAAGAGCGCGCACAGGTCCACGCCGTAGCACTCCACGCAAGGCAGGGGATAGCGTCGCTGTCACTGCCGGCGACCAACGCAGGCGACCACCACCTGGGAGACGATCCCACACGCATACAGGTCGACGTCAAAGCCGAGTGCCTAGACGACCTGCTCACCGATGTGGCCCTCGTGCCACCGGTGGTCATGAAAGTCGATACGCAAGGCGCCGAGGTGAGCGTCCTGCAGGGAGCACCCAAGACCCTGAGCAGGGTCGATCACCTGCTGATCGAATACTGGCCGCTCGGTCTTTCGCGCCTGGGACATCGCCCCACCGACCTTTGGCGTCTACTCCGCACTTTCCCTCGTGCTGGACTGGTCGAACAAGACGGCGGTGAGCCTAGGATGGAACCAACCGAAGAGCTTCGAAAGCGGCTGGCGTTCTTCTCGGATGACGACCCCGGGTTCTTCGACCTGCTGCTCAGCCGCCGCCTGTGAGTGACAGTCGAACCCAGACCCAGACGTGCGCGCGACGTCCGGCAAACGCTGACAAAAGGCACTCGCAGCCTGCCGAATGCGCCGTACGTACCACACGGTCGCTAGCAGGTGAGGTTGGCCGGTCTGCATCCAGACACGCAAACGCGCCGGACCTCGCTGGTAGGCCGCTAGCCCAAGCGTTGCATCATCAAACTGCGAAATCATGTCCGCGAGATAGTGCGTGCCAGCATGAATGTTGAAGTCAGCGCTGTAAGGCATGTACCGGCGCTTGAGCTCGCGCGCCAGCAGGCGCCCGGTGCGGGGCATCAGTTGCATCAGACCCCGGGCTCCACGGCGCCCTCTGCGAGCTCTGCGTCGAAACTTGCTTTCGACCCAAATCACACCGTTGACCAGAGCGGGCGCCATCTCGTACCGATCGGCGTAGCGATGGACGATGCGCTGCACCGCGCGGATCCGCCGCCACTCACGCTTCGTGAAACGTCGCAACGGCGGCAACGGGTCGTCTATGTCGGGACGCCGCTCCACCACATCGGGCCCGCTTTGGTCGCGGCCCGCCGTGCGCCCCTGCCGAAGGGCGGTCAGATCTCGCCCGATACCGGTGCGCGCGCCTGAGACCGGAGAGCGTGCCGGCAAACCACTGGATGCGACCGCACACCCGAACAGCAGGCCGCAGATGACAAGCAACGCGGTCCGCCGCACGCCTGCGCGGGCCACCCATAGGCCTGAACCGGATTCAAAGCGGCGCGTCCAGAACACGACAAACCTCAGAATACGGGGGATGCGCGCATGCGCCGGCCAGAAATCTCACCGCCGGACCAACTCCACTCCCGTCACAACTCACCTGAGTACTCATACACCCTGTCCGGCACACACGATAGGCCGAGCCGATACGCGGCCCGACAAGGGTCGGCCACCTCCCACACCCTCACAGAACAGCACCGTTGGATATCTTCGAAGAAACACGCGACAATACAAAGCGGCTCGTGATGAAGGTGTACGCAGCACCCGCAGGTGCACCGGCGCCCCACGATACCGCCGCCCGGCATGACCAAACACTGTGAAAAACACGACCTGGTGCTCGCCGCAGATGGGAAGTGCGTGCTCTGCAGGCGCGAACAGACCAGCTTCGTCTATGTCGATTCCGAGTATCGCTCCACGTTCGACAGACTCGTCACCGCAGCCATGGGTGCAGGCCTGGTCGCAGCGATGGGCGTGCTGATCTGGACCGTGAACCTGCCTGCACCAGACACAGGCCCGAAGTACATCGTTAACCAAACGGATGGCGACCACTCGGGACACCCACCACCCGACTGGCGGCCCGCACGGATCACGGTACAAGAGCCAAAGACATCGGTTCCTACACCTGCGATGGCTGCAACGACCGCCAAGCCCATCGCCACCTCACACAATGATCCCGCGAGGGCCAGCTTGAGAGCAGCCCGTGCAGCCGTCGAGGAAGCCAAGCGGTCGGTCAAGATCACGATGTACTCGACCAGCTGGTGCACCATCTGCGAAACGTCGCGCTACTACCTCGAAGGCCGGGAGTTGCTCTTCGATGAGCTGGATATCGAGCGGGAACCGTCAGCACGCGTGAAGATGAACCGCTTGAACCGCCTTGGATCGGTGCCCACGTTCGTCATCGCCAACGAAGTTCTCGTCGGCTTCAATCCCTGGCAGCTGGAGGAGATGCTCGCACGGGAGGCTAGGAAGCAGGTCTCTCTGACTTGCGACGCGGATCGGTGCCAAGGCGCCGAGCGCGCGGCCGCAGGAGGCGCCTCGAAGAACAGCCAATCGATCAAGAGTGACAGGCACGCACCCGAGACCGCCCCGACCAGACCCCAAGTGAAGTCCAAAAAGTCAGGGGTGCCATAGCCGAGCGCGTCGTAGGCCTCCTTGGCGCCACCGGCCGCAACGGCGAGCGAAGCGCCCACGACGAAGCGCGAGACCTTCGAATCGACCCCCCACGCGGCCAGCCCATACCCACCTGCGGCAATGCCGAAGCTCACGCCGAAGTGCCAGGCCTTATCGTCGCGCCCGAGCTGTGCTTGCGCAATGGAGGCGTGACCTGCCACGAGAGCAAGCAAGGCTACAAACTTGTACACTTTTGCGTTAAAAGTAAAGTTTGACGGCATCACTTGCGCTTGCTTGCGGAACTTCTTAGCAACGTACGCCATCGCGGCGACTTTCCAACCTGCCGCCCGACGGTCTGAGCTTTGAAAGAGCGCCTGCAAGCGGTCCAGCGTCTGTTCTGGGTACTGTTGATCGTAAGTCTCGGACTGATCGGCGCATCCGCCACGGGAGGCGACAACGGGGCCACCATGAGGGCACTCGTCGAACTGACCCAATTCGCGGGCAGCTTCGACCAAGAGACGCTTGAAAACACATTGCTTGAGCATGCTCGTGCCCAAGGGCGCCTGTCGCTGGCTGAGCTCGCTGCGCAGGCCTCTGAAGCCCCGGGAGTGCCGGACTTGACGGCCGACGCCAATGCCCCGATCGATCCGTACGCGAACGTGACGCTGACCACCTTGGGCTCGATCGCGCGTCACAGGGTGCCCACCCCCGTCCAGCTGGGCATCCCGGACATGGATGGCCTGAAGACGGGCTTGGCGTTCTTCCTGGCCCGCAAAGCGAGTCGGGGAGCGGCCGAGCTCGTTTCGCTCACGTTGGTTTCGGGCGCCGCGACCAAGGATGATCTGACAACGCTTCAGGATACTGAAAAGGCGCGGCGCAAGCTGGCCCAGGTCCGACGTGAACACGCGACAGCCGAGGAGAACTTCGAACGCTTGGAAAAGCTGCTCCAGGCGCGCCGCAAGTGGAGGGCCCACTGGAAGGTCCTGAAGAAGACGAACGACAGACGCATGGAAGCCTTGCGCGAACGCAACGCGCGCAAGGCAGAACTCTCTGCTGCCAAGGACAAGTATCAGGCCCTGGCGAAGAAGGCCGAAGCCTTCCGGCCCACCGAAGGAAAGACCGATCCGCACCTGACCATCGCGAGCGTCACCGTCAACCAAGGCGGAAGCGCGCGAACGTTTACCTTTCCAGTCACTGTCAACGAGCGGGAGGCGATGCTCCCCCCACTCACAGGGGTCGACTTCGCGCGCACCCGGCGCGCTGGCCTGTGGGATGCCGTCAAGAACCTGTCACCCGCCGAAGCCGTCCTGAGAGCCGAGGGCAGCTTTGGTTGGCACTACGAGCACGTCCGCTTTGGTCCCGTAAAGCTGGGCGGTATGACCGTATTGCATCTGTGGCCCATCGCTTTCCCGATCCTACTCGTGCTCCTAAAGCGCCGAGTGACAAGCGTCTCGGACAGCTACGATCCCTACGGGACTAAGGACGTCAACCTGCCGCGCGTGGGCGCCGGCCATATTGCGCTCGATGCCATCGTGCTGGCGATTCTCCCCACCATTGGCAGCGCCATGGCCACGCTCGATCTGGTAGAGGTCGATCAGATTCCAGCTGCGGCAGCGCTCTGTACACTGGCCTGCGCCGTACTCGGCCCGTGGGCCACACTCGAGCTTCGAGAACTGCGGGGTCTAAAGGAAGCCGTGCGCTACAGCCACAGCAACCCGCCCCCGGATGCCTAGCCCGCATCCATCACCAAACGACGCGCCCTGTCTCCGTCGCGGCAAGCGACACCGATCGCACCTCTTCGCTTCGCGCCGGGTGCAGAACGCAACGTTGAGGAGTTCGAGCTATAGGATAAAGTCGGACTCCGCCAGTGCTAGCAGATTGTCAGCGCCAGAGTCGATCGCGGCCGAGTGGGCCGCGGTTCGCGGCAAGAGGCGGGCGAAGTAGAAGCGCGCAGTCTTGATCTTGGCCTCGTAGAATGCCCTATCCGCAGCGCCTTCGGCCAACCGTGTGGCCGCCACGTGACCCATTCGGAGCCACAGGTAGCCAAGCGCAGTGTAGCCTGAGTACATCAGGAAATCGAAGGCCGCAGCGCCGAGTTCCGCCTTACTGTCCGCCACGCGGCCACCGATCCGTAAGGCCAGAGCTTGCCAGTCAGCATTCACCGCGCGCAGCTGCTTGGACAGTGGTGCAACCTGGGAATTCCCCTGCGTGGCGTCGCATAGCTCGTCGATCAGCGCGCCGAAGCGCCTGAGCAGCGCACCATCGGAGCCCAACACCTTACGCCCGAGGAGATCGTTGGCCTGAATCGCGTTCGTGCCTTCATAGATGCTAGTGATACGGCAATCGCGCATGTACTGATCCATGCCGGTCTCGCGGATGTACCCGTAGCCTCCGAAGACCTGTATCCCGCTGTTCGCAGCCTCGAAACCGGCCTCGGTGAGCATGCCCTTGGTGATCGGGATCAGAAACGCCAACAGTTCACCTCCCGCCTGCCGAGCGTCCGCATCCTCGTGGCGATGCTCGACGTCGAGTTGCATCGCGGCCAAGTATGAAAGCGCACGGCACCCCTCGGAAACGGCCTTCTGCGTGAGCAACATGCGACGCACATCCGGGTGAACAATGATCGGATCGGCGCGCTTGTCGGGTAGAACCGGGCCGTCCGGCGCGCGGAATTGGAGGCGCTCCCTGGCGTAGGCAACCGACCCCTGAAAGGCCCGCTCGGCCTGGCCGAGACCATGCATTCCGACATCGATGCGGGCGTAGTTCATCATCGTGAACATGCAGCGCAGCCCACCATGGGGCGGACCGACCAAGAAGCCCTTTGCGTTGTCGAAATTGAGCACGCACGTGGGCGATCCATGGATACCGAGCTTGTGCTCGATGGAAGCACAGTGGACACCGTTCGGCTCCCCGGGGCTGCCATCCGGCCCCGGCAGGAACTTCGGTACCAGAAAGAGGCTTATGCCCTTGGCACCCCGTGCAGCATCAGGCAGCCGAGCCAGCACAAGGTGCACGATATTGTCAGCCAGGTCGTGCTCACCGTAGGTGATGAAGATCTTCGTGCCTTGGATCCGGTAGGCATCGTCACCATCAGGCGTCGCAGACGTCGTGAGAATGCCTACGTCCGAGCCGGCATGGGGCTCAGTCAAGCACATGGTCCCGGTCCACTCACTGCTGATGAGCTTGGGCAGGTACGTCCGCTTTTGCGCATCCGTGCCATGCTGCTCAAGCACGTGCACCGCCCCCATGCTTAGACCCGAAGCCAACCGAAAGGATGTGCTCGCGGTCACCGCCATCTCGTTGAAGAAGAGCTCGAGACTCTGCGGTAGTCCCTGGCCCCCGTATTCGGGATCGGAGCTGATGGAGCCCCACTGCGCTTCACGATAGGCCGCATAGGCTTCGCGATAGCCCTTTGGAGTCGTGACCTTGCCACCCTCCCAATGGCAACCTTCGGCGTCCCCCGACGCATTGAGTGGCGCGATCACTTCCTCACAAAATTTGGCGCCCTCGCTGAGCACCGCATCCACGTCCTCGGCGCCCACCTCTGGATAACCGGTTCGCCGATAGTGGTCAGCAATGTCGAAGACCTCGTGCAAAAGGAAGCGCATGTCGCGCAGCGGGGCTTTGTACTCAGGCATTTGAAGGGTCCTATCGCTTGCGTGCGCGGGGACGACGCCCCGGCGCATGGGCACCCGATCATGCCTCGCCAGGCCAGCGGCCGCAAACGACAGGGGGCTGCTCGCACCTACGTCAGCCCCTCCCGTTGCTTGTCGCTCAACGGGGACGGCGAATAGGAGCCGTGCCCCGAATCGCCCGAGGCTCACCTACATCATTTGGTGTCCAGAATGATCACCCCCATCCCCGTCACCGTCCCCCATGTGCATGCTGTGATCCGCATTGCCGCCATGGTCAGCGCCGGGCACGCACAGCTCCAGGGAAAGCTTGTGCGTCATCCCATCCGCGTTCACTTCGGCCACGATGCTCCACGGCCCACCGTGGGTGAAGGTGGCCGTGAACTCAACCATGCCGCCATCGTTGGTCGTGCCGGTAACGTCCGGCGTGGGGCCCTTGTGAAGGCAATCCTCTGAGTAGGTGTGGAGGGTCACGTCCGAGCCGGCCAGGTTCTCACCCTCGCCATCCATGAAATGCAGCATCATCGTAGCCTCGACGAAGCTGCTCTCCTCATTCTCAGCGTAGTCGCTGGGCATGTGCACCATCATGCTGACGTGGTCCCCATCGACGCGCGGCTGCGATGAAAGCTCCGGTGCGTCCGGGTTGCAGTTCGTCTGCAACCCGCAGCCGTCATGCTGGTGGTCCCCATCCCCGTCACCCATGTGGCCGCCCTCGCCTGCCCCGTCGCCATCACCGCTAGGCGAGTCGGTACCATCGTCATCGCCGCAGGCGACCACCGCGACCGCCAACATCAGCGTCATCATCCATCGCAAGACCTGTGTCATGTCCTCACCTTCGTGGCGCACGGCAAAAGTCGGGCCGCGCTCCTACTGCACATACCAACCGCTTCCCGACGCCGGGAGCGGCAATTTGTCGCACCCGACGGGGGCGCCGGCCAACTACCAGTAGCAAAATCCGGAGGTTAGCGGCATTCACGGTGCCTGCGGGGCACCCCTTTGAACCCAGCGATTGAGAATCCCCCGCTCCCTGTCGTCGAGCTGGGGAAGCCGAATCGGCGGCATCGGCGTCTGCTCGTCATTGATCCGGATCCGCATGCGCTCGTAGTTGGGGACCCGCTGGCCATCGAAATGGCATCCCTGGAAGTCGACCCAGGTCAACAGCGACATGGGCGCCGCAGGAAGTTTGGGTTCCCCGTGGCAACCGTAGCAATGGACTTCCAGGACCCCGAGTACTTCATCCGGTATCTTGCCGCCCCCCGCCGGCGCATCACGCACCTCGCAGTCGAACGGCACAATGCCCCCGGCGTCGGTCGGGTCAAGCGCGCCGCCATCGTCACCACACGCAACCCACATCCAAGCAAGCCAGCAAGCCCAGGACGCACGTCGCACGCGACACAAACGATGCCACCCAGCGATCACCCAGCCCTGGTACCGACGACCAAGTGCGTTGTCAAAGGTCTACACCGGCTTCTCGGGCCAAGCGTGCTTGGGATATCGACGCATTAGCGCCTTGCGCAGCCCCGGGTAGTGTCGGGCCCAAAAACCAGCCAGGTCCTGGGTCACCTGGACTGCGCGACGGTTGGGGGCGAGCAGGTGCAGCACGAGCGGCTCCCCTGCGAGCTTCGGCCCATCGGTCTGTCCGAAGAAATCTTGCAGGGACGAAGCGATCCAGGGCGGGCGGTCGGCCTCGTAGTGCACCACCACCCGGCGCCCACGGGGTAGCGTCACCCTCTCGGGTGCAGCAGCCTCGAGCGTTTGCAGGTGCTCGTGCCCTACGAGAACCTGCAGAAGCGCCACCAGGTGCTGGCGCCGCAGATCGGCAAAGCTACAATGCCCCTGGCACGCGAGAGCGACCGCCGCGTCGATCGGATCTTCCGGAGGTGCGGGCACATCAGAACGCTGGGCTGCAAACACCCATCGGCGGACGAAGGCATCGGCCGGTACGAGGTCGAACAATCGGGCAAAGCCTCGCTCTCTGGCCGCCTGTAGCAGCGCATGCTCGACCTCAACGCCCGTCGGCTCCACGGCCGTCTCATCGAGCGTCAAGCCTTCGAATGCCAGCCCGGAAAAGCAGTCCACCCGCTCACTGTCCGGGTCGAAGCGCGTGCGTGTTTGGCTGACAACGCGCTCGGGAAACTGTTCAAGCAGCCAGTCGGGCTCGATCGCCGAAAGCATCCGGGCGACCGGCGACCGGCCTCGGTCCCGCACGTCCGACACGTCCACGACCACTGCGAACTCCGAAGCCTGCACGACGCTTTCCGGCGCTGCGACCACCGACCCTCCGCGCGCCAGTACAAACTCGGGCTGGCCCGGGTTGCGGCGACGGGCCACCCGATCGGAAAAAGCACTCAATACGGCCTGTCCGAGTGCCGCGTCGGTGTCGTTGCACTGGACCTCACTTGGTCCGAGTGCACGCACCAACCGATCGCGAAGCGCGCAAACGGCCCGGGCCGTACGCCGGTCGACCGTTCCCCCGCCTCCGCAGTCATCAAGGGCAAGCAGGTCGAGCCGCTCCAGTAGATCCGACGGACCGACCCCAGCGGCTGTGGAGGTGCCGCGCAGGATCCCGTCCCGCCTACTGCGAACGATGTCTCGCTCACTCAATAACGCCACCACACCGGCCCCCTCCACCTCCACACCCTGCGCATGGGCAGCCAGCAGCAGCCGCGCCAGACGCGGATGGACAGGCAAGCGCAACATCGCGCGGCCCACATCGGTCACCGTCGGCGCACCACCACTGGCGGTGACGGCGCCAAGCTCTTCCAACAGATGGATGGCACGTGCAAGGGCCGAAGCCGGTGGTGGTTGCAGCCACCCAGCGGGTGCGATCCAGCTTCCCATCCCCGCCAGCATCAACACCAGCTCACTCAGGTCGGCGCGGAGAACCTCGGGCTTGTCGTGGAGCGCGCGCGCCTTGAAATCATGTCGTCCGTATAACCGAATGCACCGCCCCGCGCGTACCCGACCCGCGCGCCCGGCGCGCTGGCCAGCCGAGGCCTGACTGATCGGCCAGGTGGTCAACGTAGGCAAGCCCGTCCATGGATTGTGACCGGCGACGCGAGCGAGGCCGCTGTCGATGACGGCCACAACCTGGGGCAACGTAAGCGAGGTCTCGGCGATATTCGTGGAAAGAATCAGCTTGGGTCGCCCCCCGGACGCGACCGCGCGATCCTGCTCTTGTGCCGATAGGTCACCGTGCAGAACGGCTAGCTCCATATCCGCTGCTCTGCATACAGGTTCGCACGCGGCCCGCGCTCGCCGAATCTCCGCGGCACCGGGCAGGAAAACCAGAACGTCTCCGTCGAGGCCTTGGCGCACAAGCGCTCGGAGGGCGGTCGCCACCTGACGATCCAGTGGCGCGCCTAGCTGGTCCTCTTGGTGGCTGACATCGACAGGGAACACGCGGCCCGGCACGCGCAGGACCGGACACCCAAGGTACTCCGCGACGGCCTCGGCATCGACGGTCGCGCTCATGACCAGCACCCGCAGGTCCGGCCGGCAGGTGCGTCGCAGCTCCCGCAACCGGGCGAGGGCCAGATCCGCGTGCAGACTGCGTTCGTGAAACTCGTCAAGAATGACCAGCGAAATGCCGCCCAGCCGGGGATCACCCATGAGTCTTCGCGTGAAGACCCCCTCGGTCACGAAATGAACGCGCGTGCGCGGGCCTTTGCGCTGTTCGAAGCGCACTTGATAACCGATCGTTACGCCGACTGGCTCACCCAGCTCGTGCGCGACGCGCCGGGCGGCCATACGCGCCGCAATCCGGCGCGGCTGTAGCACCCAGATATCCCCCTGCTCGAGCTCTCGCAGGAGCGCCGGCGGGACGCGCGTAGTCTTGCCCGCGCCCGGCTCCGCCACCAGGACCGCGCAGCCGCTCGCGCCGAGCGCCTCGACGATCGCAGGCAAGTGGTCATCAACTGGCAGCGCGTCCATGCTCACGACCGTACACGATGCAACGGATTCCCGGGCTTGGCGGCACCGTCGTCGCTAGCTTGAAGGGGGCAGCGCGCCCGTGGACCCCAGGAAAAAAAGGGGGCGGGCGACGGCTCGGCGGAAAAGGGGGAGTATCCCGCTGCAGGGAGCCGTCGCCCAGACAGGTGCGCACCCAAGGGGGGATAGGGCGGCACCCGCCGAAATCAATCGTCGGCTAAGGGGGGGGAAGCCAGCGACAGACTTCACTCGCATCTGTAAGCGAAGACCATGCCAACTTGGTGGAGCTCGAATTCACCGTGATCTCGTGAGCAGGATCGGCGAGCGGGCCGTCCCCGCATTTCAGATATGCACGGGGCCTCCCCCATCTATGCAAACGGACCCGCACCACCCCGGAAGATTACGAACCCGGATCATTCAGGTCTCGGCGCTCGGATCGCGCGGGAGATCCGGCTTCAGCCTTCGACGACCGAGGGGAATGCTCTCGTTCCCTAGGGAAGGCTGTGAAGGTTGAGGAACGAGCGAGAGGCGATGAGGAGCCCGTTGGGGCTAGGGCCTGTCCCTATATTCGCTTTCAGCGGGTTTCCGAGCGCGGCGGGGCCGGATGCAAGGACGCTTCGCGCAGG
>JAPPOR010000107.1 GCA_028817905.1 Myxococcales bacterium
TCCGGACCAGTCCTCTGACCCCAAAATCCCGACTTCTGGGACGGGCACTAGCTAGAATCCTGCGCGCATCTCGGCCACGTCACCGTAGGCTACGTCGATGTCAGAGCGGGTCACGAGCGCAATCGTGGTTTCTTTGCGTACCTTTACGACCCGCAGCTCGGCCACCACCTCCTTCGGGAAGTCCTCCCGGTCGGTTTCGGGCAAGTCCACCGGCCCGACGAACGCGTGACCACCGCGCACCGCGTCGAGGTAGCGATCCCCACGGCGGATCACGAAGAACCGATTGCCGGGCTTGACGCCCTCGCTGCGACCCACGTCGAGAAACACGACATCTTGAGAGCTGATCAGCGTCCGTGGACGCAGCGAGGCGATCACGCGTGCGACCACATTGGCCTCGTTGCGCTTGGGGGGCACCAGCTCGAAGCGACGCTCAACCTTGGCCACGCGGTACCCACGCTCCACCGGGTCCAGCGATTCCGAGACGACCCCGCGCGCGATGCGTTTGTCACGATCGTAGCTGCGCACTGTTACGGTTCCGAAGATGCGCACCAGCTGGCCCTTCTCGTTGGAGTTGCGCTCGACGGGAGTCATCTCTCGGAAGATCGCGTACTCCTGGCCTGCGCGCACGTCCGCGCCTTTCGCGAAGCGCACGTACAGCTCGTCCGTGTGCGCCATCAGCATCTGCTCCTCGTTGCCGCCGATGACGACCCCCGCCGTCTTCAGGGCATCGCGGTCGAGGTATCCCTGATCGCGTAGGAACACCATGCCGGGCTTGAACAGGCGCCGGGGCACGACCACCGCACCGGCCGAACCGATATCGCCCGTCGGTGCTGCCAACTGCGGTCCTGTCGTGCTCCCCGCGACCACCGCCTGATCCTGTTTCAACGTCTCAGCTGACAGGCGTACCTGGTCGAGGGGGTAGATCCAGTGCGGATTCGTGATCTCGGGGTTGTACGACCATAGGCGGGGCCACTGCCAGGGATCCTGATAGTAGCGTTCTGCGATCCCCCACAATGTGTCGCCCTCTGCCACCGTGTGCACATCGCGTTGCGGTTGGACCCTTCGATTGTAGCGACCGTGGCCGCCGATGCGATAGCCGCGCCTCTGCTTGAGCGCCTCGGTGAGATCCGCGGGGCCCTTGTCGCGCTCGGGCTCGGTGTCACCGAAGTACATCTCGTAGTCGCTCTCCTCTTCCCACTCCTCCAGCACTTCCTGTGCCCAGCCCTTCCCGGCCGGGGCCAGGGCAAGCATAAGCACTCCGCCGACAGCGAAGAGCAGGGCGGCCGGGAGGCGTCGCGACGAGAATGGGATGCGGCCAGACGTGAATCGCTTCATGAGGAACCCTCCGCGGACGTGCGCTTTGCGAGCTCACTGTCCGGAAACTCCTTGCGCAGGCGGGCAAGGCAGCGCGCGGCGGCGGCGCGATCCCCAAGCCGTTCGTGGCAGAGCGCGAGCTTGTACAGCGCCTTAGGCGCCTTCTCACTGCCGGGAAACCGCTGCAGGACCTGTGTGAAGTCGAGCAAGGCCTCGGGGTACTCCCGCTTGGCGTAGTGGGCTTCCGCCTGCCAGTAGATGGCGGATGCGACCAGAGCGTGGTTGGGATGACGGCGAACGAACCCTTCGAATGCGGACAGGGCCCGGTCAAAGTGACGTTCCTTGAGTAGCCCCAGGGCCCGGCGATAGGCCGCCTCGGCGCTCTTTTGGGGTGTGGGCGAGCCGGATGCCTGTCCCTTGCCCTCCGGTAGCAGCTTGCCGGGAAGTGGGGCGACGGGAAGGCGTTCGTTTACCGTCGGCAGGGGTTCAAGCGGACGCGCCACGCGTCCTGGACGCCCGCGTAGGCGCAGGGAGATGGGCGCTGCGGTGTCGTCGTTGCTGCTAGAAGGCTCGGACGTCGATAGGGGTGGGGGGGGCGACTCGGCCGCAGCTCCCTTGCGGACGTGCTCGCCGATGCGAACGGTTTCCGACAGCTTGCCGGCGTCTGCTGCCCGCGTCCTACGGGATTCGGCCTCGAGCAGGGAGATCCGCGTCTCGAGCTCGGCAAGCTGCTGAGCCTGACGCCGGCTTAGCTCCGTTAGCCGCGTCAACTGTCTCCTCGCGATGGGCGGGGTAGTCGTCGCTTGGGCGCCGCCGCCGGTGCTCGCGCATGCGCTCAACAACCCCACCCCGAGGATGACCCCGATCCCCGGTCCGGGGCCGGACCCACGCCAGCGTCCGAAACCGGGCGCAGTGCTGCCGGGTCGCTTTCGTATCCGGATTGGCATCTGCCCTTTCTCGCGCCACGATGCTAGGAAGCGGGACCCTTCGGGGTCAAATAACCGCCATGTCCGCTTCCCCCAACATCACCGGCCCGGGCCTGTATCAGCGTCGCTGTCGCGTTCAGGATGGCGACGTGGTCTGGTTGCGGGCGGTGCTCGAAGCGTATGACGGTCTCGGGTACCTATATGGCGACGGTTCGGGCACGGTGCTCATCACCACGACCCGGGAGCGCGCTGCCGAACTCGATGCGCTGCTGGAAGAGCTGGGGAGGGAAATTCCCCTGGAATCCTTGACAAGCGATCCCGTCTGCAAATGAGTCAAGCTTGGGAGCTCACCATTCCTTGTCGGCGTTGTATCAAGGATTCTAGGGCTAGCGTTCACCGAGCACGCGATAGATCTTGAGGGGTTGCGCCTTGCCCTTGACCGTGGCCGGCGGAAGCTCCTGTACCTCGAAGCGATCCCGTACTCGCTCGTAGGTTGCCCTACTGATGATGATCTCGCCGCCCTTGGCCGCAGAGCACAGCCGGGCGGCCGTGTTCACCGTGTCTCCGATGACGGTGTACTCGAGCGCGCGGCTGCTGCCCAGGTAGCCTGCGACGAGCTCCCCGCTGTTGATGCCGATCCCGATCTCGACCGCCGCCTCTCCGCGCCGGATGCGCTCTTCATTCCATCCTCGGAGCACGCGCAGCTGCTCGACCGCCACCGAGACCGCCCGGTGGGCATCGTCCGCATGGGCGACGGGAGCCCCAAACAGCGCCATGATCTCGTCGCCCACGAACTTGTCGAGCGTCCCCTCGTGCTTGAAGATCACCTCCACCATGAGCTCGAAGTACTCGTTGAGCATCTGTACAATCGCTTCGGCAGAACTGCGCTCGCTCATCGCCGTGAAGCCGCGGATGTCGCTGAAAAACACCGTAGTATCACGTACCTGGCCACCCTTCTCCACCGCGACCTCGCCATTGACCACAAGTTCGGCGATCGCGGGGGACAGGAGCCGTTCAAAGCGCTGACGGGTCAGGGCCTGTTCCTCGATCTTCTGGGCGTACAGGCTGTTCTGGATGGCCACCGCTGCCTGATTGGCCAGTGCCTGGGTCAGCTGCAGGTCCTTGTCCTTGAAGGCGTTTGCAGCGACCTGCGAGTCGAGCACCATCACGCCTAGGAGCTCGCCCGAGTAGACCAGCGGTACGGCCATGCTGGACCGAATGCCCTGCATGATGATCGATTGGGCTCCTTTGAAGCGCGCATCGACCAGCGCATCGCTGGAGAGCACGGCGGAGCGCTCCCGCAGAACCTGCGACAGGATCGTGTTGGAGAGCACAACCTCTTCGTTGTCGCCGCCCTTCTTCGTCCGCACGCGCCGAGGCTGCAGCTGGCCGTGTTCATCGATCAACAGCATGACCCCGCGGTCGGCGCCCAAGAGGTCGAAGGCGGCACCGAGGATTTTGTCGAGCAAGCGGTCGACATCGAGCTCGCCGCCGATCGCTCGCGTCAGTTCAAAGCTCACCCGCAGCCGCTCGTAGTCCTGGCGCAGTAGCGCAGTGTCCTGCACCAGGCGCTCGGGCATGAACTTCTCTTCGGCTTCCTGGCTCAACTTGGCGCGCACGTGGCTCTCGACCATGCCCGCGGACATGGTCACCCGACCGATCTTGGTATCGCCGGTGGCCGTTACGTCAGGGGGGCGCTGGGACAGCCCCCCATTGAAGATCAGGCGCGTAGACCCGAGTGTGACCTCGTCGCCGGCCGCCAGAGCCTGGCTTCCTTCGACGCGCGTACCGTTGATGTAGGTCCCGTTCAGCGAGCCCAGGTCCTTGAGCACAAAGGCGGCGCCGACACGGTCGATGTGGCAGTGACTCTTGGAAACGATCCGATCTAGCACCTGAATGCTGTTGTCCGGATGACGCCCCAATGTGTTGTGCTCCGAAAGGTCGACCGAACGACTCTCTCCTTCGGGCGAGATGATAGTAAGCGTTGCCATGTGCCAAGCGGGGCGGGAAGAAAGGTTATCGTGCTTCGATCGGATTGATCCACCACCACGGGTGCAGAACGGGGCAGAAGGGCGCTCCGAGTAGCGAGTGGACGCTGTAGGAGCGCGGCCCCGCGCAGGGCTCGCCCGGATCATTCATCAACGTGCGGGTGGATCGCGAATGGATTCGGCTTCAGAGGGCCTTAGGTCAGTGACCGAGGGCTACCTGGATGGTGCGAGCGACGAAGCCCGTGAAAGCCTTTTCAGCACAGACCACGCCGGGCAAGCCGCCGCGCGAGCCTCGGAGAGCCACCCATGCGGAAGCGTGTGTACATGCGCGTCAGCTCAGAGTGGGTCTGCATGGCGGTGCGCTCGCGCACCTCATCGAGCACTTGGGCAAACAACAGAAAGCGGGCGGCTAGCTCGGCAAACACCTCGCTGGCGGCCAAGCCATTGACGGTGTCGCTGGCCCGTCGATCGCCACTGGCCACGGCATCATAGGCCCGGCCCCCCAGCGCGGCAGCATACCGCTCGTCGACGCCCCGGCGCTCGAGCTGGTCAGGGAAGAATCCACAGCGAAACAGGGCCAAGTCGCCCAGGCAGCGCATCCGGTTGACCCGCTCATCGGGACGCCCCGACAGGGCCCAGGAAAGCACGCTCGCCAGGGGTGCATCGAGGTTGGGCTCGTCCGGGACCAAGACAAAGTCGGCGAGCAGGCCCACGAGATACCCGGCGGTTTCCTCACGCGTGTCGACGTCGACACTGCGCATGGCGGCGCTCACATGCTCCTGAAAGTAGGGACGAACATCTTGAACCGTACTGACCGCGACCATCGAGCCTCCTACCCCTATACGGACGCTTGGCGCCAAAACTCCATTCGGAAGCACGCCGAAACTCTATTGCCGAGCGAGCACACTTCTCAGACAGTCTTCCAAAACTCGCGCGAGGAGGCAAACTCGACCACTGGCCGGTGGTCTAAATTCGAAAGTATTTCATGTGGATAAGCGACGAGTTCCGGGCATCGGACCACGTGACACAGCGCGGCACCCCGCGGGTGGACGGGAATGACCCGGGCGACGCTGCGGCGGTTTCCGAGGCGTCGGTGCCACCGCCACACCCGAATCGCTACGGTGTCAATCACGAGCGATTGATATCAGATCCGATACGCGCTCTGCCAGCGGGTCGGTAGCAGAGACCACTTCGCGCATTCCAGAGGCCACTTCGGAAACCCGTCTTAGGCGGCCCCGATAGACTTCCAGCAGGTTCGCCCTCTCGTCCATCAGGGATTGGGAGCGCTCGCTCTGGGCTATGTGGCTAGCCACGCTTGCTGCGTGCGCTGCGCGCTCGGTCTCCAGCGCCTGGCGGGCCTCTGACAGGGCTCGCCGGAGATCGTGGGAGGACATCGCTGCCGTATCATCCGGTTCATCATCGATACTACTCGGCGGCTCCGAGACCGGGTACGCGGCCGCCTGGGCAGCGAGGTCTCGGGGCAGCCCTGCAGATCCGGCCCGTGGTCCCCCGCCCGGGGTCGCGAGCACTCCACCGATTTCTACCAGTGCGGAACGCGCGTCCAGCAGTGCCTGGCGCAACCCCGCGACTGTCGCGGCAGTGTTGGGTGCGTGGGGCCCGTCACCGGCCTCTCCGGCCTCCGGAGCCTCGGGTGCCTGGACCGCATCTGTCGGTTGGGGGGCCTGTCGCCGATCGGCCGCCAGCTGGTCGCGCTCGGCACGTAGCTCGTCCAAACGTCGGTGGGCGTCGGCCAGATCGTCGCGGACCTGACGGAGCTCGACCTCCAGCGCCTCGGCCCGCCCCCGTCCGGCCCGTTCCTCGTCCAGCGCTGCTTGTAGCGTTTTGCTCAGCGCTTCTGCCGCGGCCCGTTCAGCCTGGGCCTGCGCCAGCTCCTGCTTCACCGAGCCGGCCATCGCAGTCAAGCGCTGACCCTCGTGCCGTGCGGCTGCCAGCGCCTGTTCGCTCTCGGAAAGGCGCAGCCCCATGCCCTGGGCTTCCCCGCGCAGGCAAGCCAACTGGGGGCTTGTTTGCGTCTGTGAGGCTTGTGAGTCTGGATCGCGGCCCGCTTCTTGCTGTGCTCGCGCGCGCACGAGCTGCAATTCCAACTGGTCGCTGTGTTCGGCCAGCGCCCGCTCGAGCGAGCGAATCCGGCGGTGCGCGGCGCGCAGATCGTCATCGAGCAGCAGAGCGCGGGCCCGGCTGGTCTCCAGGGCCTCCTCGGCCTCCGCAAGATCCGCGGCGAGTTCGGTAGCGGTCAGTCCGACCGCCGAGTCTTCGGGGGCCGATGCGGCGGCGCCCGGCGTCGAACCCGGAGGCGTCGCTAGATGCCCAGAAAGGGGGGCGGAAAGGGGTGTGGAAAGGATGGAACGAAGGGAGCCCGATCGACCGGCGGGCGCTTCCCTGTCCGCTGCGGTCGTTACAGTCGTAGGCGTCCGCGGACCCTCGTCCACCCCGGCCGCGGCCTGCGCAAGGTGGCCCATCACCTCATCGAGTCGGAACACCAGCTCAGCACGCGCTGCCTCCGCTTCAAGAGCCCGGTCCAGGGCGGCGTCGCGCTGGGCCCGAAACGCATGTGCGTCACCCTCTCCCCGTACACCCGCACCCGGCGGGGCCCCTTGCTCCACGTGGGCAACCAGCCCGCGAAACAGGCGCTGCTGGCGTGTGTGCTCACGCTTGAGCTCCCGCAGGCGTGTTGCCTGTTCCCGCAACAGGCGCTCCAGGCGGTCGGTCTCTGCGAGCAGGCCCTCAGCGGCCAGGTGCTGAGCACCCTCCCCGGCCTCAATTGGGCCCCGGTCGCGGAGCTCGTTCTGGAGGTTGTTTTTGGCCCCTGGTTCGGGGGTGTCGGCCTCCGGGCCCGCACGACTGTCAAGGTCCACCCCCGCCGGATCCACTGTCGGCTCCTGTGCTGGCTTCCCCGTCGGCTCCGAGGTTGGCGACGTTGGCGACGTTGGCGACGTTGGCCCTAAGGGCGAACGCGCCGGTGCATCGGCACTCTCCGATGCGGTTGTTTGAGAAGGCGTGTTCGCGCCCTGTTCGTCGCTCGTCCGGCTCTGCATCTCGGCGACCCCGTGGGGCGCGCATCATCGCTCAATTCGTGCAACCACGCTACCTCAAACCACCTCGGTGCAGATATGCTTCGAGAAGCATGCCCCAATGATTCTGGTACGCTGTAGGCCGTGTCAGACAGTGCGAATCAGGCCATTGTGGCCCTACACCGCTACGTCGGACGTTTGAGGCGTCGGGCGGTGCTCCAGCAGGGTGGTGTCGGCTTGCTCTTGGCCCTTTCGCTGTTTGCGGTGGGTCTGCTGATCGCGGCCGGCCTGTCCGGGCCCGTGGTCAGTCCCCGTTGGGCGATGGCGGCGTGGGCGGGCTGCATCCTGCCGGCCGTCGGGATGCTCACCTACGCGTGGCTGCGCCTGCGACGCCATCGCGGTCGCGGCGCGGCCAGGCTTCTGAGCCATCACGCGCCCGAACTGTCGACCTCCGTCCGGAGTGCCCTGGAGTTGAGCGACCATCTGGCCGACGACCACTCTCCCGACCTCATTGGAGCCCATGTGGCGAGCGTGGCCAGGAGGGTCGGAGCGGTGCCCGTGGGTGAGGCTCTGCCATGGCGGGACCTTCGCGGACCCACGGTGGGCCTGGGCTTGCTGGTATGTCTGCTGGCGGCCGGATTGCTGCTGGGCAGGCCGGACCTGACGCATGGCGTGATCGCCTTGCTCTACCCAGCTCACAAGCAAGCCGATGGCATGCTGCTGGCTCCGATTGTCGAGAGCATCAGTGCTCGTTTGATCTATCCCAGCTACCTCCGGCGTGACCCCGAGCCAGTCCCCGACCCCGACCACATCGTTGCACCTGTCGGCACCACGGTGGAGCTGCGTCTACAGGCTCGTCTGCCCGCGCAGGAAGTCATGCTGGTCGTCGGTCCCCAGCGGATGCGGCTCTCGCGCCAGGAGGGGGATTTCTTCGGGCGCATCGTGGCGCGGACGGATGCGGCGCTCGAGGTGCAGCTGCGCAGCGATGGACAGTGGTACCGAGATGCTAGCGAGCGTAGCCTGCGCGCCCTGTCGGACCACGTACCTTTGATCGAGATCTCCGAGCCCAGCGACGGAGCCTGGGTGCATGCGGATCAGGGCACCAACATTCGCTTTCGGGCAAATGATAGCGAGGGACTCTCAAGCGTCGATCTGGCGATTCGGTTGCCCGACGGACACGAGGTCCGCCGGACGGTCTGGTCGGGCATTGACGCAGCGACCAACCCATCGCAGTTGGCGGAACGCTTCACGCTGGTTCCGGGCCATTTGGGAGTACGCCAGGGGGACCGCTTCGAACTCTGGCTGGAAGCCAGCGACGGGGACGTTGTAACGGGCCCCAACGTGGGAAGATCCAAGACGATCACCCTGGAGGCCCTCTCCGACGCCCGCTTCCTGTCGCAGCACCTGCCGTTTCTCAAACAGGTGCTGGATCTCTCGGTGGCGGCGGTTGCGGACCGTCTGGAAGCCCCTGTCCCGCCTGAGGCGGACAGGGCGCGCAAGCGGTTCCAGCAGCTCCGGGTGAGCGAGAACGCGTGGCTGTCAGCGCTGGACGAGTTGGTCGCCGGGCTTGCGCAGCAAGAGACCGAGACCCTAGGACTTGACGATAGCCAGCTCGCGGCGATTGGAGAGCGCTATCGACGCAAGCGCCGGCGGGACAGCCAGCTACATCGCGTGCCGGTCGCGGGCCAACGGGCGCGCACGCGTGCGGATTCCGAACTGGTTGAGGAACTCGAGCGTGATGTTCTGCTACTTGCCGATCTGCTCGCGCAGGCGCACCTTGATGAGGCCAATGCGCTTGCCGACGAGCTAAAGAACCTGAAGGCACGCATCCAGGACCTGTTGCATCGCTTATCGGAGTCCGATGATGAGGAAGCACGTCGCGAATTGCTGGCGGAGGTTGCCCGGGCAGAACGGCGGCTCAAGGATTTGATTCGAAGCATGGCGCAACTCGCCACGCACGTTCCCTCGGAGTTCGTCAACCAGCAGGCGCTGGACCAGCCCAGCTCCACGGAGTCGATGAACGACCTGCGCAGCTCGGTGCAGGAAGGGGACTTGGACGCGGCCGCGAGGCACCTCGAGGATCTAGAGCAGCGGCTGGACCAGCTTGCGAAGGGACTCCAGAGCGGTGGTTTGCGCTTTCGGGAAGCGCGCTTTGGCGAGCGGGACAAGGCCATGATGGAGGCTCGCCAGAAGCTCGCAATGCTGTCCGAAGAACAGGGCCGCCTGGCGCAGCAGTCCACAGACCAAACACGCCGGGTCCTGGAACGCGCTGGCCAGGGACAGCAGACCCCAGGAACGTCCCAAGGACTGCAGGGCATGGCGGATGACGTCCAGAAGCGGCTGTCGAGTGTCAGTGACAAGGGGCTCGGCCTGGGTGAACAACGCACTTTCGACCAAGCCCAGGCGCGCTTGCGGGATACGCGCGATGCGCTCCGGACGGGGGACCTGGCCGAGGCTCAGCGGATGGCGGCTGCCAGTGAACGGGCGTTACAACAACTGGCGGGCAATCTGGAAAATGACGCCCGCATGTTCCCTGGGCACGATGGCCACGCGGCCGACAACGCGCGCGCTGCCCGGCAAGCAGACGAAGCCATGAAGGACCTGGAACGCGCTATCTCACAGCAAACGCCGCGCATGTCTGATCATCTCAACCAGGACGACCGCCGCCGACTGCGTCGCCTCGCCGAGAGCCAGAAGGCTGCGCGCAAGGCGGCCGACAGCCTGCGCGGCAAGCTGGCCAAAGGTCCCGAGGGGCTGCCGCTGTCGCCTGAGGGCGCCGACGCCGTGGAGCGCGCCCAGAACGCGATGCGCCGGGCGGAGGGCCAGCTTCAGCGGGACGACCCGCAGGCTGCCGCCCTAGCCCAGGAAGAAGCGGCTGACGAGCTGCGTCAGTTGTCGGAGCAGCTTGCGCGCAAGCAGTCCGGGGGCGCGCAAGGAGCGGCCGGTGGCCGGCGCGATGGGAGCGCGCGCAGTGCCCTCAATGGACGCGTAGAGATTCCCGACGCCAAGGATTTCGAAGCGCCTACGGCACGCCGGCGTCGCTTGCTCGACGCCATGCGAGAGGGTTCCCCCCCCGGCTATGAGGCCGCCGTGGGCGCCTACTACCGGGAGCTGCTGCGATGAGGAGGTCGGGCTCGGTGCCATCCCGATGGGTCGTCGGAACCCTGCTCTGGCTGGGCCTTTCGAGTGCCTCTGGGGCGGCGGCACAGACCCTGGAGCAGGAGCTGGAGACCATCTCGGAAGACCTATCGGCCCTGCAGATCGAACGCGCGGGAGCCCGTCTCGAACGGCTGAACAAGAGTCACCCCAAGTCGCCTAGAGTCATGTTTTACCGAGGCATGCACAAGTTCTATCTCGGCGACTATCAACGCGCTCAGCAGCTCGTGGACGAGGCGCTGACAAAGCAGATCGATGCCGACGACCGCCGCAGCTGGACCGAGACGCGCGACCTAATCACGTCTACCCTCGAACTGACCCGCGAACTGCAGCGAGAGAGGTCGCGGGACGGTCGCTACGTCGTGTACTTCATGGAGGGGCCCGACCGGGTGCTCGTTCCCTACGCCCTGGGGGTGCTCGAAGCGGCCGACCGGGCCCTTTCAGCGGCGTTCGGGGCGCGTGTGCCGGGGCCGATCCGCCTCGAGATTCTACCTAGCGCTGCGGCCCTTGCCGCGGTGAGCGCGCTGACGGTCGAGCAGATCGAGACGACGGGAACGATCGCCTTGAGCAAGTGGAACCGCCTGATGATCACGACGCCCCGGGCTCTGGTTCGAGGCTACCCATGGGCGGACACGATCACGCACGAGTTCGTGCACATGGTGCTCTCGCGCATCACCGAGGAAAACGCCCCGGTCTGGCTGCAGGAGGGGACGGCGAAGATGCTCGAGCGGAGCTGGCGCAAGCGGGATAGCGAAATGCGGCTAGACGCCTCGGCCCACGCGTTGCTCGCAGCCGCGCGCAAAGAAGACAAGTTGCTCACCTTCGATGAGATGCACCCCTCGATCGCCATGCTCCCGAGCCAGGAGGCGGCTGCATTGGCGTTCGCCGAGGTGTCTACCTTTATGGAACGCTATGTGCGGGTGTACGGGCGACAGCGACTCCAGGCTGCGCTACAGCGCGTTGCCGAGGGCACCGACGCGCGCAAGGCGCTCGCTGCAGCGGCGAGCACTACGTTCAGCAGCCTGGAAGATGCGTGGAAGGCCGAGTTGCCGACGGGCCTCGAGGGTCCGACACCCAGGCACCTGGAATTACGGCTCAAGAGCGGCAGCGGCAAGCCAGACGAAGCGCAGGAGGTTGAAGGGGAGGCACGGAAGTACCTTCGGCTCGGAGACCTGCTCTGGGATCGCGGGCGCACCCTGGCTGCCAAGCTAGAATACGCCAAGGCGAATCGAGCCGCCCCGGACGATCCGATCGTGGGCTCGCGCTTGGCGCGCACGGCGCTCGCGGTGGGTGACGCCTCGGCAGCGGTCGCTGCGATACGACCGCTCACGCTTCGGTATCCCGACCATGCGCCGGGACACGCGGTGCTCGGCGCCGCAGAGTTGGCGCTCGGGCATCGCGAGCAGGCTACCTTGGCATTGAGGGAAGCGATCTTCATCAATCCGTTCGATCCCACACCGCACTGCGATCTGGCGCGGGCGACCGATGAGGCTCGCGAGCGCGACCTGGAAGCCGAGGCCTGCCGGCAATTGCGCGGACAATAGTTTACCCTGGGGGTCCATGCACGACATGACAAGCACATCCAACGAGGCCGAGCACGCCGGGGACGCGACCCATGATGCCTCTGGGGGCGACGTGGAGCGGGTCCAGCGGCTGGCAGAGGCACGCATTCAAGTGGTCGAACAGCTCCACAGGCGCATCGTCGGGCAGGGCGAGGCGATCGAGTTGCTTCTGGTCGCCCTGTTCGCGCGTGGGCACGGCCTGTTGGTCGGTGTTCCCGGCTTGGCGAAGACTTCGCTAGTGGCTTCGCTGGCGGAGGCCCTGTCGCTGAGCAGCAACCGTATTCAGTTTACGCCTGACTTGATGCCGAGTGACATCACCGGTACGGACGTGTTGGAGCAAGACCAGCAATCAGGTGAGCGGCACTTTCGGTTCGTGCCAGGCCCGATTTTCACGAACGTGCTACTCGCCGATGAGATCAACCGTACCCCGCCCAAGACGCAGGCAGCTCTATTGCAGGCGATGGAGGAGCGGCAGGTCACCGCGGGCGGACGGACCCATGCCATCGAGCGGCCCTACCTTGTCTTCGCTACCCAGAATCCGATCGAGCAGGAAGGCACCTATCCCCTTCCAGAGGCGCAGCTTGACCGCTTCATGCTGCAGATCAACATGGACTATCCCGGTCTCGACGACGAGCTGGAGATCGTCAAAAGGACGACCGCACCTACCCAATCCGCGCCGACGCCGGTGCTACACCGGGAGGAGATACTTGCTATGCAGGAGCTGGTGCGAAGGGTTCCGGTCGCAGACCATGTCGTGGCCCATGCGGTTGCTTTGGTGCGCGCGACACGTCCGGAGGAGCAGAGCGCTCCCGAGACGATTCGCCGGTTCCTGTCCTTCGGTGGTGGCCCCAGAGCCAGCCAAGCGTTGATTCTCGGGGCAAAGGCGCGCGCAGTGCTGTCGGGCCGCTTCGCCGCCGAGGTCGAGGACGTGCGGGCCCTAGCGCTACCGATTCTGCGACACCGCCTGGTGACGAACTTTCGCGCGGAGGCTGAGGGCGTACGTGGGGATACCTTGATTGCATCGCTGCTTGAAGCGGTGGTTCCCTGAGCGGAAAAGAGTGACCCATGCACTTGGATCAGGAGCTCGTCGATCGGGTCTCGACCCTTCACGTGCGCGCCCGCCGGGCCGTCGAGGGCGTGCGCTCGGGATTGCATCAGAGTCCTCACCGCGGCGCCAGTGTGATCTTTGCCGAGCACCGGGACTACCGTCCCGGCGATGACCTACGGCTCCTGGACTGGCGTGCCTATGCGCGCAACGACCGGTACACGACCAAGCACTTCGAGCAAGAGACCCACCTGCGAGCCCATCTGGTACTCGATCTATCGGCCTCGATGAGCTATGGCGAAGGCGCTCAGAACAAGGCCGCATACGCAGCCACAGTGCTCGCCGCCCTCGGCTTGATCTTGCTGGGACAGGGCGATTCGGTCGGCGCATTGGCACTGAGTGAGGAAGTTCTCGAGACCCTGCCGGCACGCGGGCGCTCCGACCACCTGGAGAGCCTGTTGCGCCTGCTGGGTCAGCAGCCTGGTCCCCAGGCCGGTACCAACCTGTACCAGGGGCTCAGCCAGGTCGGCGAACGGGTCGGCAAGAGAGGCCTGGTCGCGATCGCGAGCGACCTGCTGGACCCCAGTCCGGATGCGTTGCGGCCGCTATCTCTGTTCAAGGTCATGGGGCACGACGTGATCGTATTTCACGTCCTGCATCGGGATGAGTTGGAGTTGCCGTTTTCCGACGTGACGCGCTTCGAGGACCCGGAGGGGCGGCAACGCGTCGACGTCGATCCGGGGGTGATTCGCGAGGACTACCGCAGTCGGGTCGAGACGTTTGTCGACGACTGCCGCAGACGCTGCATCGGGGCCGGCTGTCGTTACACATTGTGCCCCACCGATACCCCCGTGCAGCAGGCCCTTGCGAGCACCTTGAGCGGAGGAAGAAGGGGATGGGTCTAGAGGCTCCCCTGGCATTGCTCGGGCTACTGGCGGCGACTCTGCCGTGGCTAGCCCATCGTGTCCGCCAAAAGGACATGCCGGTCGTACGTCTGCCGACTGTGGACTTTCTTCTTCGGGCCCAAGCCAGTCGGCGCAGGCGCCACAACCTCACGGACCTGCTGCTGTTGTGCTGTCGCGTGGCGCTGCTGGCGGCCCTTAGCATGGCTTTGACCGCTCCGTACGTGACCGCCCGCGTGAGCTTTGGGGATGGGGAAGTGAGCAGCGCAGCGATCGTGATCGACGACTCCATGTCGATGCAGCGCGAGTACGCGGGTAGCACCTTGCTGAGTCGCGCGATCGACCGCGCGGAAAATGCCATCGACGCGTTGCCAGAAGGTTCGGAGGTCGTCGTGGTGCTGGCGGGCACCCCGGCCCGCGTGTGGCTTGAGCGGACGAAGGATCTGCGGTTGTCCAAGGCCCGGCTACACGAGCTTCCGCCGGAAAGCCACCGAGGGACCGACCTCAAGGGGGCCGTGGAACTTTCGCTACGAAAGCTCGCAGCGACGGCGAGCGCGCGCAAGCGGATGCTGGTTCTTTCTGATTTCGCCGAGCATGCGCGCTTCGACCCCGGGGAAATCCGAACCAAGGGAACCGAGGTCGTCTACGAGTCGGTCGCGCCGGCCCCTTCCGGTCCCAACCTGCAGATCATGTCCGTGTCGGCGGCACCGAGTACGGCTGGCGACGGGGCGCACTCGCTGGCTGTCGGCGTGCGCGTGTTTGGGGAGGCACCCGATACCGTGCCGCTGCGCGTCACGGGGCCGGGTGACGTCAGCCAACGCGAGCTCGTGTACCTGGAGGGAGACCAGGGCCGGGCCATGATTCAGGTGACGGCCCCCAAGGCTGGCGGCGATCCCCGCATCCGGCTTGAGCTAGAGGTCGATGATGCACTCTCCACTGACAACCGACGCGACGTGTTGTTAGACGACGAAGTCGCCGTGCGGGTGCTTCTAGTCAATGGCGACCCGCACCCGGCGGATGTGCGCGATGAGCTGCACTACCTGGCGAGGGCCCTGTCGCTGGCGCCGCCCGACGTCATGCGAACGCGGATCTCATCGGTCGACGCCTCCCTGCTCGAGCACTACGATCTCGCACAGGCAGATGTGGTGGTTCTGGCCAACGTGGCGGCACCTCCCGAAGCGTACGTCGCGCGCTTGCGCCGCTTCGTCGAACGCGGTGGCGGACTGGTCCTGGCGATGGGGAGCAACGTGCAGCCGGCGTCGTACAACCAGGCCTTCGAGGAGCTGATCGGCGCACACTTCACGGGCTTGGAGCGGCTTTCACCGATCGCCTTCCAGAAAGACGTGGACCCGGGGCTGCTCACGGATGGATTGACCGGCCTGCGTCACGCCCAGACCCACCGGCGCGCGCGCCTCGATGCGCGCGGTGACGTGCGGCTGCGGTTCGAGGACGGCACGCCCGCTGTCGTGACGCATGAGGTGGGCCGCGGGCGGACAGTGTTGCTCACGACCACGCTCGATGCCGACTGGAGCGACGCATGCTTGCGTCCGGGGTTCTTGCCCCTGACGGCCGGGCTCGTGCGCTTCGCGGCGGGGGACAAGGCTGACATGAGCGCACCCGAGCACGCGGGAGCAGTCGCGCGACTTCCGGTGCCTGCGGGGGCCACCCTGGTCGAAGTTGTCGGGCCCGACGATGTTCGCCACCGCTTCGATGACCTGGACGGGGCGCTGCTGAGCTTTTCCGAAACGCACCTGAGCGGCGCATATCGGGTACTGGTCGCGGGCGACCGCGCGGCCCCCCGGTTCTCACCAGAGCTGTCGTTCACGGTCCCACCACCCACCGACGAAGGCGACCTCGCGGCTGCCGACCAGCAGACCCGCAAGACCGATGGGCACGGGGAAAGCACGGTCGGCGCCACCCTGATCCGCAAGCCGCTCGCCCGCTGGTGCCTGCTCCTGGCGGCGATTTTCGGGGTGGCCGAGGCGGCTCTGCGCTCCTTCCAGGCGCGTCGCAGGGCTAGCTAAGCTAGTATCTAGCCCGGATCATTCATGACTTCGACACCACCTCGCTTGTCCTTCGACTCCACAGCGCTTTCGCCGCCCTAGAAAATACGGGGAGTATTCCCGTCGGTCGTCGAAAGCCCTGTGAAGCCGAATCCCTGCGCGATCCGGCGCCGAAGTCATGAATGATCCGGGCTAGGGCTTCGCCGCCGGCGGAAAGGGCGCGCCCCTTTCCTGGATGGATACTGGCTGGAGAAACTGGGCTACAGTCCGTAGGCGATCAGGCCGCCCGTGCCCGCGATGCCGCGACCCAATGTCCACTGGTAGCCCCAGGGGACCAGCAGCAGACCGTTGGCCACTGACGGTCCGCCCGCGATGGCATTCGGCGCGCTGTCACTCCACAGCATGGCTCCGTCTACTGCGTTTAGCGCCACAACTTGTGCGGAGTCGTTGCCGACGTACACCACACCATTGGCATAGGCGACGCCGCCATACGTGATTCGCATGAGGGCCGAGCGCCATAGCTCCTGCCCATCGGCCGCGTTCAGTGCGATGACGTCGGTTCCCCTTTCGAAAAACCGATTGGATGCGACGTACACCACCCCGTCGGCGTAGGCCGATGGACTGATCACGCCGCCGAGCACCGAGCCCGCGGTCAGTGAGGCCATCCACTGCACGTCGCCCGTGTCGCGGTCGAGTGCATAGTAGATGCCGTTCTTGACGCCGATGCCCACCAGGTCCTTTCCGTCCACAGAGAACAGGTTGGCAGTCGAGCCAACGTCTGCGTCCGGGCCCGCTTCGGTGAACTGCGTTGTGGTGAAGACGTCTTGGGCCGTGAACTGGTGGGACCACACAAGGTCGCCATTTGTGTAGTCGATCGCGAGCATCGCGTCCGTGTGTTGACCACTGGGTGCGGAGTAGTTGTTGCCCGTGCCGACATAGAGCGTCTTGCGCGTGGTATCGACCGCGGCCGTGGCCCACACCGCAACCCCAGGACCCGAAGTGGCATCTCCCTCAGTCGTGTAGAACTGCCACTTGATCGTTCCGTCATCGGCGTCCAGTGCGACGATGCTGCCGCGGAACGTGTACGGTGGGGGCACAGCCTCCTCACCGGATGCGACGCCCACGACGACGATGTTCGCATCCGGAACATAGACAGGGGAGCTCCATAGGTGAGCATGGGGGTGAGTGTCCACCTGGACCGACCACTTCATCGAGCCGTCCGCTCTCGCAAGCGCGTGTACGAAACCCGCGTTATCGGCGACAAAGACCTGCGTCTCCGTTAGTGCGGGCGAAGAGTCGACCAGGTTGGGCACACGCGCTGTCCATACCTCTGTCCCGTCTTGCAGGCTCAAGGCGCGCACCGTCCCATCCCAAGTGGGCAGATACACCGTGCCGTCCATCACGGCCGGTGTGCTGGTCGTCGCTGCACCGGTGAACTGCCAGCGCATCTGGAGATTGGGGACCGTCGCAGCGGATATCGCCTCTTCGGCAGTGTTGGCGCGCGAATTGGCCAGGTCGTATCCAAACATCTGCCAGCTGTCGGTGCCACCCACGGTCGGCGACGGGACATCCGGCATCATACCCGTCTGGGCCGGCGTCTCCGTCGGCGTCGCGCCCGACATCTCGGAGCCGGGCGCCATCGGCTGTGGTGCCACGTCGTTGACGGCGCAGCCGTTTGGCACCATCTGTGAGCCGCCTTCAACGAACGCGGTCAAGGTCGCCAGTTCCTCGGGTTTGACCAACGGATCGGGAGGTGGCGGCATGGGGCGAATCGGATCCTTGACCCGTGCCAGCACGCGAGCGCCGACGGTCATCCCGTCATCGCGTGTCACGGTGAAGTCATCCGCTGTGACCAGTGACAGGGGAGCGCCCTGAGTCGGAGTGGAACCGTGGCAGCTCACGCAGTACTGATCGAGGATGGCTACGACATCGCAGGGTAGCGACCCGGCTGGGGCGACCCCGCTTGGTTCGGCGGAAGCGCCCATCGGAGCAGCGACGAACGGACTGGCAGCCGACTCTGTCGCGTTCGTTTCCAACGGCGTGGTTGGCACCGGCATCGCCGGACTCGTGGTCGAACCCTCTGCTTGCAGTTGGGGGTCCATGCTGGCACCACCGCTAGAACCACCGCACCCCACCGCGGCCATGCCCCACACAAGCCATGTCAATAAACCCGCAGACTTCATGCTTTTTCTCTCCACCGGCTCGGAGCCTCGCCGTTGGTCGGACACGAGTCAAGGCCCACGGTTTTGCGGTCTGGGCGGGCGCAACCCAGCTGGCCGATGATTGGCCGCGAAGGTCACTCCAGAACTTCGTTCGGGCCCTTCAAGCGCGCAAGCTTTTGCACGGCGGGCTGTGGTTGCGGGCCATGGATTGACGATCTGCGGCCATTTGTGGCCCCCTCGTGCCAGGAGCTATCCCGAGTCTCTGTCGCTGTGATGCCTTGTCCATCGCGACGGTATTCGCCACCGGTCGCAGTGGCAGTGCTCCTCTAGCCGACGCCGTCTACGTTGAGCGTGCGGTCGAGAAGGGGCTCTTCGGTCCTGGGTGGCGCAACCTCGGAGGCCGCCACCACACGTTCGATTCCGC
>JAPPOR010000083.1 GCA_028817905.1 Myxococcales bacterium
CCGAATAGGACATTTCTACTTGCGGCAATTAGGACATTTCTAATAAACGCTTACAATAACGTGCCGTAATTGCGGCGTTATGGTGCAGCGTGGGGGGCCTTGCCGAGACTGCAGGGGCGATTGAGAGCATCAGAAACTACATAAATAGTAATTTTATTCAGTATACATGTCAATCGACCGATTCAAATGCCGTTGCGAAGCCTCCGGTCGCCTTGTGCCGGTTGGCGCTGTCGCAAACGCCTGGGTTCGCATGTGTGTCATAGTGTGCCCATGTAGGAAGATTTTGCGGGAAAGGCCAAGCTGCCTTACGGAATTATTGGTGAAATGTGGATACCATAGGCGGCACGGCAGTTGCGTTCTCTACCCGGGATGTGAGCATGTCGCGTCTGTACCAAGGGGTGGAAAGGTCAGGGGCCGCAGGGTGCTTGTTTGCCCTGGGAGCGTTGTTGTTCGCCTGCCAGGCAGACGACACTACTGCGCCCTGGGTCGAACGACGGGGGTTCATCGAGGCCCGGTCGGTCGAGACCGCCGACGCAGGCGATCGGAACAACGAGATGGTGTCGGACGGAGGCCTCGAGGGCGGCACCGCCACCACGTCCGAGACCGACTCTCCGCGCGCTCCGCGTCCACTACGTGCGACCCGTGTCCTGCTTGAAAACGACCTGCAGATCCCCCTCTACCTGACACGGGATTGTCGCGGCCCGACCTGGTTTGAGTTCGATGCGCCCGGAGACGACCTTCCGGACATGGTATGCGTGTGTGACCCTGAGGATAACAGCCCGCGTTGCCCTTCGGGACCTGCGGCGCAGCCCACGTGCGAGGCGTCCTGGGACGTACTCATGCCCGGCGCTTCGGCGACGGCTTCGGTCGAGCCGGCCAGTTTGACATGGCGGCGGGACGCGGAGTGCTACGTGCGGGAGGGCTTGGAAGAAGAGGCCCCCTTCGAACTCCGGGTGGCCATGTCGACGACCATGGGTGTTGCCAGTGGTCGCTTGTACATCGCCAAGTCGCTCCCCTACGGCATTCAGGACGCCTCGTTCCTCGCCAGCGAGGCGACCGTTCTGCGGGATTGACCTGAAACCTGCGGGTCGCGTGCGCCTATGGCGCCCGGCTCCAGTTTCTCGCTCGCATGGGATGACACGGGCGGCCATGCCATGAGCCCTGCCCTCCAACCGCATGAAATGGCCCATCGGGCACGGGCACGGAACGGGCACGGGCACGGAGCAGAGGCTGAGAAACGCCTACGGCGTTTCTCAGCACCCTGTTAGGGCTGGCAGCAACCGCTCGACTCCGGCTGGGCAAGGCAGTTGTCCTGCATGGTCTGCCAGATCGCCTGGGCCATCGCGGCCGAGCCTTCATTGTTGGGGTGGATGTCGGCGGGGGCGAAGTACTCCGGATGGCCTTCAAAGACCGGGCGCAGATCCACGAAGTGGCACATCACCTTGCCTTCCGAACGCTCATAGGTGGAGTCGCAGAAGTCTTTCACCATGGGCGCCGAGTACTCGAGGATCGCGTTCGGGTATGCGCCCCCCACCAACGTGCCCTCCGGTACGTTGGGATAGAAGAAGTAGACGACATCGACGGTTTCTGCCTCGAGCTGGCTGACGCCTGTGGTGAGCATCTGTTCGGCGGCTTCGAGCGCTTTGGCCACGATCATCTGGCAGTCGGGGATCATGGGGGCCATCTGGCTTTCCTTGCACTCGCCGCCCCGCGGGAACTGCAGCACGTCAGGAACCAGGATGTCATTGCCACCTCCATCCATCACGATGGTCGTAATGTCTGGATCGTCGGAGATCGCCTGGTCGAGTTGGGGTGGGATTGGCCCAATACCGCCGCTTCCCATCGAGTATCCCCCGACCGCGTACATCCGAAAGGTCTGTCCCGCTTCCCGGTTCAGGTCCGCCGGGAATGAGTGACTGAGCCAGTTGATGTACGAGTCGCCGAGCAGCACGACCTGGCTGCCGGATTGTAGGCACGCCGGTTTGGGCCGTTGTGGGGCCGGCGTCTCGGTCCCGTCCGGGGTGACCGTGTCCACCGTGGTCTCGGGGCTGTCTAGCTCTGCACCGGCTTCCATGTTCGGGTCGATGCCTGGCTCGTTGGCTTCCTCGCCGGCCTGCCCTTCGGCTGTGGCTTCGGTTGGGCCAGCGGCTGGACCGGCTTCAGGCATTCCGGCGCTTGCCGTATCCGATGCGGGCGCGTCGATCGGGTCGGTGTCTCCCGGCTGGTTTGTCCCGTCCTCGGCGAACGCGGAGGCGCCTGCGCCGGCGGCGCCCAGGTCCGCCGTGTTGGGCGAGGGCGGTGGTGGTGGGACGCCTTCAGTATCATCGGTACCGCGGTGTGCCTCCGCTTCGGTTTCCGAGCCGGGCAGCGGCATGGATGTCGGGTCTGCGCTCCCCTGGGAGCAGCCTGCAAAGGCTGCGTACGCCAGAGCAATCCGTGTGCAACGTGCGATGCGATGGGGTGACATGGGCCCTTCCCTCGTGTGGCTCGTGGTCACACTCGCTAAAAAGTAACCACAGGGTTACTTTTTAGGCCCCTGCCCCCGTCCGCGTCAAGCGCCCGGTGGCCGAAATAGCTTGCCGTCGAGTAGGTCGAAGAAACCCTGAACCGCGGCCGCATTGTGCGACGCGGGCACTGTGCTTCCGTGGATCGCGAGGCCGATGAGGATCGCGATGTACATGCCGACCACCTGCTCGGCTTTGCCGCGGGCGATTTCCCCTTCGCGCACACCGCGTTCTACGACTTCGACGACCAACTCAAAGATCGGCCCCGGCTGGCCCACCAGCGCCTCAGCGACCTCTGGATGGCGCTTCATTTCGATGGGGATGGTCGTGAGGAAACGCGTCGCCTCGACATGTTGGGCGGCGGCGAGCTGCGTCCGCAGCAGCGCCACGAGTGCTCTACGTGCGCTTGGCGCCGAGCGCGCGGCCTTGAGCAGGTCGGGCATCAGGGTTTCCATGGTTTCCGTGGCGACGGCGGCAAATAGGTCGGCTTTCGAAGCGAAGTACTTGTAGATGGCGGCCGCTGTGACGCCCGCGTCGGCGGCGATGTCGCGGTTGGTGGCCCGCTCGTAGCCGACCCTGGCGAACTGCTTGTGCGCGGCCGCGAGGATCTCCGCGCGTGTCTCCTCGCTCGATTTGCCCGCGGGACGGCCCATGCGGGCAGCTTTGCGATGGGGGCTCTTGCGTGGTGTGGGGAGCCTTTTCTGCGTGGAGCGGCGTTTGTCGGGCACGGCCAGCGACGATACCAGACTCCCGGCCGGTTTCGCGTGTTGGCCCAGACGAGGCCCGCGAAGCGCGCCACTTTGAGGTAGCGCCACACCCGGTCAAAAGCCATAGTCGACGCCCATGAAAACAGCCCGCAAGACCATGTTGTCGGCTGTGCAGCCGACCAACCCGATCACCCTCGGCAACTATGTGGGCGCGGTCCGTCGCTGGCCCCAGTACCAAAGCGACTACGATATGGTGTTCTTCGGCGTGGATATGCACGCGATCACGTTGCGTCAGGACCCAGCCCAACTGCGAGAGCAGACCTATCGATTGATGGCGACGCTGATCGCCGTCGGTCTCGACCCGGACGCGTGCACCCTGTTCGTGCAGTCTCACGTGCCACAACACGCCGAGCTCGGCTGGGTGCTCACCTGCCATGCCTACATGGGAGAGCTCAACCGCATGACGCAGTTCAAGGACAAGTCCGGCAAGGCGGGCGCCAACATCCCCGTGGGTCTGTTCGCCTATCCGTGCCTCATGGCAGCCGACATCTTGCTGTACGATGCGCATCGGGTGCCCGTCGGAGCCGATCAAAAGCAGCACGTAGAGCTCACGCGCGACATCGCAGTTCGCATGAACAATGCCTATGGCGGCGACCTGTTCGTCGTTCCTGAGCTATTCCTCCCGACGATCGGCGCACGGATCATGAGCCTTCAGGATCCGACGAAGAAAATGTCCAAGTCCGACCCCAATCCCAAGTCCACGGTCTTCCTCACCGATACCAACAAGCAGATCGAAAAGAAGATCAAGGGCGCGGTGACTGACTCGGGCTCGGAGGTCACCTACCAAGACGACAAGCCTGGCGTCCGAAACCTGATCGACCTTCAGTGCGCCCTGACCGGCCAGAGCCCTGACAGCGTCTTGCCCCAGTATGTTGGCAAGCAATACGGCCACCTCAAGCAAGACACGGCGGCGGTCGTCGTCGAAGCGGTCGCCCCCGTGCGCGACGAGGTGGCTCGACTGATGGCGGACAAGGGGAGCCTCGACGCCGTGCTGAAGAAGGGAGCCGATCGCGCCCGCGAGCGTGCAGCAAGAACGCTCGCGCGCGTCTACGATCGGCTGGGCTTTGTACCGCCACGTAGTGGCTAGACAGGGTCGCCACCACTGCCCGGTGCGGTTTGCTTTCCCATGCGCGGACCCGAAAGGATACACTCAAGCCATCGATGACCAATCTCTTCAGCAAGCGGGGGTGCTGGGTTGCGCTTGGCTGTTGTCTCTGGAGTGTGCCGGTTGAGGCGGCGGAGCTCCAAGTTCGCGCGCACGACCAATGTATTTCGGCCGACGATATCCGGAGCCAGGTGGAGGCTCTCGTCAAGCGGCCCTTGTCCGAGCTGCCAGCCCTGTCCTTTCAGGTGGAGATCGGTCGCGATGCGCAGGAACGCTGGCATGTGCTCATCCAGAGTTTCGTGCCAGGCGTGGCTCGCGGGCAGCGTAGGATCGAAGGTGGCGCCTGCGAGGAGGTCGCAGAGGCCGCCGCGGTCGCCATCGCGCTGGCGATGTCGGCTACGATCCAGCGCGGTGAAGCTTGGCCTCTAGACGAGCGCGACACCTTGGCCGAGCAAGCGGCACCCGCACCGCCAACCGAGCGGACGGATGCTCCGGAAGCTCGTTCAGCCGCGCGTCCGAAGGATGCGCCGCAGGCGCCCGCCGACGTGGTCGGTGCCCGGAGCCAGCCCGAAGCGGGCCCTCTGGGGATGCGGGTGGGGCTCGGAATTGTCCTCGACATCGGACTGCTCCCGGCGCCTGCACCGGGGGCGCAGCTCGTCCTTCACGGCACCTATTATGCACTCGGTCTACGTCTCTACGGTGCCATGTACGGTAGTCAAACGCACGCCGCTGAAGGCCTGCGGGGCGCAGGAGAGATGGCGCTTGCCCTCGGCGGGTTGATGGCCTGTATCGAGCACCGGTCGCAGACACCGCACGTGTCAGCGTGCGCCGGTGCCGAGGCGGCAGCGATCAGTGGGGAAGGTAGGGGGGTGGATATTAGCCATGAACGGCACGCGTGGGTCCCTGTGCTGCGGGCTGATCTTGGGTTGAGCCTCCCGTTGGCTGAAGCGATCGGCGCGTGGTTGCATGTGGGCATGATGATACCCCTGAACCGTCCGGAGTTCGTGCTGTCAGACGGCCAGCGGGTGCATCGGGTGGCGCGTCTGGCAGGGCGTGGCGCGCTTGGAATAGAGCTCACCCTATGACCAAACCCCGGGCGGGCCCCGGCAACGATTTTTGCGCAACGGAATGCTCCGCCACCGGACACACACGGATGGCGACGATCGCCAAGGATTCCATGCCAGCTGCCCATGCGCCGACTTCCCCTGCAGCTCCGGTGGCCACGGTCAGCTTCCGTGACCTGTACGACGCACATTTTTCCTTCGTCTGGCGTTGCTTGCGCGGCATGGGCGTACCCGAAGCCCACGTTGACGATGCGGTACAGGAGGTTTTTCTAGTTGCCCACCGCCGCCTTGCCGACTTTCGGGGGGACGCAAGCCACCGAACATGGCTCTATGGCATCGTGCGACACGTGGCCGCGAACCATCGGCGCACGTTGCGGCGAAAAGGCGGTCACGCCGAGCTCGACCCGGATACGCCGTCGGCTGCAGCCGACCCGGAGCGTCGACTTCAGGCGCAGCAACGAGCCGCTTTCGTACAACGCTTCGCCGACCAGTTGGATGACCGGCGGCGGGACATCTTCGTGCTGGCCGTCCTCGAACAACTCACGATCCCTGAGGTCGCCGAGATCCTGGCGCTTCCGGTCAACACGGCCTACACCCGACTGCGCTCGGTGCGGGCCGAGTTTCGAAAGGCCGTCAGGCGGGAAGTGGACGCCCTATGAACGACATCGAGCTCGAAGAGCAACGCATGCTCGCGGATGCAAGGATGATTCTGAACCCCGACCCGGGGGCAAAGCGGCGTGTGCTGTCCGCGACGTTGATGGCGCTGGACGCGGCACCGGCCGCACCGCAGCCGACGACCGCGGGCGAGGTGCTGTGGCATGCACCCGGCCTTGGATTGCGCATCGGTGCGGCGGCGCTGCTGTCTTTGGCTTCTGGGTTATTTGGCTATGCGCTTTCGCTCGGCCATCAGGAGCGTCCGCAAGAGCCTCCCGTCGCAGAGCAGACGACGGCACCCCCTCAACCCGTTCAGGCCCCTGCGGCGTCGGAAGAGTTGGAAGTCGTGGTGGAACGAGGCGGACCCGCTGCGGCAGTCGTGCCCATGCCCGTGGAAGCAAGGCCGCAAGTTCCGCGGGTAAATCAGCGCACCGCGCGGCGCCGTCGGGAGTCGGCGAAGAACGTTGCGACGACGAAGAAGCACGGCGGTGGGTCGCTGCAGCGAGAGCTGGCGGCGCTCAGGGAGGTGGAGGCGGCGCAGCGCGCCGGGCACGCGGAGCGGGCGCTTGCATTGCTGGCGAGCCTCGATCAGCAAATCCCCGAGGGTGAGCTGATAGAAGAACGCCGTGCCGCCTATGTTATCGCACGCTGTACGATGGGAACGAACTCTCCACAGGTGCTGGTGGACGAATTCGTGGCGACCTTTCCACGCAGTGTCTATACACCTCGTCTGCGCCGCCGATGTCTCGACCTTTCGCGTTGAATGCACTTTTGCAGACGGTTCTCCGACAAGCTGGACACGGATGGGCATAGTCGTGCGTGCTGGAACAACGCGCACGCAGGAGGAGCCATGAAGCAAGCGTACGTATCCGCACTCGGTCTCTGCATCGCCGCCCTACTTGCCTGCGGACAAGAGGACCAACTCAACATCGGCGAGATCGGAAAGAGCGGCGCCAATCTACGGGACTACGCGGGCAGTTGGACCGGCCATGCCGAAGCGTATGCGTTCACCGACGACAGCGACTACGTCCGTATCTCTCTTGACGAAGACGGCGGCGGAGTGATCGAGGTTGGCAACACCGAACCGTGGCCCGATCCGGACCCGACCAAGGGTTACCCGCCGAAGGAGATCGGACCCGTCGATCCTCTGATGGAGCGCGCGCTGCTACCGGGTTTCGCTTATCCGATCGCCGACAGCTCCTTCGATGGCGAGCGACTTCGTTTGCAGGTCAACACCCTGGACCCGTTCGCCGAATGGTGTGCCGGGATGGAGCCCGTCTTCCACGATACGTATGAAGGCGTGGAACGGTACGAGTGTCTTGCCAACGAGGGCACATCACTGAAGGAGGGGCCGTCTGGCGAAGACGTTTGCACGCTCGGAGAAGAGACGATCGACTGTGGCCTGTGGCTTTGCGCAAGCGTGTGCCAGTGTGACGCCGAAGCTTGTAGTGTGTTCGACGATCCGGAAGGTGCCGCCCAGGTGCACTTTGACGGCGCACTCGAGGACGGGGGAACCACGCTGGTCGGGACGCTGGTGCTCAGTGACCGGCTAACGATCCGACTGAAGCGCGACTAGTCCGCAGTCAGCCTTGCGTGACCCCGGCCTTGTTTCCCTTCCGCTGGAGGTTCCACGGTGAAGGCATGAGCCAAGCGCACTGCAACATATCTTCGAGCCTTTCTTCACCACCAAGAAGGGCGGCCGGGGCACCGGACTAGGGTTGGCGACGGTCTACGGTATCGCGCAGCAGAGTGGCGGTACCGTACGGGTAGACACGACGGCCGCACGGGGTACATCTTTTGACGTCTTGTTTCCGTCGGCCGATGCCCCTGGCCAGGAGTCCTTGCGACCTTCAGATCCTTGTCTTCACGATCCAGCCGCCCGGGCCCACAGGATTCTACTGGTGGAAGATGACGAGCAGGTTCGTGGCCTTGCGGCGCGATCCCTTAGAGCACGCGGGTACAGGGTGGTCGAGGCCTCTGACGGTCAAGACGCACTGTCCCATCTGAGCGACCTGGATGCGATCGACCTGTTGATCACGGACATTGTCATGCCCGGCATTGGGGGAAGCGAGGTGGCAAAGCGATTGCGCGCGACCAAACCCACCTTGCCTGTGTTGTTCGTGTCGGGATACGCCGATGAGGTCATGGCTCGTGGTGGCGTCGCGGCCAGGGGAGAGTTCTTCTTGGCAAAGCCGTTCTCGCTGGGCGCTCTACGACGAGCGGTCGAAGACGCGCTTGCGCCCGAAGCAGCGAGCCGTTGTGCTGAGGGCTAGCAGGAGATGTGACCAGTCCTGGGAAGGCGAGGGTGGCCGCGTCCTTACTTTTCAAAGGCAAAGACGCCGACGAAGAATGGATTGCCTTCAACCGGCACAACCCGCTCCCGTGTCAGCTCGCCCGTGCTCGTGGACGTTGAGAACACAGCGACGGTTTGCGAACTCCGGTTGGCTACCAACAGAAAGCGGCCTTCGGAGTCGATCGCGAGATTGCGAGGGTCCTCCCCCCCGGTGGCCTCGTGCTCGATCAGGCTCAAGTAACCCTCGGAAGCGTCTACCGCGAAGACCGCAACCGTATTGCTGGGCGCCCTGTTGCTCACATACAGGTGGCCGTTCGGGCCCAGCTGGATATCTGCGCCAGTACCGCTGGCTCCGACTGGGAGGCGTGCGATGGTCTGAAGGGGCTGCAAGGCACCTCGTTCGCTGCGCGTATAGGCGATCACGTTGTCGCCGGTCTCGGCCACCGCGTAGAGAAAGCGCTCGTCTTCCGAGAGGGCAAGGTGGCGCGGACCACCCGGGTGCGAGACGCTCGCTACGCTGAGCGGCGCGAGCATATGCGCGGCAGCATCAAACGTGAATTGCGAGATCTTCTCGGCCCCGACGCTGCATACGTACGCGTGGGCATTGTCGCCGCTCACGATGATTGAGTGGGTCCTATCTCCCGTCATCTCGGTATCGGACGGTGTGGCCGCGATCCCGCTGTCGTCGAGGGGGAACGTGCGCACGAGACCTTCGCTGTAGTACGCGGTCAACAGTGTGTTCGCCTGGGCATCGAGCGCAGCGTATACTGGGCCACCCGGAACCGGAACCTGGCCGGCGGCGGTCAGCCGCCCGGTGGTGACGTCGACGAGGAAGCGACGCAAGAGGGCGGAACCTTCGTCTGCCACGTACAGCCTTCCACGCGACACGTCGACTGCCATGAACGCGGCGATTCCGCCCGCCTCCACACGCTGAATGAAAGACAGTCCACCGTCTTGCTCCAGCCGGTAGACGGCGATACGCCCCGCCTCCGCACCCCAGTCGCCCGTTCCCACATAGACATAGTGGGTTGGGGGGCTCTTTGCCATGGCGCCCGCTTCGCGCGCCGCCGCATCAGCGGCCGTCCCGGATTCCGGCGGGTCTTCGCCCATCTCGGATAGAGGCGCCGTCGGCTCGTCCGCCATATCGGGTGGTCCGTCTGCCGCGCTGGCGTCCATGTTGGCCGGCCCATCGTTGGGGCCTTCTGCGCTCGACGTGGCGGCACCGTCCATCCGCGCAGCCCGCGCGGGCCGGGCCGGCCCGGCTAGATCGCCCTCGGAGTTGCTCACGGTGGGCGTATCGCCGACGCCGGGCGTCTCGCCGGTGGCAGGGAGGCTCTTCCCACATGCGGCCGCGCCCAAGAGCGCGAGCAATGCCCCCCACAAGTAGTGGTTCATGGCGTGATGCTAGCCCAAAGGTCCGATGGATCGAAATCGGAGAGGGTCTCATCGGCCATCATTTCCCGCGCGCCGCGGCTCATCTTGTAGCGCATATGCCATCTGGTGCAGCCTCAGAGGACGCGATCGGGGCGGTGGTACCGCGTCCCGTAGAACGTCGTGGTACCCCGGGGCTGCTTCACCACCGTTTCCAGCCCGGACGGCTACTGCCAAGTCAGTTCGATCAGGATCCGAGCCTTGTCGCTGTGATACTCGGACAGCTGGGCTTCGACCTTCCGCAGGCCGAGTCTGCCGAACATCTCGCGCAAGAACCCTTTGTGCGCGATCCGAAAGTAGCGCACTGAGAAGAATGGGTTTCCCATCCGCTCGATCGACAGCCTCTTCGGGCCAAGTCTCACGTACTGTGACGATCCCCCGTCGTATAGGCGCTTTCCCACCCTGGAGACAGCACCCAGCATACTCCATGGGGCGGTCTCTGCCCCCGTCTGCGTTACGAGCAGCAGACCCTGCATCCTCTCGCCTGCGCGCTTGCCCACTGCCTGCGTCTCTCGATCGCTGATCTCCAGCTTGTCGCAGGCCCGATAGTGCTCGAGCGCGAGTTCTACCGGCATCGAACCAGGGCCGATAAGCTCCAGGATGCGCGTTAGCGAAGCTGGAGCGATGTGCTCGCGGTAGTGCTCGTAGAGGCCCAGCTGCTTGATCTCAGCGATTGATGAGTGGACCAGCAAGCGACGAACTGTGGTGATCGGGCCCCTGTTGAGGTCGTGAGGGATCAAGATCTCCTGCGTTTCGCTGGCGACCATGTGCGTCCGAGTACCGAGGGAAGAACCGCTGGCCCACGCTGCTAGCTGGCGGTTTCACTATTATGCGGCCAAACCCCGGCCTGGGGACACCTGCTCCGACGGAAGCCACGAACCATTTCGGTGATGGCGTCCGGGTAGCGAGTGTAGGAGTGAGTGCGTTGTGCGGGTGGGCCATGCGGGGCACTCGCACGCCTGCGACGGCGATCACCCGTGACTCGGGCTCGTCGGAGGCCGCGCCTCGGTTGTGCCCGGTTGGCGCCAGTTGTGGGCCGGCCTTCCCGGGCGGCGTCCCGATGGACGCGCTGTGGCTGGCCCTGCTGGCAATCATGCACGCAAATGCCAAACAAATCGCAATGAATCGCGAGGCGGTTGTGGCCCGGAGGGAAAGTGGGCGGTGTTCGCGCCGGTGGGTGGCGTCGCGGGAGGTACCCGTTTGGCGCGGCGCGACCGGAGGCACCCTGGCGATCGGGGCCAGGTTGTGCTTCCTGCGCAGCAAGTGCCACCACCCCGCCGATCAGCGAGGTTGGGCGTTCTTGCCGACTGGCGGCCACAAGCGCTGGCGCGAACGGTTTCCGAGGGGGCTCCGAAGATCCAATCTGGCTGGACGCTCGCTTTCCATCGCGAATCGTCGTACTAGACGAGACCGGGGCACTGGTGTTGCGGTCTCAGGCAAAGGGCTCTTACCGATTCGGCGAATTCGAGCTGGATCTCGATGCGTTCCTACTTCGACGCGGCGACGAGCCGTTGGCGTTGCAGCCGAAGGCGCTGGAGGTGCTGCGCTACCTGATCGAGCATCGCGAGCGCATGGTCTCCAAGACCGAGCTACTCGAACAGCTGTGGCCCGACGACAATGTGGGACGCGCGGTGGTTTCGTGGAGTGTGAGCCATATCCGGCGTGCACTCGGTCAGCGCGGCCGTGATGGGGTCCCGATCGAAACCGTGCACGGGCGCGGCTATCGCTTTTTGGCCGACGTCGAGGAGGCGCAGGCACGGGAGACGTTGCGCAGAGGCCCGGCCCCAGCCGTGGATCCGGCCACGGCGCTGGTCGGGCGCGACCAGGTCATGACCGAGCTTTTCCGTCATGTGGAGCTTGCAGCGGGCGGTCGCGGGAGCCTATGCGTGGTCACAGGTGAAGCGGGGATCGGAAAAACCCGCTGTGGTGCTGAGCTCGTGGCCCGCGCGCCGGACTTGGGTCTCGCGCCGTTGTCGGGGCGCTGGTCCCAGGAGGTCGGAGCCCCGCCCCTGTGGCCCGTGCTTTCGGCGCTGGGTCAACTGGGCGCCGAGCACGCCGAGATCGTTGCGAGTGCTCGCAAGCAAATGAGCGAGACAGCCGTCGCGCGGCCGGTTTCCGATGGGGATCGATTTTGGCGGATCGAGCATGCTGCGCGTCTGCTGCGGGAACTCGCCGCCCAGCGACCCCTGCTGCTGTTTCTCGACGACCTGCACTGGGCTGATGCAGAAAGCCTGCGGCTTCTGGCGTTCATAGCGCCGGAGCTACCGAAGCTATCACTGTGTATCGTGACCACGTTGCGCCGCGATGACCAGGACCCTGGCGCGCACGATGCGGGTCATCTGCCGGTGCTGCGGCACGCGAGCCTCGTCCCACTGAGCTCGCTCGACCGCGCGCAGGTGGCCGACCTCGTCTGCGCTCTAACCGAATGCGTGCCGAGCCCCGAACTGGCGGAAGCGGTGCGGCGTGCCGCGGGCGGGATCCCGCTGTTTGTGCAGGAGGTCATCCGTTCGCTGGTCCTGGAGCATGGCCAGGAGGCTCTGGGCGACCTGCCCCCGGAACGCGTGCGCGTGCCGGCCCTGGCGCGTGACCTGCTGCGTCATCGCATTCGGCGTCTACCAGCGGACACGGTCGACTTGCTGCGTCGGGCGGCCGTGATGGGTGAGAGCTTTGAGTTGACCTTGCTTGCTGCGTTGCTCGAGCTCGAGCCCGAGGTACTGCTTGACAGGCTGGAACCGGCACGCCTCGGCGGCCAGTTACAGAGCGAAGCCCCGCATAGCTATCGCTTCGTGCACTCGCTGTTCCGTACGGTGCTCTACGAAGATATGCCACCGGGGCAGCGCATGGCGGTGCATCGCAAGATCGCACAGTTGCTAGCCGGCCGCCCGGAGGAAGCCGCGTCCAAGGGGGTGATCGCCCGCCACTACTATCTGTCGCTTCCGCTCGGAGCGGCCACGGAGGTGGCCCGTCGCGCGCGCGAAGCGGGGGAGCAGGCGATGTGCGTGTTCGCGTTCGAGGATGCGTCCGTCTACTTCGAGTGGGCGCTTGAAGCGCTGGTGTCGGGTAGTGCGGCTCCTGGGGCCCGTGCGGAGCTACTCCTATCTCTGGCCGCAGCGCAGCGTTCGGCGGGTCGCACCGGCGATGCCATGAAGACGATTGAGCAGCTGTTGGAGATCGCCAAGCAGCACCAGCGCTACGACCTGGTCGTGCGCGCCACGCGCCTGCGCCGCGTCACGGTGGCGCTGGCTAGCGTGCCCGATGCCATTGCACGGGCGGCGCTCGAGGCAGTCATCAAGGAGGTACGCGATGAGTCCGATCCTGCGCACATCAGTGCGCTCGCACAGCTCAGCTACCTGCCGCCCTATGAGAGCGACTTGGCGCGCAGCAAGGAGCTCAGCGCGCGGGCGCTGGCACTCGCGGAGCAAAGACCCGACCGAGAGGGGCAGTTCGAGGCGCTGGGCGCCCGGCTCTTTTCGCTGAGCGGGCCCGATGATATGCAGGCCGCCCTGGAAGTCGCGGAGCGCACCCTGGCTCTTGACGAGGAGCTGGGCGGGAGTTGGAAGGGGGGGGAAGCGCGCGTCGCTCGGTTTTCCACGTACTTATTGCTCGGTAGGATCCCAGAAGCGGACGCCATGATCGCTGACATGGCCTCGGCGATCTCGGGCCCGCACTGGGGCGAGGCAAAGTTCTTTTGTGAACGACTGCAGGCGCAACGCGCCTTTCTCGACGGGCGTTTCGATGAGTCCGAGGCACGCTGGAACAAAGCGTACGACGGCGCGGTCCGAGCGGGGGTCGCCTATGCCGGGATGTTTCGTAGGGCCCAGAAGCTCTTTCTCGCGCTCGAGCGCGAGGGCCCCACGGCTGTCGCGAAGCGCGTCTTCTCGGATGGGCGTCCGCAACGGCAGTTCTTGCCCGCGTTTCGCGCCGGGTTAGCCCGGATCGCTGCGGAGGCAGGGGAGCTGGCGCTCGTGCGGATGGAGTTGACGGCGCTCGGTGACCCTGCGGGCTATCCGCGTGACGGGGCCTATCTCAACCTCTTGGCATGCTTTTCCGTGTGCGCGGCGGCCCTGCGGGACAGGGCCCGGTGTGAGCAGCTGTTCGGGCTGCTTGAGCCCTATGCCAAGTTCAACACCCCCGATGCCATGGGCTTCTATCTCGGCTCCGTTTCCTACTTTCTGGGACTGCTGTCGGTTGCCCTCGGCCGGACCGTCGAGGCGGGGCCTCTGTTCGAAGATGCGGTCGAGCACAACCTTGCGATGGGCTACCGTGTAGGCGTCGTGCGCGCGCTTTTGGCACACGCTTCATTGGAGCGCCGGCGGGGGCAACCGTCGCGCGCACTGCTTGGGCGCGCCCTCAGCGAAGCCCAGCAGATCGGTATGGCCCGGGTCGTGCGCGACCTAGAAGCGGCGATCGCGGACAGCTAGCCCGCATCCATCACCAAATCACGCGCCCTCGCACAACCGCTCGACTCCGCAGGGCTTTCGCTTCAGTCGAAAATACGGCGAGTTACGGCGAGTATTCCCTCCTTCACCGAAAGCCCTGCGAAGCCGATCACTTGCACGATCATCACGTGCCTTGGTGATGGATGCGGGCTAGAACGCACTGGCGTTCGTCTGGGGCAACGGTGTCTTGCCTCGTTGAGCGCGCCACACACATACGAGCAGAGCGGCGGCGTAGCAGCCCACGCCGGCCCAGAAGCACGCCGTGATACCGACTGTCAGAGCGACGGCCGCGGCGAACACCGAGCAGAGTACCGACGTCGCGCCGTTGATGCCCCACAGCCAGGCGAGCAGTCCGGGTGCCTGTTGTGACGCCAGGCGCATGCACGCCGGAAAGGGAACGCCCATGGCGAGCCCCATGGGTGCCAGGATGCACGCAGCGACCGTGATCCTCACCGGCGTGCTTGAGCCGGAAAAAGCGTCGACCACCATGGGAGTTGCGAGCCCAAAAACCGTCAACACGACGACCACTGCTGCAAAGACCGCGACGGCCGACCGGTCCGTGGCGGGAAGACGCATGCGCTCGCTGGCCCAACTACCGACTCCGCCGAAGCAAAGCAACGTGAATAGCACTACGGACAGCGAGTAGATCGGTTGGCCCAGGAAGACCAAGAAGCGCTGCATCCACGCGATCTCGACAAACATGAACCCCATACCAATGGCGCTGAACAAGAACAGAAAGCGCGGGCTATCACTCCTATCCTGCTGGCGCCATCGAAGTGCGAGCGGAATGATGATGCAGCCGAGGGTCAGCACGAACACCACAGCCAACAGAACGACCAGAACGAGCACCGCTTTGAGGTTCTTCCAGTTGACGTCCTTTTCGTTCCAAGTGCTTGGATCCAGGACGTCCCTCAGGCGCAACATCTGAAAAAAGAAAGGGCGGTCATCGGTTGGTGCAGCGAGGTCGAGTTCATAGTTCTTGTAGAACGCATCGCGGTCCTCCCCGTCCACGATCGCTTGGATGACCTCATCGCCCGCGACCCTTGGCGAAAAGACGACTGCAAACGCGAGCCGGTCGGCAGTCTCTTCAAGTCGGCGCAGACTGTCATCTGACAGCGGAGCGTTGGACACGAGGAGCGTGGCCACGCTTGAACCGGCAGCGAAGATGCTGTTGGTGCGGTTGCGGACCATCGCAAGGTGACTCCGTGGATCCGAAACGCCTCTCCGCGCGAGGGCTTCGGTCGCGAGCGACACCACGCGATACGCTTCGGCTGGACGGTCATTGAAGTAGTAGCGGCTCACCGAGAAGATTCCCTCCGGGGCGAGCTTGCTCAAGAACACCTCCCAGGCCTCCACCGTGTACAGTGAGTTCTCCGCCAGCACGAACGCGCCGGCGGAGGTCGCCGCAAAGGTATCGATCAACGAGACCTGCACGATGTCAAACCTTGCGTCTGAACGCGTCAAGTAGCTGCGCGCTTCGTCAACGACCAACTCGACCTGTGGATGTCGGTCGAGGTGACCAGCGAATTCGCCAAAGTCTTCCGTGAGGGCGTCAATGATGGCGGGGTTGAGCTCGATGCCGAGCACCGACTTCTGCCCAAAGTGCAAAGCGGTCAGAATGTCCCGGCCACCCCCAACGCCGATCACGCAGACGTCTGCCTGATCGCGCAGATAGTGGGCGACATTGGTCACGTCGTAGCGCAGGAACGCAAGCGGCGCAGTATCACCGTCGAAGCGGGTGATGGTTGTCCCGGCTTTGATGTCGATACTCAGCCCGTATTGCTCGACGCGCAGGTCCTTGGGCATCCTGGTGCTCGAACCCCAGGTAAAGGGTGCGTTGTCCTCTGGCAGCTTGGACACCTCGATGAAGGAGTATGCGTTCCAACGCTGGTACACCGCATCCAGTCCGGGTAGGGCGCGATGTATGATCCGTACGATGGGCTCACCCTCGCGGACGAGCCAGGTATGCCCGCACGCCGCAAGCGCCAGGGCTACCGCCGAGATGGCGGTCAGTGTTTGGAGTCGACGATGGCTGGTTGCACGACTCAAGCAATAGGCGCCCGCGGCGCCCAAGGCCGCGATCGCGATAACCGCAGTAGGCGCATCAGTGACCTCAAGCACCCCAATAATCAGAATGCAGCCGCCCGCTGCGCCCGCAAGGTCTGCCGCGTATAGCTTCCCGACATGGGAGGGGAACCTCGTGAGCGCAACCGAGATCGTGATCCCGCACAGAACGAAAGGCGTAGCGATCAGTGCGTAGCTCACCAGGAGGCTAGCGGCGGACGCCAGGCTGCCGTCGTCTCGAAACGGTATCTGCAGGTATAGTAGGAAGGTCACAACGGTGGTGACAGCGAACCACCATGCACTGCGCGCGAGGTGCTCGAACGCGCGTTCCTCGCAGAACGTGGCCGGGCGCAGGTGAACGATCACTGCGCCGACGGTCATGCCGAACATGGCGATCGAAATCGCCATGAAGGCAAAGTGGTAGAACATCGTTACGCTGAAGATCCTGGGAAGCAGGATCTCGTACATCAGCGTACTGAGCGCAACGAGGAATACCCCCAGGTAGATCTGCGGCTTCACAGGATTTCCGCGTTCTTACCTGCTCACACGACAGGTTTCAAGGTGACCCGCGCCGCCCTCTTGGCCGACCGCAGTGGGCATGCTACACGCGCCAGATGAGTTGTGCCCCCCAGCTCACATCGGGCCGCGTATCGCGCGCGCTTGGATGGTCGTGACTGGGATCCCAGCGAGGCGGGCGCGGGCGGCGCTCTTGACGCTCAGCGTGGTGTGTAGCCCGGTCCATGTGGGGTGCGAGCCCGCCCCCCTAAGGGCACCCGAAGTGAGCGCGTCGGTAGCCACGACAGCAAAACGGCCGGACGTAATCCTAGTCATGATGGACACGGTGCGAACAGACCACCTGGGCCTTTTCGGGTATGCAAAGCCGATCTCGCCGGCACTAGACGCGCTCTCGGAAATCGCAACGACCTATGGGCGAGCCTATGCGCAGTCGTCCTGGACCGCGCCATCGGTCGCGTCGCTGCTGACTTCCCGCTACCCGCGAGAGCTTGGAGTCGGACAGCATCCCAATCGGTTACCCAGGAATGCGCGGACGCTTCCTCGGGTCTTGCGCGAACATGGCTACCAGACCCTTGGCGTGTCCACCAATCTCTTCATCAGTTCGCGGTACGGGTATGAAACCGACTTCGACCGCTTTGACGAACGTTGGCTTTCAAAGGGAGCGAAGCCAACGTCCAGCTGGGTTACCAACCGGGCATTGGACTTCTTGCGCGAGGCGCGCCAAGAGGACCCAATATTCTTGTATGCGCACTACTTCGACCCCCACTACGACTACGTGCTGCATCGCGACTTCGACGCGGGAGCGCACATCTACGGTCCGAACCCGACGCGCACCCTGTCGTTCCTTGGCCAGAAGTTGCGTCCAGAGCTAGGGGAGTGGGATATGGTCGTGTCGCGTCGCAACTACGACTCCGAGATCGCTTACATGGATCATCACATAGGCCGGCTCATCTCTGGGTTGAAGGGACTGGGCCGTTTCGACAACGCCGTGGTTGTGGTGGTGGCGGACCACGGCGAGGAGTTCCTCGACCACGGCTCGATCGGCCACGGCGCGACGGTCTACGACGAGCTCATCCATGTTCCGCTCCTGATCAAGGCGCCGGGCCAGACGCAGGGCGCATGGTACGAGGCTCCCGTAGCCTTGCTCGACGTGGCCCCCACGATTGTCGACCTGTCCGGTCTTTCTGAAGAACCCCGTCATCTGGGTACCTCCCTGCGCGAGGGGCGGCAAGCGAACGACATCTTCGCGGCCACCTTTCGCCCAACTGCGAAGATCGCACTGGTCCGTGGACGCCACAAAGCGATCATTGACTACCAGGCCAACGACGCGTGGGTGTTCGACCTCTGGGAAGACCCGTACGAACAGCACTCGATCGCGGCTGAGCATCCGGAGCTCACGGCCTCTCTGTTGTGGCAGCTCGAACGATGGCACGAGGGAGAGTTTGAGCCGTCCAACACCCACGCCGTCCCACTCACTCAGGGAGAGAAAGCCCTCTTGCGTGCGCTCGGATACGGAGAGTAGGCGCAGCATTCCCGCCGCGAAAGCAAGCCCATCGGGCGTCGCGACGCGGAGCACCGGAGGCGCGACCTAGCCCGGATTATTCATGAACTCTGCATCGCCTCGCTTGTTCTTCGACTTCAC
>JAPPOR010000876.1 GCA_028817905.1 Myxococcales bacterium
CCACCCCGCGGAGAATCGGCCCCATCCGCCGTCAGTGGCACGTAAATTGCGTTGCCAAGGCATGGAGCCGGCGACCGGGCCACTCTGTGGCGGAGAGATCTGTATGAACAGGGGCCCACGCTCGAACTGGCGAGCGAGCCTCGGATTGATGCGAACTCGATCCTCCCCGACGAAGGCACCGAAGCCATCACGTCCTTGTCACGTTGCGCCAGTGCTACTGGAACTAGGGCTTATGCGCCGCCGTTGAACAGGCGGGCGACTTCCTGGGCTTCCCCGAAGGCTTGTTCCAGCAGCGCGGTGGTGCGGTCCCTCGAGACGCCGAACCTCGAGTTCACGGTCTCCACGATCTGCTCGACTCCAGGCTCAACCATCGATTCCTTGAGGAACGCAGCCAGCGCGACCGCGGGCGGCACTGCTTGGTCGAGTTCCGTCTCGTGGTGCTGGTTGATCGCGATTGCGAGCAGGTCGGGAAAGTGCCACTGGACGCACATTAGGCCGGCGACTTCAGCGTGATCCCATCCGAAGCACGAACGCTCAAGGTCCCCGAGCTCTTCGGTGCCCTCGTGCCAGGCTTCGAGGACCTCGCCATAGGCGTCTCCCTGCGCCCTGTGCAACACCGGAATGGCCATATCCTGCAGCAGCGACGCCGTAAAGCTTTCGCTACGTGTTGCAGGATGCAGCTCGTTGGCCAGGACGCGCGCGGTAGCGGCGCGCCGGGCGGCGGCCTCCCAGAAGCGGGCCGGCACATAGCCGCGGCCGGGCGTGCTCGGAAGCGCATTGCCCACCGAGACCGCCAACAGCAGGGACTCGGTTTGCGCCCGCCCCAGAAGCCCAACCGCGTGCTCCACGTTTCGCACCGGCGTGCGCAGGCCGTAGGCGGGTGAGTTGGTGATCTGCAATAGGCGCACGGAGATGCCCGGGTCCCGGCACAGCAAGCGACCTATTTCAGAGTTCTTCGACCGCGGATCGCGAAGGGCCCTCAGCGCCTCGTGAATGAGCGCAGAGAAGCTCGGTAGCACCTGGTCACCAAGCGCGTCCTTCAAGCACTGCAGTGGTCCGGCCTGTTTCTTGCGCAGGAAGTTCAGCACGAGCCCCTCACTCGGCGCGGCGCGCCATCTTGGTCGCGAAGATACTGAGCAGGCCACCCAGGAGCAGGTAGCCCAAGGAGAGTTGGCACATCACCAGCGCCTGGGCGGCCATCGAGACCGGCACGATTTCGCCGTAGCCGAGCGTCGTGATGGTCACCAGGCTGAAGTAGTAGGGCGAAAGGGCGGTTGGTTGCCCGCCAAAATCCACGTCCACGGCCTGGTAGGCCATCCCGAAGCCGAGGGTCACCAGGGTCACGCAGGCCCCGAACCGCGAGATGCTACGGCCGCAATCCGAGGTGATCCACCAAACCCAGTAGGTGATGTTGGACAGCCTGCTCTGGCGGCGGAACTCGTCTAGAAAGTTCTCGTCCATGATGTGGCGACGGACCAGGTAGGCGCGACTGAAGTTCACATCGCGAATTTCGGCGCCCAGGAAGCTCGCGCTCGCGAAGCCCTTCAGGCCCTGAAGCTCGGCGTGGCGTAGATCGGTTTCGACGAAGCTGGCACCCTGGACGACGCTCCCGTTCAGGTCGGTGTTTCGTAGACACGCGCGGGTCAGGTCTGCCCCGGATAGCTCGCAGTCGCGCATCCGGGCCTCGCTGAGATCGGCGCCGCGCAGATCGGCATCCCGCAGGCAGGCGTTGCTGAAGGTAGCGCCCCTGAGATCGGCGCCGAAAAGCAGTGAGTCCGCTAGGTTGGCGTTGCCAAAGCCCGTCTGCCCGGCCCTGCACTCGCTGAGATTTGCGCGGTGCAGGTCGGCTGCCAGCAGCTCTGCGCCCGACAGATCAGCCTCGACGAGCAGCGCGTGATCGAGCCTGGCGCGCATGAGCTTCGCGCCACGAAGCACGCACTGGCTGAGGTCCGCGTGACTGAGGTCACACCCCGACAGGTCGGCAGCCTCCAGGTTCTCACCCACCAGGTGGATGCCTCGCAGGTCACTCGGAGGTGCAGCGCCGGAGGCCAGCGCTGATAGGACCGCCTCACGTGGCGTCTGCGCGCCGGATGCCTCTTGCCAGCGGGCCCTCAGCGCACGAAGCTCCGCGTCACACGCCTGCGAGGATGGCTCCACCGCATCCCCGCCGACCAGCTCTGGATTCGGTGCCGTCATGGCATTCCCTGCCTACGATCGAACGGCGGGTTCCGCACAAACATGTAGGGGCGGGTCGGAACCCGGTGACTCCGAGGCGTCGATCAGCTGGAGGCCATGGGTGGAATTGTGAGTACGAACCGAGCCGATGCCCAGCCCGCTTCCCGGGCGAATGCGTCAGGCGAACAGGCGGACGTCGCGAAGCAGCTGGTGACGCTGGTGGTCGATGTCCGCGAGCCTTCCCCGATCGTCGACGACGGCGAGGCGGTGACCTTCTAGCGCCGTGGCGAGCCTGCGAGCGCCCAGCGCCGGCAGCGAGAAGACGCACTGCCCGCGCCCGAGGCTCACCACGTCGAGCCAGCAGCCTGTAGGGCCTCCGTGGGTCGCGATCGCCCAGGCATCGCACCAGCGGAGGCCGGTCGGTCTCGCGGCATCGCGCTCCGGTAGCTCGACCCCGAGGTCCTCACCGCCCAGCAGTGGAGGTCCTCCATCGGCGTTGACGACCAGCTGCAATGCTCGGCCGCGGGTCCCGCCGACCCCTAGATGCGTCCGGACCTCGCCGAGGTCGGGGCAGGCGCGTTCAACCCGCTTGCGGAGTGTGAACGAGGGCAGCACGTACTCCCAAGTCGAGGCGCTCGCCGCGTTCCAGTCACGGGTGAAAAGCAGCAGGTGCCCAGGACCGTGGGTGATGTCGAGCGATTGGAGAAAGCTCGCGTCGGATACTCGCCAGAGAGCCTCCGCGCCTTCGCTTTGGGCGTCCAGGCAGAGTACGCTCTCCCGTTGCTGCACGAAGAAGCGCTGGCCGTCGAAGGTAGGGGCAAGCCACCCAGCTCCAGGCCGATCCAGTGCTCGGCGCGAGCGCTGAGCAGGTCGATGCCGGTAAGCCCTCGTCAGCGCTCCGGGTTTGGCCGCAGCAAGGGAGCGGTTTCCATTGTCGGCGATCACCAGCGTGTTCGCGGGGTATTCGAGGTGCCTGATGCCGCAATGGCTGTCTGCGGCGCGGAGCTCCCTAGAGTGCCACTTGGGAGTTGAGCTGCTCACCGCCATCTAGTCACCCGCGCGGAGCTGCAGCGTAAGCCTTTACAGCCGACCTCCGCGAGGCGGTCGGTTCGGCTAATCATACAAAGCGGGTAAAGACTCGCGACGGGGAAAGGCCCGACAGATATCGGACGATCCATCTTGACCGGAGTCGGGGCCGATCCATGCTTGAAGATGTGTCGGGAACGGCCGGGCGTGAACACTCGTCCCACACCTAGCGCGCTGCATCCGTACCGAGTCCCGAGTAGATCCGGCGGGATGCGTTGCCTGGGCCAGGGTAGGCGGAGTGCCTCGCTGGGCCTGACGGGGTTGGAGGCCAGGAGTGAACGTCGGAGTACTGCGAGCGATGTGGGTGGTGTGTGCGGTTTGCGTTGGCGCGGTTGCGTGCAGTCAGGATGACGCAAGCGATGGCGTGGATTCGGGTGGCGCCGGGGAGGGGTCGAACCCGTTCGACAATCCTTCCCAGTCTGCAGAAGGTCCGCCGGGCGGTGAGGGCCTACCGCCCGAAGGGGTTACAAAGGGCGGCCTGTGCGCCGAGGCCGTGGCGAACACGACGCCGATCACGCCGACCGTCTGGTTGGTGCTCGATGGCTCCACCAGCATGGAGCAGGGGTTCGAGCGGCGCTCGACCCGCTGGGAGTCGCTCCGCTCCGCCTTGATGGATCGTGACGGCTTGGTGGCTTCGCTCGAGGGCGCCGTCCGCTTCGGCATGGTTCTGTACGCTGGCATCGATCGCGAGCGGTCCGACGACCCGCCCACGGATGACACCTGTGTGAATCTGGAGGTCGTCGATCCAGCCCTGGACAACTTCGGGACGCTCGACGACCGCTTCCCCGGCACACAGCTCGGTGGCTGGACGCCTACGGACAAGGCGCTGGAGTACGTCGTGGACAACCTTCCTGTGACGAATGAAGCGTCGCCTGACCAGCTGCCCGACCCCACCTACGTGATTCTGGCGACCGATGGTGCCCCCAACGCGCGTTGCGATGGTGGCGGGGGCCGGGGCAGTGGCTCCAGTGCGTTCGACGCCGCGGTCGCAGCGCGCGTGCTCGACGTGACCCGTCGCGGTACGGAGATGGGCATGGAGCTGTTCATCGTCAGTCTGGCAGGCAACGACGCGACCCTACGCGCCCACTTGAACGAGGTTGCCGCCCAGACCACAAGCAAGACGCCTCCGTTCGAGCCGGCCGACCGCGCGGACCTGGTCGACACCTTGCAGACGATCGTGAGCGGCGCGTCCTGCCAGATCGACCTCAACGGTGAGGTCGAGAGGGGCGCCGAGTGCGATGGCGAGGTCCTACTCAACGGCAACGCCCTCGATTGTGGCTCGGACGACGGGTTTCGCCTACGCAACACGCGGACGTTGCAGCTGACGGGCACCGCTTGCCGTTCGTTCCTGAGCGAAGGTTCCCAGATCTACGCCTCATTCAACTGCACAACGTTCAGGCCTGACTGAACACTTCAGCGGGCAGCCGGGGGCATCATAGATGTACCCACTGGGATCGCCCTGGACATAGACCCGGTCCACACGCGATGGTTCGCTGTCGGTTGGTTCGTCGTCGACGCGTAGCGAATTCAAGCAGTGGTGCGGCACCAACGGTCGCGGCCCAGGTGGTGCTGAGGACCACGGACTCGGCGCGTGGTGCTGCGGTTTTCCGTGCTGGCCGTGACTGATGTCACCGCGCGGTGACGGTTGACGAGCGTCGGGCGCAGGTGTGGATCGGCCCGTCCGGTCGAACCGGCGGGGGTTGGGTCAGAGTTAGTCGTGGTCCTGGTTTCCCATCGTCAGGACTGGCCCACTACAGCGGGGTGACCCGAGTCGAGCACGCCGTCAAATCGATCGCGTAGCGCCCGAGACTGGGGTCCAGCGATTCGCTGTCGCGCACGACCAACCGTACGGAGCGAGTGCCGTCTTCGTCGACGCGGAATCGCCGCTCGAGTAGCCGGTAGCCCACGAAGTGCCCGGTCGGCTTGCCGGCACGCATCGGTCCCACGTAGAACACGCTGCCCGGCTCGATCGCGTCGAGCAGCGCGAGGGCTCCGATCTGCGTGCCTTTGTTCGCACCGGAACTGCTGGACTCCCACGGGGGTGGATCGCCACCCTCATCGATCCAGATGCCACCGCCACCCGGAAACTCGTGGGCGGAGCAGCCTGGGCACAGATAGTAGATCGTCGGCCCGCCCGGTTCGCCACCGGTGTCGCCGCCCGTGCCTCCCGTATCCTCGGGGCCGGTATCGCCACCGGTGTCGCCGCCCGCGCCTCCTGTATCGCCGGGCCCGGTACCACCCCCTCCAGTGTCTGTGCCGCCCCCAGTAACATCGGGGGCGCCGGGAGGAAAGTCGTTATTGCTCTGTGGGCCCCACAACGCCTCCCAATCAATGCACTCGTTGTCCTCGTCGACGAGCTTGCCGTCCTCGTCGACCGGCGGCGTGGAATCCACACATTCGTCGAATTCATCGCCTAGATAGTCGCCGATTCCTTGCGCTTGGACCGGTCGAATACCCAAGCCGATGAGCAGCAGCGCAGGCCATGCCGTACGCGATAGAAACGTCAGCCAGACTCGTGTGAACATTCGGTTCTCCTTCGGTGAAATGCCTAGATCGAGCGGCCAGCGCGCTTGTCCGAGCGCTGGACTGCTTTCCAAGGCGCTACGCGGCGCGTGGCAATGCCACGTCGAGCGTTGTGCTGCGATGGCCAGCCGTTGCAGCAGCGCGAGCCCCCGTCTGTCGGAGGGGTCTGGGCTCCTAGAAGGCCTCTCGGTGGCGAACAGGCAAAGACAAGGCAGGGCAGAATCTATTCTGTGTTTGCATCCGCTTGGAGCGGCTCCATCGCGTCAGCTGCGGCGCTCAGAAACAGGGTCCGACGGCCCGCTAGGCAGTTGGCGCTTTCGCGCGGCTCGTGGGTCGTCCCAGCGACCTATCCGCAGCGACACGTAGCACGTGCGCGCCGGTAGTAGTGGGGGGGCTGAAGCGTGGGCGCGCCAGGCGTTGCGTCAAGACGCGTCGCAGGACAGGCGCTCCTGGAGGCGTTCTACATCCTGTGTTTGTGACGACTAGTGACTCCTGCGGGTGGGTTTGAGGCAACCCACACGCCGCCAGTCCGATGATGGAAGCACGCCCATAGGTGGAGGTGCCGTGCCCGTCCCGTTTCAGACACTGTGGAGAAATCACCCCCGAAATCAGAGTCCGCGACAGGAGGCTCCATGCCGAGACGCGTCAGGCTCTCGCGCTTTCGAGAATCAGTGCGCCATTCGAATGTCGGTATGCCTGACGAGGTCCGGTGTGAAGCTCCCTGCATTTCGGGGCGCGCGCTGCTGGCACGGACATGGAGACCGGCATATCCTGCGGGCTGAACAGATGGCGACGTGGCTGAGAGATAGTCGCATCTTTGGTGACCCGCATGTCGCTCGCGCGGGTTCAGGCGTCGCGTTGTCAGCCAGCTCCTACGCGAGCAGGACCGGGATCATCTTCTTTCGAAACTTCTGGGGCCCCGGCAACCAGGGCGATCATATCGATCTCTGGCGCTTTAGCCGCATGTCAGGGAACGAGTTTCGCGCGAGCTACTTCCAGCAATCACAGGAGATCTGGTTTTGGCGCGTCCTGTGACGTCCACCATCGCGGGATTGGTTGTAGCGATCGCATGCGCTGACTCCGAGCGGGACGTAGCCGGCCCGCGTAGCCTGCCGGAACCGCCCGTACCGGGAATGCACGCGAGCGACGTTCCAAAGCCGCAGAGCTTTGAGGAAACCGTAGGCGACGAGGCGTTCTCGTTCGGAAACTACCAGTTTCGGCTGCGCCAAGGCCAACGGGCCTGTGCGATCATCTTCCGCAGTTCGGGCAGGCCTTGGCAGACCAGGGAGCTGGACCTCTCTCCCCCTTGCCACCTCTTTCGGTGGGAAGAGCCCCCGCCTGTCCGCCCATCCCCCTCAGGACGCGGTGTCCCTGTCGGGCAGGCGGAAGGCCCGCAGGCCTACTCATTTCGCGCGGAGCGCGTGACGGCCATGGCGATACTAGGTGACCCGCTACGGTCTGAGGAGCGTGGCAGGCTGTTTGGCGACCTTCCGCTGGACGAACAGCGCCGCCTTGAACGGGCCCCCTGCGGGGCTAGCTTGCAGGCGGTTCTGCTCTCCGACGATCAGGTGAAGCTCGGAAAGAAGACGCCGCGCGGACACACTTGCGCAGATCATCCCCTTGAGCAGAAGGACTTCTGGCTTCTCGTTCATCGCTAGCTGGCTAACGAGGCACCATCTCCCGTGGGCGTGCGATCGGTTGTCCTTGAGGCGTCTGGGAACCGGCGATGTGACCGAGCTGATCGCGGGCCGCTACCGCATCGAAGAGGCGCTGGGTGAACGCTGGGTGAAGGTAGTATGGGGGGTGGTATACCGTGTGAGCGACGTGACCACGGAGGCGGTTCACGCACTCAAGCGGGCGAAGCTGCCGGACGACCCGCGCCGGGCCGCAGTCGCGTCGCTCTGGGGAGAGCCCGGACGCCTGCGCGCGTTGACCTGCACGGCCATGCGCCGGTAGCGGCGCCGGCACAGCTTGTCCAGCCCGCGGAGCCGAGCGCCTAGCCTTTCGATTGCAGGGCTTGGCCCCCGCAGTGACAAGCGGATGCAGCCAGAACCGCTCCTCAACCGTCCGGCTGGTCACGAAGATGAGCACATCCTACCGCTCTTGACGCAGCGGCCGCGTCCGACGCTTGGGCTTGGTAGACGCCGTGCACTCCTATCGGACTGCGGCTACCGAGGTTACCCAAGATCCTCTGCCCAAAATCGTCCTTGGCACGTTGCCCACGGGCACGTTGCCCAAGGCTTGTCTGTGCTTCGATTCTCAGCCCAAATTCATCCTTGGCACGTTGCCCGTTGCCCACGGGCGGCCACCTCGGCCCAAAATCATCCTTGGCACGTTGCCTGTTCGTTGCCGGTGTCAGACACGGGCGTGGGTATCACGGCGGAACAGCAGGCACGCCTAGGGGCGGGACCATGATCGGCCCAAGGACCCAGATTCGACCGGGCACGGGCATGGGCACGGCCGCGAGCGGCCGTGCTAGGCCTTGATATCGAGCAATGACCGGGTGAGGTCGTCTTGGGCTTGAACCACGTTCAGATTGGCCTTGAAGGCGTGGGCCGCTCCGATGCGCTCGGTGGTCTCGGAGATCAGGTTGGTGTTCGAGCCGAGCACCTCGGCGCCCTCTTCGAGGAACGTGGGATGCGGCTCACCGGTGGCGCGTGGCTCGCTGGTGACGCCGGCCGGCTGGCCGTTTGTGACCGCCTCCGACGCGACCTCGCGCCGAGCTTCGTACCCACGCGTCTCGGCGTTGGCGACGTTGCTCGCCGATTGGGCGAGGCGGCGCTGGTTGAACAGCAGGCCGGTTTGGGCGATGGAGGAGACAGCATCCACGGGCCAGGACCTCACTTCACTAGACGGTGCACGGCCCTGGGTACTTGAGATGCGCGGTGCGCCTTTTGCTCCGGTGCATTCGTTTTGGTGAGGTCCTGTCACGACGGATGTGGCCAAGCCGCACTAGGGAGGAAAGGTAATCAACTGCATGTTCATCACGGCCACGCATTCGGTGCTGTCCGAAACGCGCTGGGTCGCCTAGAAGCCCTGGAGGCGGAGGCTGCACGCCGCGCCTGCGCCTGGATTCGGGGCAAGGGCGTGAGCCGCCGGCTGGCATCGTAGACACAGACAAGTGGCGAACCACTTGTCTGACCAGATTGTGGCGCCCCGCCGCGTGCTCATGCGGGTGAGCTCGTGGCGGCGCAGCCTCATCGGTCCGGTTCCCTCCTCGTAGCGGCGTAGCGGCGCGGCGCACGCTGCACTGAGAGTGGCAACCGCTACGTGAAGCGGCGACAAGCTGCGAGAGGTCGGGGGCATCGGGGGCGCCGCGGTCCGCCAATACTTGGGTGTCCCCCATTTGCCATCGCCATACTTGGCTGTCCCCCATTTACCACTGGCCGGCCGGACTTCGCGCTCTCGACGCTGCCGCCATCAGCAAAACGACGCCTGTTCCCGGCTTGCCGGTCGCTTCAGGTGCCTGATTCGCGACGATCACCCCATTTCCAGACCCCCACCGACCCGCAATGGGCTACGCCGCCCGGGTCACAGGCAGGTCCTCTCGGCACCGCATGCCGCACGGCACGGCATGCCGCACGGCACGTACCCTCGAGGGAGGGACCACAGAAGACAGCAGGCGGATCGGCGACTTCTTGAAGAGCGGGTCGGGTCAACGCGCTCGGCGCTTTGATCGACCCTTGCGCGCACGGGGCACCCGTGTACGGACCTGCTTTGACCAGGCGCGCTTCGCGCGAAACACGGCGGCACACAGAGCATAGCTGGGCCCGCGGACCGTCCGCCACGCAAGAGCCGTCACGGCCAGCCCACCCCAGCAGACAGCCTGGTAGCAGGGTTCGTGCGGCGTCACGTGCGCGACCACGACGGAGGTCACATGGGCAACGAGCAAGCCCGTCGTGACCCGTAACATCAAGGGGTGGGCGCCCCTCCAGCCCGTCACGATCAGGCCACCCGGAATCGAAATGCTCAACACCCCTGCTTGGGCAAGGGCCATGAGCCAAAGCATGCCCTCGTGCCCCCAACCGGCAAGGTGCACGGTGAGGAGGTGTCCGGCAGCAAGCGCAGGTGTTCCGACGATCAGCAGGACCTTCACGAATAGGAAGGACAGCCCACCGGGTGGCAGCCACACGACACGTTCCCCGCGCAGGATCTGCTGCACTTCCTCGCTACCGCGTACGGCGGCATCGGCCGCATCGAACAGGCTCGGGGACATGTGTGACGGATCAATAGGTTGCATAGGCCTTGACCACGCCAACGCTGTAGCGCCCCGCCGTGCCCGCCGCTCGGCTTTGCGTCTGGCCTGCCGCACTGCCCTGGGGCGGGCCGCCCCGTAGAACTGTCAGGTGAGCTCCATCGAAGAACATCACGCGACTGCCCGCAAGTCCCGGGTCCCGATCGATCCCCCGAAGGAACGCCTGGATATCAAAGCCGTTCAGTTTCTCCATCACAGACCCCATGCCTTCTCCGCAGGGAACCGTGCCGGCCCCAACCTCTGGCTGTGGCCTCCCATCGGTCGGAGGCGGGCCCCGGTTGCGTCATGGAGGGTGGAAGATGCAGAAGACCACGAAAATGGCAGCGAAGTGGGGTCGACTCCGGTTGCCCCCCATGCACGGTTCTGCGGGGCCGCGAGGAGCATACTCAACGAGACGCTCATGATGACCCAAGCAGCGCCCACGTACCGTCGGCAACCTTCCGCTTGAGCCTCAAGCGAACCCGGCCGGTGGTTGTAGGAAGCCATCAGCGCAAGCCCGCGCGACCGCCTCCTCTACGTGTGGTCAATGCGCCGGAAGTCGAGCGCTGCATGGCTACCTGCGCCGGCTTCCGCTGTGACGAGGGCACGCGCCTCTTCGCGGGCCTGCGCTGCAATGGTGACGAGGACTGTGTCGACGGGTCGGACGAGCGCGGGTGTACCCACACGACGTGCGAGGACGGGCTCCTGCTTGCATCGTGGGAGACATGTCCATGAGGGCGCTTGGGCGCCTTTCGATCATGGTCACCTCGGCCATGCTCGCGGCGTGCACGGACCACGGCGGACCGTGCGCGAAGCATCGCTTCGCGAACGGCCGCGCATGCGACATCCGCGACACCTCATGCCAAGTTCAGATCTTTGAGGCTGTTCGGTGCGTCCGGGGCACGGAGGGCACGCTTCCCTCAGTGAGGGTCATCGACGCGGACACCTACCGTCAGGAATTGATGCCGGGCCCTGAGGCGGATCCGGACCCCGATACGAGCGAGGAAACGGAAGCCCCGACCGACCATTGGTCGGCGTCGCTTGCGCTGCTCGGTTTGCTGCCGGAGGACACCACGGCTCGCGCGGCCCGAACGGCCGAAGCCCTCGATTGGGTGACGGCGTTCTATAGTGCGCTATATCGGGATGTGACGATCATCGACCGCGGCGAGCCGCGGGAACCGGAGGACAACGTCACACTGCTGGCGCACGAGTTTGTACACGCGCTGCAGGACGAGGTCAGCGGATCTGAAGAGCTTTCGGAGCGAGGAAGTCGCAACGACGACGCGATCCTCGCACGTACCGCCCTGTCTGAGGGCGAGGCCACGCTAGTGGAGGACTTGGCCTATGCAGCGCTCTTCGATCTCAGCCCACACGATCTGTACCCCACGGAGTACTACGAGTACCGGCTAAGGTGGGCTCGCAATGTGGCGCTGCGCGCTGATGCCCCTATCCGGTCATTCGCCGGATCGGATATGGCATGGGGGCAAAATACCTCTGGGCTCTCCGAGAGGAAGAGGGGCAAGCGGCGATCGCGGCGCTGTGGGACAATCCACCCGCCACCACGGTGCGGTGGATGGCAGGGCACGACGCGAGTCCTGAGGGCTCCACACAGTGGGAGGTTCCGTTTGACTGCAACGGGCCAAGGGCACCCACCGGCTACACCTGGAGTTCCAGCGATGCCCTGGGCGCGCTGACACTGGCGATCGTGGTGGGGTTGCACGATGGCCAACAACTTCGCTCAGGAGCACGATCCTGGAACGTCGCCCTGGGCTGGCGAGGAGATCGCTATCGGGTATTCAGCAACGAAGCGGGCGACACAGCCCTCGGCTGGCAGATCCGGATGAACACGCCTGCGGCTCTCGACGCCGTCCTGGCCGCATTCGAGCGGCTCGCCGCGCCCCACGAGCTGATCGTCGAGGACGGGCTCGAAGTTACGTTGCTCGTCGGCCCAGATGCCGGCATGTTGCGAGCGTGGCGCGACCGCTGGGAGTGCATCCCGAACAGTAGGCCGATGCAATCAGACCCGGGCGCAAGCGCTAGCCGCTGGCACAGACCCTTCGCGCACTGAGTCGAGGCCTTCGACTGGTGTCACAGCAGTCAGCGCCTCCTTCCGGCTTTCTCGCTCGCGAACTCAGCTGGTCTCCACGCGCTGACTTCGCGCTCTCATGTCTCCACCAACGATGCGTTTGTATCGCCCTATGGTGTTCTCCGCCGGGGCGCGTCGACCGTACCCCGACGCGGTGTTCGCCGACCTTGTCGTTCCACGGAACGGATGTTGCGATTTCTCTGCTTCACGGCGGGGGACGGATCGACCGTCAACTCCGCGCCTCGACGGGGTGGGATCAGCACCCGGGGCATCGCCCTGCCCTCCCCTCGCGCATGGTCGCGATGGCTTCGTAGACGCCTTCGGTTGCCCCGTCAAACCGAACTCCACCTTACCGGACAACTCCGCGAACCGGGGCTCAGCAAAGGCTCTGGCGCGCAACTCGCGACACGGGCGTCCGATAACCGAGAGGACGGGAGCCGAAGGGCATCGCCCGCTGCCCCCCTGCGGAAGGACAAACCGTGTCTGCACCCATCTGCGATCTTGTCATGCCGTACACGCTCAACGTCCGTTCCTACGCACCCTTTGCGTCCTTTGGGGGAGGATTTGAGGGCGATGCCCGCGGCCCGTCAGCGTCCAGCCGCGCCACCTCACGGATCGCCGCGACGGTCGTCTTCAATCCTCAAACTGGCCAGGTAGGGAAGCCTGGTGCAAGCTCGAGCGGGACGGCCTATCTCCCACTGAATGTCCGCGGCATGGGGGAGCCGAGAGCGACCCTAGTTCAAGCGAACAGGATTCCGGGCGGGGTCGCGATCCGCTTGGATGTCGCCGGAGCCAATCCCCTGGTGCCCCTTGCTCCTGATATCGATTTGCATGCTGACGCCAAGTTCACCCTTACGGCGGGCCGGCTCAACGTCTCCCTGAGCCTCCGCGGAGACGCCTTTCCCAACGCGGAACTTTTTGTGGCCGACAGTGCCGGAATCGTCGAATGATCCTTACCTACGAAACCTCGGGGGGCAGGCTCTCGGGCCCCGCGCTGTTGCTTCCCATGGACCGGAAGCGGCCCATGAACGCAATCTGTATATCATTTCCAATCGACAGCCAGGGTGCCTTCCGGTGAAGGCCGTTCGAGTTATGGCCGCAGTTCTCCTTGGTTTGTCGGCCGCGCTGTTCTTCGCGTTGAGCATCCAGGCAGTTGGCGCTGCGCTGGGTCTGATCGCGGGGCTCCTCGCGCATGCCGTTCTGAAAGGGCGGCGGCGGCAGCGACTGGTTGCACAGCTCCTGTCCATGTCGGCTACCATCTACGCAGGCGCGATCTGGCCGTCACTTCTGACACTCTGTGCCCTTTTGGTTGGACCGGGGGTCGTTCTCGCCGCGATCGACTTGCTAGGTAGGGCGGAAAGTCGTGCTCGCTCATGGACCATCGACGTGTCCGGTGGCCTCGCAGCTGTCGCCCTGTTGGTTGAGGCGGTCTTTCTGGCCATACGCGCTTGACCGCCGGTTACGCAAGACGCTGAGAATCCGCCTCATGGTTGCTATCGCGAGGCTAGGGCTTCGGGTGGCTCGAGGCCTCGAGGAGAACTTCGCTAAGCGACGCCAGGCACGAGTCCTGGGTGAGCGGGTCCGTGTCGTCGCAGGCGAGGCTGCGCTCGCCGCCCAGGCGCAGGCGGCCGCCGAGCGTGCGGGCGTCGAGGTTGAGGCCGATGCCCCAGGAAAGCCAGAGCTCCGACAGTGCGCCTGCGCGGGCGGCTTCCATCTCGGCGGCGGCAGCTGCCGCTGGGACACCGAGCTTGTTGATGTCAGCGATGTCCACGGTCATGCCGACGTCTAGCGAAGCGAGCGTGTGGCCCACGATGTCAGGATGACCGGAGGTTACGCGGCGCACCGTGACGAACCCCGGGTACTCGCCGACGAAGCTATCGTCGTCGGTCGTGGCGGAGACGCGGACCCCGTAGGACAGGGTCGCGTCCTCCTGGAGCCACTCGGTCCAGTAGCAAGCCTCTGAGGTCACCTCCACCTGTGCCGTCAGGGTGGAGGTACGGCCGCCTTCCCACCCCAGCGCGAGCGGCGGTAGCTGGCCGAATAGCCCGCGCCAGGCGTCGGCGGTCTGGCCGAGCACTTCGGTGTCCCCTGCGATCGCGAGGTTCGAGGTGAGCTTCCATGGGCCGGGTGGTGGCGCGCAGCCCACGTCTGCGGGCCAGACAGCGAGCACCGGGATGGGTGCGCTGATCGGGGCGCGTTGTCCGCGCAGCTGCACGGCATCGTGCGTGTGCGCTGACAGGCGTCCGTGGCTGCCGTGCGGCGTGTACACGGCTTGGACCAGAATTCCCTCGTATTCGACGTCGGCCCAGCTGGCATTGCCCCCGTTGATCTCGAAGCGGGGCTCGAAGGCGAGCGAACCGCCGAGCGAACCCATGTCGAAGGCGCCGACCAGCTCCACCACCTCCCGGCGCCCCGCCCGCAGGATCGCGGGGAAGTGCTCGGAGAGCGTGCCGTCCGCCGTGGTGAGCTCGGCCGTGACGTCGAGCTCGACGTAGGGCGGACAGGTGCCGGCCGGCTCCTCTCCCGGGTTGACGCCAATCGTGCCGTCGAAGAAGCGCGCCTCACCGTCATCGCGGGTGATCGTCAGGCGCAGGGTTTCCGAGGCCGGGGGGCTGGCCATCGCGGCACTGCCCGCCGGGTCCCAGGTGACGGTGCTCTCGTCGTCGGCGTCGACCCAGGCCAAGAGCTCGGCGGGCGCGAAGCCGAGCACTGCGATCGGCTCTTTGACCTCGTCCACGACGATCGTTGCCAGTTCCGAGGCACATCCGCCCCCGGCGGCGTCCGCCGTTATCAACCCCGTGCCGTCGCTTGTCTGGCCGCCGGGGTCGCCCAGGGCGCTGAACTCGCCGAGGTCGACGAACGGGGCCTGTTCAGGAGCTTCGCCCCCAGTATTTGAGGCCGCATCGGAAGCGTCCACGCCGCCGCAGCCAGCCAGGCCGAGGGGTCCCAAGAGTAGCGCGAGCCGCCCGGCGGTCGTCGCGCGCGATCGCGCAGGTCCGTGGTCCATGCGCTCACTATGCGAGCCGGTAGGGTCCCGGTCCAGTAGTCAAACGCACATATCCTGGCTGCATTTCGCCCCTGTATGTGCGAATCTCTCATAGTCAAGTCATGGATTTCGACCGAATCGCCGCCGAGTTCATGCGTGCCCTGAGGGGAAAGCGCTCGCAGGCCGCCCTGTGCCGGCGGCTCGGCTACCGCAGCAACGTCGTGTACCTGTGGGAGGCGGGCCGTGGCTTTCCGACCGCGGCCCGGGCGCTGTCGATCGCGCGCACCGTCGGCATCGACGTCCAGGCCTCGGTCCGGCGGTTCTACGTGGCGGCACCCGGGTGGCTCGACGAGATCGACGTGGCCACCCCCGAGGGCGTGGCGCGACTGCTGGCCGACCTCAAGGGCACCTCGCGGATCGTCGATCTCGCGCGCGACACCGGCAAGACCCGGTTCGCCATCGCGCGCTGGCTCAAGGGCCAGGCCGCGCCACGCGTCAACGAGTTCTTCCACCTCGTCGAGTGCGCGTCCCTGCGTCTGCTCGACCTGATCGAGACGCTGGTCGATCCCGCGGCGTTGCCGTCGGTCCGCGCGCGCTGGCAAAGCATGGGGGTCGCGCGCCGGCTAGCCTACGACGCACCCTGGACCCAGGCGGTCCTTCGCACCCTCGAGCTCGATGAATACCAGCGCCTTGTCGACCCGCCGCCGGGCTGGATCGCCGAGCGCATCGGCATCACGCCGGACGAAGAGGCGCACTGCTTGTCCCTGCTGGAGCGCGCCGGACAGGTCGAGCGGGCAGGGAGTGGCTTTCGGCCGGTCGACGTGATCGCGCTCGATGTCCGCCGCGATGCCCAGGCCGCGGCCCGGGCCCGCGGGTTCTGGGGCCGGGTCGCCGCCGAGCGCGCCGAGGCCGGACACCGGGGCACGGTCTACACCGTCAGCGGCGTGTCCGCGGCCGATCTCGAGCGCCTGCGCGAGCTGCAGAAGGCCTACTTTAGCGAGGTGCGTGCGATCATCGCGAGGTCACAGCCGGTCGAGCGCGTGGTCCTGACCACCGCCCAGATGATCGATCTGACCGACGGGAACGAGTCCGGACCCGTGTCCGGATCTTGAAGCACCCTCGCGGTTCCTGGAAGGGGTAGCGAGCGGGCTGGGAGTCCGGGCGGCGCTTCCTCACCGTGCCGGAGCTCTTGGCGGTGCTCCGCGTCTGCAAGCTCGACCTGCAGCAGGCCCTTACGAGCTTCTTCGGAACCGAGCCGCCGTGTTTTTCCGGGTGCCCCGAAGGGCAGCTTGCCGCCAAGCTGCTGGACACCATGCGGGGCGCAACGCCGGTGACCGAGCTGGCCCGTGCGAGTGGCCAGAGCCCCATGGGTGGTTTCGCGTGCGGGCTAGCGGCAGTAGCGGATGTCGCTCAGAACGTATTCATTTTTTTCCGCCAGGGTGCGGGCATGTGCCAGGTGGGCCCTGCCGCGTTCGTCGAGTGCTCGCTCCGCGTCGCTCAGCTGCTGCAGGGCGCGCCGGAATTGGACGTTTACGGTCGGCAGGGGCCGCTGCAGCCGGCTCTTCGCCATGCTGCTTCGTAGATGTAGGCAGCCGCGGGCGAAAGCAGCTTCGGCTTCTGCAACCTTGGAGCGTGGCGGGTCCTGATGCGGGAGCCGTTTGGTCCGTCGACGGCGGGGCGCGGCGGGGCGCTTGGGGGCTTTCGGCCGCTCATCTTGCACCTTCGATCGAGGGTGGACCTTGTGAAACCGGTGGACCTTGATGCGTGCCTCCTGGGCCTGGTCCTGGGCCCAGACTGCGTCCTGTGCGCGTCCGGCGCCGCGCAGCACTGTCGATGCGTCCGCAAACGCATCGGCTGCTCTCCCGTAGAGCACTGCCAACGTCGCCCGCTCGGCACCCTCTGCCACGGCCCGGTCGGCGAGCGCGAGCGCCCGCTTGGCAGCCGCAAGCGGCCCGGCCCCAACGTCCCCGTCTTGACCGGGAGGCGCTTGCGACTCCTCAGGCGGTTGCTGCGCGGGCGAGGTGGCCAGTTCTTCGAAGCGCTGCGCGCGTCGGGCCAGCCCGCATCGCCGCAGCATCTCTACGGCCTGCCGATAGGCAACCGCCGCACCCGGAGCGTCGTGGTTCACGCGCGCCCGCTGCGCCGAAAGGGCACGCTCTTCGGCCCGCGCCAGCAAGGCTGGTTCACACGCCGGGTCTCGGGCAGGCTGCCCATGCCGCCTGTACCGATAGGCGGCGCCTGCGCCCAACAGTACGAGTATCGCGAGCATCGCGAGCACCCCGGGGAGCCAGCGCCGGCGAACGCCTCGCCCGGCCGGCGAACGAACGCCGCGGCGCCTCGTGCGGTCTTCAAGACCGCGCTTGGACCTCGTTCGCACATACGGTTGGGTCACTTCGCGAGACTCCGACGACGTCGTGGTCCCGTGTGCGGCGCTCGTACGCGGGGGAGGTGTTCGGTCAGGGCGGGGCTTGCATGACTCGCCCCGGTCACGCCCCGAGTCGCTCGGTGTGTCCGCAGCTCGCTTCGCAGCCCCCGGCTTTCGCGAGCCTGTAAGCGCCGAAAGCATCGCGGCCCGCAGCGCGGCTGCGGTATGGAAGCGCTTGCCGGGTTCGGCCGCAAGGCAACGATGCACGACATCGACCAGGGCATGCCCGGACAGCTCGGGATTGGCCTGATCCAGTGGCAAGAAACGACCGGTGCCGATCCGCAACGCTACATCGAACGGGCGCTCCCTGTCGGTGTGCTCGTAGGGGCACCTGCCCGAAAGCACCTCGAACATCACAACGCCCAAACCGTAGACGTCAGTCCAAGGCCCGACACCCTCCGGATTGAACAACTGCTCCTTGGCCATGTAGGCAAGTGGGCGCCGTAGCAGCTGGGCCGTCTCGACGGTCAACTCCTGGTTTGGAGCAGTCGTCCAACCGGTTGCGAAGTCCAGCACCTTGGGGACCCGGAACTTGCCCACAAGATAGAGGTTGCTCGGCTTGATGTTGAGGTGCAGCACGCCCGCAGCGTGCGCCTCTTCGAGGGCATCGAGCACGGGCAAGACAACGTGGGCGACCTCCAATGGATCCATCGGGCGCCCGCGTGCCTGGAAGTGCGCACCGAGTTCCTCGCCTCGGAGCCTCTCCATCTCGATGTAGGGCGGATTGCGACTGACAGCGGACACCTTGACCACGTGCGGCGAGGACAGACGAGTGGTCGCCTCGGCCGCACGCAGCATCTGGTCGAGCTGCTCGGGCAAGAGCCCCGGGTGCCCGTCCCCGCCCCGGAAGAGCCTGATCGCGACGGGTACCTCGGTAGGCCCCAGCCTTGAAGCCCCGTAGACCTCCGAGA
>JAPPOR010000873.1 GCA_028817905.1 Myxococcales bacterium
TGATCGTGTTGCCCCACGGTCCACGGCCGACCTTCTCAAGCCCGATGGCCGCGAGGTGCCCCAGGGATGTTTGCAGTACGTTGCGGTGTTCTTCCAGTGTGTCGTCCATGAGCAAGCTTCCATCCCGCTGATGAGGTTGAGCGGATGGACGATTCAGCCCGGTTCATCGGAGCCGCTCGCGTCTCGCTTCGTTGGCAAGCGCTCTCGCGCCCCGTGTGCATCCCTATCGGACCACTGCGACGTCGGTTGCGGCGCCTGTGGTACGAATTTTCGTGGCGGTTGAACGGTCGTTCCGATTCGACGGCATCGGTGATTCGGAGGTCCGGACGGGCACTCTCGGTTGGGTCCTGTTGGTTGCCGAGCAGTGAGCGTCTGAAAGAAGTTCGCAACCCCACCAGTGGTCAGGTATGCCGACCCGTCTCGCCCAGGCGGATAGCGATGAGGCATATTGCCGTCGCAGACCTACGGGCATTCCCTACGCAAGAACGCAGGTTCACGACGAACAAGTCATCCGGTGGCCCGACGCGCTCGAGTTCGCGGGCCGGTGCACGTCGGTGGGCAGGCCCAAATGGGTCAGGATGCGCAGAATGCTGTGGGGGTCCTGGACCAGCGAGCCACGACACGCCCTCCCCAAAAGGGCGATCTGATATCATGCGCTTTTTGGGACCCTATCGATGACGCTCAACCACTGGTGAACGAGTTGAATGTGCGCCGAGAGATCGAAGTCGCCTGTTCGCCCAAGACGCAGCCGGCGTGGTTTCGCATTGCCAAGTACGCGCTGCTGCTTCCGCTGACCGTGATCGCATGGCGACAGGGCTGGCTTGGCCCGTGGCTATGGGCCATCGGGGGCGCTGCCTTCGCCCTCCATCTCACCTACCGGGTGGGAACGCGCGCCTGGACGCGGTCGTGGGGCGGCTGGACCCACTTCCCCTCCGCTCGTAGGTAGGAGCCGTGGCCGGAACCGGAACCCGGTGGCCGGAACCGGACCCGTGACCCGAACCGCGACTCGTGACCGGGACCGGTACGTTGACAGCGGCCTTGGAGAACGTGCCGAAGACGTGTCCAGTGGGAGGGCTGTCGCGTCGGTGTTCCCAGGCTTGTGGGAAGCGGGTGAGCGTGCGCGAGTGCGCTGCACGGACGCGTGGAACCGTGGTCTGGGGCAGGCGCGCCCCGGGTTTTGAACTCGCCAGTCGGCGACGTTGCGCTCTTGCGCTGCCCGTGAGATGCCAGAGCATCGGTCAGACGAGAGAAGAGGGTCAGATGGGACGATCGCATGCAAGAGGCACCGTCATGCTCACCGTATGGCTCATCGTGGCCGGGTGCGACGGAGACGCGGCGGTTGCCACACCCGCGGGCGCCGTGGATCGGGCTTCGGACGGCGACACGGGCGAACTGCCAGGCCGCGACATGTCGACGGGTGGTGCCACCGGGGCACGCGCGGACGGCGCCAACGGGTCAGACGGTCCAGGTCCCGGGGGCAGCATCGACGGCCCTCCTTCCGGCTCGCCCGAGGGCGAGCCGAGTGCAACGGCGGGGGGACGGCAGATGGGCGCAGACGATGGGCCGCCGCAGGCGGCCGCGGACGAGGATGCATCGGACCCTATGTTGGACGCGGGTTCCCAGCCCAGCGACCCTGTCGAGAGCACCGAGCCAGCATCCGCGGACGGCGGTGCGACGGTCATGTGTCCGGAGTCCGCGCTGGAGTCCGCCCTGGAGCCCGGCCTTCGCATGGCTTCCCTCATGCACGACGGGTTGGAGCGGGAGTTCGTGATCTACGTGCCGCAGGGCTATGACAACGCGCGGCCCGTGCCCCTGGTGTTGAACTTCCACGGCGCCACCTCGAACGCCGAGCAACAACGGACGCTGTTTTCCAAGATGGACGAGACGGCCGACGAAAAGGGGTTCATCGTGGTCTACCCGCAGGGCATCGGTCGATCGTGGAACGCGGGTGCCTGTTGCGGGGACGCGGCCAGCGAGGACGTCGACGACGTGGGCTTTGCCCTGGCGATCGTCGAGTTCATGGCAGAACGCGCCTGCATCGACCGCGCACGGGTGTACGCCACGGGGTTTTCCAACGGGGGCCGCATGAGCTATCGCCTGGCGTGTCAGGCCGCCGACGTGTTTGCGGCGATCGCACCGGTCGCCGGTACCAAGTCGTTTCCCGATCTGCGCAACAGCCCCGGTTGCGAGCCCTCTCGACCATTGTCGCTGATCGATTTCATGGGCACGGACGACTCCCGCATCTCAGCCCAGCCAGGTCAGGTCGCCGAATGGGTGAGCTTGAACGGCTGTACCGATGCGGAGCCGGCGGAGGTCTACCGCAGTGGCGACCACTTCTGCGAGGCCTATACCGAATGTGAAGCGGGTACCAGCGTGACCTATTGCGTCGTCGACGGCGGCGGCCACTGCTGGCCCGGAAGCACCCCCTGCCCTCTCGGAAGCACCTCCAGTGCAAGCGATCTGTCCGCCAACGAGCTCATGTGGGAGCTCTTCGAACGCTCGTCCCTCTGACGCGGCGAGCGCGGCTCTCTCGATCAACGCAGAGCTGCGATCGTCGTACGCTCTCAGGGCGGACAAAGCGTTGTGGAGTCGAAGGACGAGCGAGGCGGGCGTCGAAGGCATGAATGTTCCGGGCTAGCACCGGCGCCTGCGTTGAGTCGGAAGACGTTGCATGGGGCGTGGCAGTTGTCGCCGATGCGGCCTGAGCAGGATCGACTTTGATGCGTCCCCGGGTCGTGCGAGATAGCTCACAATCGAGGGCGTGGCGCCAAGTGGCGCAGCGCCCAGTGACAGTGATGTGTGAAGCATCGCGACTGCAAGACGGGCGGAGAAAATGCACAGAGCCTCAACAAACCGCTTGAGATTTATCCGGCCATTCCGTGGGTGGCAAGGCTGACCAGTACAGGCTGCCGGACCCGCAGCAAGTAACTTTAGCGGCGCGGGGTGGGTCGGCAGGGCCGCACGGCGCAGGTGGCCATCGCCGCACCCGGCGGGTGGATCCCCCCCCCGCCCCGTGACGCGTCTGCACGTTTCTTGGGGACGGTGAGGCGCGCTGCCTAGGGTGCGCCCGGCCATCGCAAAAAAGCCGAGGCCAGAGCCCCCAGACGTCGGCCAGACTCGTGGGCTCTGGCCTCGGAGCAGGCGACCCGCTGGGGGTCGTCGCCACCGGGGTCGCTTCTGTCAGAGGTTGACGCGGTAGGCAAGTTGTCGGCGGTGGTCCGGAACCACCATCGACCCGAAAGGAGCCGACGCCCGGCAGTTCAGCTGCGCCCGATGTCAGGTGCTGGTGGTGATCTGTTCCCGCTGCGATCGAGGTCACCGCTACTGCGGCGTGTTGTGTGCGCTGCAAGCGCGCCGGGA
>JAPPOR010000724.1 GCA_028817905.1 Myxococcales bacterium
GCGTTCGCCTGGTTTTTTCGTCGGCGGCGCGCTTGCCTGTGGTTCGCTTGGCTCACCGACGTTCACCTCCGGTGCGGCTTCGGCTTGCGAGGCTCCCAGTGACGGTCCTGCGGGCAGGGGCTTGGCGGGGCTCGCGATTGGGGGTTCGAGGGCTGGCGCACCCGCGCCACCGGATGAGGGCACAGCGGGCGGCGGTGGCGGCGGTGGAGGGGCCGCCATGGTGGAAAGCGTGGGGGGGTCTAGGCCGGCCCCGGGATCCTCGGCTGGGGTGTCGCAAGCCCAGCAACAGAGCGCCCCAAGCGAAGCCACGAAGATCGCTCCCAGCCGCATAACTGTGCAGTAGCATTCCTCATTCAGCGGACCAGACCGCAACTTTGCAGCCATCTTCGACCCCCGTGGCATCCCAGGGCGTAAGGGAGGGAGAACCTTGGGCTTCGTCGATCCGCGGCGCAAGCTCTGGGCCTTCGCTCCCCGCGGGGAAGCAGCAGACAGTGCCAGAATCGTCATTCGGTTGGCGTGTTTCGTCGAGCGTGTGGGTGAAGCGAGGGTTCCGAAGCCTGGGACTGCATCCGTGCCGGTGATGGTCGCGCAAGTGATCGGCTTCGCAAGAGTTTTGGTCAGTGGAGGCAACGCTAGCCCGCACCCAGCACGTGCCCTGGTGATGGATGCGGGTTAGCCGGCGAGTTCGTCCGGGATCAGGATCACCCTGCCGAATTGTTTGCGGCTCTCGATGTAGGCGTGCGCCTCTGCGGCGTGTGAGAGCTTGTAGCGGCGGTCGATCACCACCTGCAACCGATCTTCGGCAACCTCGTTGATCAGGCGCTGGACGTTGTTGCGTGCCCGGTCGCGCTGCGCTTTGGAAGCCAGCTCGGCGCCCTGATAGTAGCTGATGTACGTCTTGTTCTGTCCCATCAGCCCGACCAGGGATGGCTGATGCGGGTCGCGTCCAGCGCCGCCCATGCTCACGATACGACCTCGGTAGCCAGCGCAGTGCATGCTGCGCTCGAGGTTCTTGCCACCAACCGAATCGATCACGAGGTCCGGCCCCCCGCCAGTGAGTGCCTTCGCTTCCTCCACGAAGCTCTTATCGGCGTAGTTGATGCCATGGTCCAAGCCATAGTCCTTCAACCGTGCCAGCTTGCTATCGGACGATGCTGTGGCGAGCACGGTGGCCCCCGCTCGCTTGGCTAGCTGGATGGCGGCCAGGCCCACCCCGCTCGAGCCCGCGTGAATGAGCACGGACTCGCCCGCCCGCAGGCGACCAAACTCGAACAGGCAATCGTCCGCGGTTCCAAATGGAACCGGGATGCAAGCGGCCTTGTCGAGCTCCAGCACGTCCGGTACTGGCCAGGCGGCTCTCGCGCGGACCGCGCGCTTGGATGCATGCGAACCAGCGTTCGCGGAGGTTGTCACGCGTTGACCAACGTGCCGGTCAGTCACTTCGCTCCCCACCTGGCAGATCACCCCGGCGGCGAGATAGCCGCCCACGTGGGGGCTTTCCGAGGCGACGGGTCGGCGCGCACGCGCCAGCACGTCACCCCCCTCGATGCTTACCGCGTGCACGTCAATGACCACGTCTCGAGGTCCACAGACAGGGTCGGGAAGGTCCTGATAGACCAGCACATCGGGCGGACCCGGCTTCGAATAGGCGGCTGCTTTCATCGCGTTCTCCTCTGCGCTGGTTGGAGGTAGGACAGCCTTGATACCTCCGTCAAGCGCTTCTCGAGTTTGTGTGTTCACGAAGCGAAATGCGCATAGGTGAGCCTCTGTGGAGCGCGAGGATCTCCAGCGGACAGTCCCGATCATCGCCGAGGAGCTGGTGCGGGAGTTGCGTCCCGACCACCCCCGACTTGGGCGGTTGGGGTCGGAAAGTCGGCTCGACCGGGACCTGGGCCTTGATAGTCTCGGGCGGGTGGAGCTCGTGGGGCGGATCGAGCGCGCCCTGTCGGTGAGTTTGCCGGAGGACACGTTTGCCCAAGCCGAGACCCTTTCGGACCTGATCCAGGCTGTGCGCGCGGCTACGCCACACGGGCATGGGCGCGCTTCCGAGTTCGAGCCGCTCCCCCTCGGCACCATCGATTCCACGTTGGAGTCCACGCCGGATAATGCGCGCAGCCTGCTCGATGTGCTCCGTTGGCACGCCGACAGGCATCCGGACCGTCCCCACGTCTACTTGCTCGAAGCCGGCGAGGGGCAGACGGTGCTCTCGTACGCAGACCTGCTGCGCGAAGCGAGTCAACGTGCGGGCGCCCTGCTAGCGCTCGGTGTCGAGCCGCGCGAGCAGGTCGCTCTGATGCTGCCCACCGGACGGGACTACCTGACGTGCTTCTTCGCTGCGCTGCTCGCCGGCTGTGTCCCGGTGCCGATCTACCCCCCCGCTCGCCCGTCGCAGCTTGAGGACCACCTAACCCGGCATGCGCGCATCCTGGACAACGCGCGCTGTACTGTTCTGATTACGGTTTCGGAGGCCGAGGGAGTGGCTCGCCTGTTGCGCTCTGCCGTGCCCACCCTGCGGGCGGTCAAGACCCCGAAGGATCTCTCGGCTGTTTCGCCGCGCGTGCCGGTGCCGACCTCGCGGTCCGAGGACACCGCCTTCCTGCAGTACACGTCGGGAAGCACCGGTCAGCCCAAGGGCGTTGTCCTCAGTCATGGCAACCTGCTCGCCAACATTCGTGCGATGGGAAAGGCCGCCGAGGTTACTCCGCAGGACGTGATGGTGAGCTGGCTACCTCTTTACCACGACATGGGACTCATCGGTGGATGGCTCACGGGTCTCTACTACGCGATGCCTGTCGCGCTGATGTCGCCGCTGTCGTTCTTGGCGCGACCGGAGCGTTGGTTGTGGGCCATCCACCGGTACCGAGGCACGATCTCTGCGTCGCCCAACTTCGGCTACGAGCTCGCAGTCCGCAAGGTTCGCGACGAGGACATCGATGGGCTAGACCTATCGAGTTGGAGGTTTGCGCTCAACGGCGCAGAGGCGGTCAGCCCGCGTACCCTGGAGAGCTTTTGCTCGCGCTTTGCGCCCTATGGGTTTCGTGCGAGCTCCATGTCGCCCGTATTCGGGCTCGCCGAGTGCTCGGTCGGCCTGGCCTTTCCTCCGATGAACCGAGGCCCGGTGGTCGAGCGGGTAGGGCGCGAGCGCTTCGCGCGAAGCGGCCAGGCGTTGCCAGCCGCCCAAGGCGAGGAGGCGCTCGAGGTGGTCGCCTGCGGGCGCCCATTGCCGGAGCACGAAATCCGTATCGTCGATGCAATGGGCCGAGAGGTGCCCGAGCGCCAGGAGGGGAGGCTGCAGTTTCGCGGCCCCTCTTGCACCTCAGGTTACTTCCGCAACCCGGAGCAGACCGCGCGCCTGTTCG
>JAPPOR010000804.1 GCA_028817905.1 Myxococcales bacterium
GCCTTAGGGCGGCCGTTGGGGGGGGGGGGTTGAACGAGGGGTGCCATCGGCCAATCGGTCTGCTGGTGCGCCAGGTCCTTGCCGTCCACTGCCAGCAGCGACGGCCATCCATCCGCGGCTTGGTCTACTCCTGGGGAAAGTGGGCCGAGCGGACCCGCCGGGTCGGCCGTCCTGCGACTCGCCGCACGCTGACCCCCGACCCGCAGCGACGCGCGCTGACCCCGGATTCTCCCTTGCCAGGCAACCTCGTGGCCGGCTCGCAGGGCGGGCAAGCTAGCAGCGTCGGTGCCCACGGTCGTCACACGCGCTGCGACTACCGGCGCGAATGCCGCATCGAGCTGTTCTTCGAGGGGCCCGCTGTGATGGCCGCGTACGGCCTCTGCCGCCTCCGGGCCTGCCTCTACGAGCGCTCCACCGCTCCGCACGGCCAGTGCTCGAAGCGCCGGTAGGGTGGCGCGATCGGCGAGGTTGATGATCGCCATCTCGACGCCTCCGTGGTCGATGGTGGTTGGGCGTCGTCTGTCTCTGGTGCGCCGGGCCTGGCCTTCTATGGTGATGCCTCCGTCGCCTATGACGACTAGCAGGCGCTTCATGGGTCGCCCGGAAGGGCCCCGTACGCGTTGCTTGCGCCACAACTCGCGTGCCAAGGTGATGGCGCTTGCTAAGCGCGTGGCGGAGCCCAGCTCGGCCGCCCCTGCCGCGCGTTTGAAGGCCGCGAGACCGATGCGGTCCGGGGCCTGCGGGTCGGTCGTCAACACCTCGGCACGACCCGCGAAAATGAGCGAGCGAATGCGGGTTCCCGCCGGCGCGGCGCTGAGCAGCGCTGCGATTGCAGCGGTCAGTCGGTTCCGGCCTGCCCCCTCCATGGAAGGGCTTGCGTCGATTGCGAGGATCAGATCTACCGGAGCGTGTGTGCGCGGCCCGGCGGCCGCCCGCAGATGTGCGCAGCGCTTGCGTCCCTCGGGGCAATTGAAATGGGAGGCTGACAAGCGCGGGGGGCCGCCACGTGGCATGCGCGCCGATAGGCGCACCCCAAGCCATGGATCGCGTTCGACCCACGTGCCCGTACGCTCGTTCGTGGCGCCTTCCCGGGCGCGGGCCGGAGCAGTCGTCTCTGTGGCGGGTTGCACGCGTTCGCCATCGATGCGTGGATCGAGCAACCCCTTCGTGACCAGGCCGTACAGCCCTGGTGCGGCCCGCGGGTCCATGCCGCGCGCCGGCAGGGAGAGACGCACCATGCCAGCATGTAGAGGCGCTGGTGTCACGAACGTCACGCGCGTGGTCAGCGGTAGCAGCTTGCTGACGGGGGCTGCGTGGAGCTCTAGGGCTAGCCCCGTGCGGGTCCTGATGATGCGCGCTCGGGCCACAGGGGGGCTAGGGTTCTCTGGTCCACGCGCGTGCACTGCGGCATCGTAGGCGTCGGGTGCGGATCCGCGTGCGACGCGTCCGCGTCGGCAACCGACAGGATTGCATACCTGAAGGGCGGTCACCTGTGCTGCGCGCGAAAGCGGGATCCGATAGCGGACCTCCGCCGGCTTGTCGCTCTTGCTATCGAACCGCTGATCGACAACCACTTGGGCTCGGCCGTCGGCGAACGTGGTGGTCACAACGTGGCTGCCTTCTCGCACCGCAGGGATTGCGGTCAGCGCCTGGCCGCGGCGGGCTCGCAGCAGGTCCGGAGAGGGGCCAAACGCTTCAGCATCGGGAAGGGAAGCGTTGTCCTTCTTGGCTGTAGACTTCGCGGCGGCGGGGACCTCTGCCGAAAGTGCCCGGGCCCCGGGATCCAGTCCGATTGGGTCGTCGGGGAGATCCGCCAATGGCAGGATGTCTTCCACTGCTCGGGTGGGCGCCCGGATGGGTGAGCGGCCGGTCGCCGCGGGCCCAGGCGCGGCGCGGTTGCGGTTTCCGGTCACCTCAGTGCCCGTATTCGGCGACCCCTCGGGAGCCCTCTGCGCTGCCCCCTGGGCGACCATGGTGGCGGCAAGCGCGATTGTGAGCAGTGCTACGCCCTGGTGCGTTCTGTGGCAGCAGGGTGCCGATCGGCGCAGGGTCCTCACGGTGGTCTGGGCGCGTTCTGGTTGCATGGGGGTCTGTGATCAGACGCCAAGGAGCATACGGGGTTCCGGAGTTTTTCGACCGGTGTCCCGGAAGGCCGGAAGATTGGGGGCGCGCTCAGCTGGCGTGACGGTCGCCCGTTTGCGGGCTATGGTCCGGATTGTGTTCGTCTCTCCGGCGTGGCGGGGCGGGCCGGTCCGTCAAACTTCGAACCGATCGCGAGAGGTACGGCCTGGATGGGCATCATAGATTTCATCAAGGGGGGCGTCCGCGAGCTGATGATCGCGCGCCCCGACGCGACCAAGCAGAGTCTCATCTTCAAGCATCCCGATAGCACGATTCCTCAGCGCGCTCAGCTGACCATCGACGCCGACGACGCCGTGGTCTTCTTTCGCGACGGCTCGATCGTTGGGACATTGCGGTCCGCGGGTGCGGGTACGCGCCACACGCTGACCACCGAGAACATCCCGTTTCTTGGTCAGATCGTGGACAAGTTTACCGGGGGCGATGCGTTCGTCACCGATCTCTATTTCGTGACGATGCGCCCCATCTACAACCAGCGCTTTGGGGGTGAGCTTGGTTCGATGGAAGACCCGATGCTTGGAGAGATGGTCACTCCACGTATTTTTGGGACCTATGCGTTTCAGATCGTCGACCCAGAGGCGTTCATTCTCAAGTACATGGGAATGGGCAAAGGCGGGAGCAATGAAGACCTGCTTCGGTGGGTCAGTGGTCTCATGATGAACGGGATCAGGACCGTGCTGGGTGAGGTGCTGGTCAACGAGCAACGCAGCATGCTACAGGTGATGCCGTTGCAGCAGGTGCTGGCGGACCGTTTCGTCGCGGGGTTGCCCGACCTGGAAGAGATCGGATGTCGGGTTGCTTCGATAGGCGAGTTCAACCTCAACCTATCGGACGGTGACGAGCAGCGGCTCAAGCAAGCTCAGTCCGAGATCGGCGCTGCCAAGCGCGCCGCTCGGGTGGCCAATATCGGCGTGGCGGAGGCCGAGGCGCAGGCGCGGCAGCGCCAGTTCGAACTGGACCAGAACTTTCAGAACGACGCCCGCTACGTGCAGAATCTGGCAGGTGGCGACTATGCGCGCTACGCGGCCGGCAAAGCGATGGTTGGCGCGGGCGAGGGCATGGCCCAAGGGGGTGGCGGCGATGGCGGTGCGATGACGGGTGGCGCAGCCCTAGGCGTCGGTTTTGGGATGGCCCAGGCCATGGGACAACAGTTCGCGCAGCCCCCGACCGGTGGCGGTGCCGCGTCCCCCGCGCCCACGACAGGTCAAGGCCAGCAGGTTGCCTGTCCAAATTGCTCGGCCCGGGTTCCTGGGGGGAAGTTCTGCGCCGAATGTGGTTCCGAACTGGCTCCCAAGCCACGCTTCTGCTCGGCGTGCGGGCAGCCGGGAGCTTCCGGGGCCAAGTTTTGCGCGGAGTGCGGCACCGCGTTCCCGCAGGGCTAGGCCCGGACCTCTCACCTACAGCGCGGCCTCTCGCTTGGTTTTTGACTTCAAAGCGCGCTCGACTCCGTTGCGGCCCCCACGAGTGTTCGGCTGCTCGTCGAATAGCCCCGTGAGGTTGGGCCCTTGCGTGACCCTGTGGCGGGCTGTTGAGGTGCCGCTCCGGACCCAGCGGGTCCTGAGCGCGCTGCTTTCGCTGCCCGTGCTGCTTGTCATGGTCCACTGTGCGACCGGACCCGCGTCGCCCTCGCGCCTGACCCTTAAGCCGCCCCAAGTCGGTGCATCCAGCTACGAGGTTGCGTCCAAGCCGGGAGCCGTGCGGGCGCAAGGGACGCGCGCAAGCGTGTTCGAACGCGCGATCGCGGATGGTGCGCGGGTCGCTGAGAGCACGCTCGTCGGAGATGGCCGCTTGGCCACCCTGGCGGCCTGGCTGGGTGCCCACATGCGCCATGACGGGGACCTACCAGCGGTCGAGATCAGCGAATTCTACGCCCGTCACCTGGGCCTAGTCGACGTGATGCCCCGTGCCGTCGTGCTTCCCGATGCGTCGGACGCTCGCCTGGCGCAGCAGTTGTCTCAGGCGGTGGCGCTGCGTTTGGGCGAGCGCGACTACACGCACTATGGGCTCGCGCCGGTCGTGGTGGCCGGGCAGCGTCGCTGGTTGTTGATTCTCTCCTATCGCCCTCTCTCCCTGGGTCGCGTGCCCCGGGCGCTACCCACCGGCTCCGCCATTCATATGCTGGGCCGGGTCCCGGGGGGGTTTGGGAATCCGCGCGTTGAGGTCTTCGGCCCTGGGGGGGCGCGCGAAGTCGTGCCGGTAGGGGTCGGCCCGGAATTCGACGTGCGTGTGCCGACCAGCGTGAAGGGAACCTACCGCGTCGAGGTGCTTGCGGAGGGCAAGCGTGGGCTTCGGTCCCTGGCCCGCCTGCCGGTCTATGTTGGGGTGATGGCGCCGCGTCAGGAGTATTTTCTGCCGCGCGATGACCTCGAGCGAGCTCGAGCGGCCCAGGCGCGGCTCGTGGCCGATCTTCAGGCCGAGCGCCGCCGAGCTCAACTGCCGGCGCTAACCCTCGATCCCCTCTTGTCCATCGTGGCTGCCCAGCATTGTACGGACATGCGCGACGGAGCATTCTTCGGGCACCGTTCCCCCCGTACCGGCAGGCCCAGCGATCGGGTAGAACGCGCCGGCTTTGGGCGAGCGGTGGTGCGCGAAAACATCGCCCGTGCCGGTTTGCCTGACGGGCTGTTCAAGTCCCTCATCGCGCGCCCTGGGCAGCGGCGCAACGTTCTGAGCAGTGAGCCGACCCACATGGGGGTTGCCGTTGTACCGGAGCGCTGGGCGGGGGGGGTCCGCTTCATCGCCACCCAGCTGTTGGTGCCCGTACTGCCGGATATCGATGTGGAAGCAGCCCCGGCGGAGCTGCTGGCCCTGCTCAACGCGGCTCGCAAAGAGCGCGGAGTGGCGCCGGTCAGGGTCGATAGCGATCTCGAATTCGCCGCCAGGCAGACCGTCGGAACCTTCTTTGAGCCGCCGCTTGAGGATGAACAGGCGACGGTTGAGCAGACCAATCGCATGCTTGGCGAGTTGCGCCTCCATTTCCGTCGCACGGGCGCGGTGGTGGCAGTCGTGAATGACCTGTCGCGGGTCACCACGCTTGCGGCCGTGCTGGACCCCAGTGTTACTCACGTGGGCTTCGGCGTTTCCCAGGGTGATCGTCACGATCGCACGCCGAACGCGATCGCCGTGACCATTACGCTGGGTTGGCAGCGCTGAGCAAGAGTGCTCTGTTGTCCGGCTGGCTAGCCCGGATTGTTCATGAACTCTGCATCGCTTCGCTTGTTCTTCGACTTCACACGCCTTTCGTCGGTCGCCGAAAAGCCGTGTGAAGCCGAATCCCTGCGCGATCCGACGCAGAGTTCATGAATAATCCGGGCTAGCGCACCATGCGGCGGCATTCGACTACGTACTGGCCCTCGCCAACCTCGGCGCACTGACGGTAAGCCTCGCGGGCGCCCTGGCGATCGCCTCGCGCATGACGCGCGGCGCCCAGCACGATCCAACCCTCGGAGTTGGTGGCGCTCACGGCCACCGCCCGGGCCGCAAACTCTTCGGCACGCTGATTGTCCCCCTGGTTGAGGTGGCTGAATGCGATCCTGCTCAGGAGGGGGCTGGCGTTGGGATGCTCCGCCAGGGCTTCTTCATACAGAGCCATCGCCCGCTTGTTCCTGCCCCGGCGGTCCAGGGCACCGGCTTCCTTCAGAATGTCACCGAGCGAGCGCTCGGGCTGCTCTGGCGTCGGCTCGTCTTGTTGAGCAGGCGCGTCCACCGGCGGGGCTGCTTCCACCGCCTCCACGGTGGTCGGCTCGGCGGCACCCGGTTCCGCCCCACCTGTCGGATCGACGAGCTGTACTTCCGCTTGAGCTGCGGCCGTGGCGACCTGGCTAGCGGGCGTTTCCGCTTGTCCCGGGGCTTCTTCCGGCTGCGAGTCCGTGTGCTTCTTGGGCGCTGGCGCCGCCCGGTTGGTCGCTTGAGCGGGGCTCGCTTGGGCAGGAACGCGCCCGGGTGCTCGGTCTCCCGGTTGGGAGTCGCGGGCACCCATCAATCTCAAGGCGATGACGGCGGCGACGATCAGTAGACTGACAACGGCTGCAATGGGCACGTAGTTGGGCCCATGGGCCGACGGTGGCAGAGTGGTCCCCACCTGCCAATCCGGGTCGGCCTCCGGTTGGGCGGCTCCTGGCTTTGCGCCGGGGCTCTTGTCCCGCTCAGCAGCCGGCGCACGCGCGGGCGCGGAACGGGAAGCCGTCGGTGCCGCAGCCTGCGCTGGTATTGCGGGTGGCTCGGCGGGTGTGGGGCGCGCCTTAGGGGGAACCGGCGGTACGGCTGCTGTCTGGGTAATCTTGCCCTGCGGCAACTGCGGCGCCTGGCTGCGGCGTGGAGCCGGCTCTTCGTCGTGGATGGTTGGGACAGCGCCGTTAGGCGATTGGCTCACCTTCGCCGCCGGTGGTTGCATCGATTGGCTGGTCCCGAGCATTTGGGTCGTGGTTGTGCGAACCGCTTCGGCCATGTGGCCATCCGGCGGCGCCACGCTCGGGGCATCGCGTATCCCTGCGATCGACAGCATGCCCGGGGAGGTGGCCAGGCTAAGGCGCTTGCGGCGCCGGTTGCGGCGCTTGCGCACATTCCCCAACGGACTGTCGAGGGCTGCGTGTGCGTCATCGCTTCGCTCGCGGCGCTGTGTACGTTTCGATCGGCGTGGAAAGTCGACCACATTGTCCCGCCGGGCCCCGACTTCGCGGAACGTCCCTGGGTCCCCCAGTGCTGGATGGGCAGACGCTGCCCTGCCAACCTGCGCGCCCGTCGTGTAGTCCAGTGTCCTACGCGATAGGGGAACGTCGCCGGCAATCTCGTGGTCTGCATCCGAAGTGGGTGGTGGCGTCTGGTCGGGGACGCTTTCAGGGCGTGCCAGGGCTTCTTCTCCTGGCACCACCCCGACTTCGGAGTCCTCGAGGCTGTTGTCGTTCACGCTCGCGCGCTTGCCTGAGTCGAAGATCAATCCTTCGAAATAGAGCTTCGATATAGCGGTCAGAGTCTCCAGGTCGTCGCCGCTGACGGCATCCACTACCTGCATCAGGGATCTCTCCCCGTCGAACTGTCGCAAGATTCCGTTGATTTCATCCGGAATCTCGGCGAGTCGCTCGAGCAGCTCCGAGTCGTTGACTTCGAAGACGCTTTCCAGCTCTGGTAGCTGCTCGAGTAAACGGCCCCATTCGTCGACTCGCCGCATGCCTTCCATCAGCACACCTTGGGTCGAGGTTTGAATGACATCCTCGTTCCGAACCTCGCGGAAGTCGATTTCGAAGCTGCCTTCGTTCCAGACAAGCGTCCGGTAGATGGCCTTCTCTCCCCGCAGGCTCCCTAGCTCCGCGTCCACCAGGTTTCCGTCGCGGAAGTACACCGCCCCTCGAGTTCTGCCACTGGTCAGATACAGCACCCCGGACTTCTTGCTGTTATCGATCGTTTGCAGCAGGTCGACCAATCCCATATCCGCCAGGGAGCCGGTGAAGCGGGTCTTGCCTGCACTCTCTCGCTGTTCCAGTCCTTCGCGCTGCTTGCGTTGTAGGACCAGGTTTACCCGCGCGATGATCTCTTTGATGTAGATCGGCTTGGTGAGGTAGTCCTCCACCCCGAGCTCAAGCCCCTTGACCTTGCTTTCGACGGAGACGTCGCTCGAGAGGAAGATGAACGGAACATCTACCCATTCGGGGTTCTTGCGGATCTCTTCGATGAAGGCGAAGCCATCCAGTTCCGGCAGGCGAGTGTCGGACAGGATCAGGTCCGGCTTGCTGAGGTCCATCATCTCCAGGGCGGCCACCGCATCGCTGCACGCGGCAACGCTGTACCCCGCCTTGCGGAGGCTCACCTCGAGCACGCGCAGGCTGCGCATGTCAGCATCGACTAGGAGCAGATTCTGCTTGGCCACGTTCGTTCACGTCACGAGGCAAGTTCTGCCTCGAGTTCCTTAGAATACTCGGAATTTCGGCGATTTGCAGGGTGTTGTCGGCAAGCGGGAGCACGCGCCGCGCTTGACCATGTAAGTCCCGCTCGCGTATTGTCGTCGCGGGTGTGCCAGCGGCCAATTTTTCCGCGGTGGGCGCTTGGGCACCTAGAGCGATCGGGTCGAGCCGTCGGGGCTGGGAGGACGTTTAGATGCCACGTACATGGATGTATAGGATTCTTCTCGGCGGGCTGCTCGTCGGGTTGTTGGGATCTGCCTTCGCCTGCGAGGGTGGCGGCGAGATGGCGATTCTCGATGTGGACCCCAAGGTCGGCCATACGCAGGGCGACCAGTACGTCAAGATTCTGGGTCAGAACTTCCGCCAGGACATCGGCTATACGGTGTATTTCGGCACCAAGAAGTCCAAGCAAGTGACCATTCTCGACCCAGAAACCATCCTGGTCAGCACGCCAACTGGGATGGACGTTGGTGCCGTCGACATCATGATTCGCGCCGATGACGGCAACGCTTGGCGCATCGCGGAGGGCTTCAAGTTCGAGGACATGGGCGGATCCGTGGTCGAGGGCATCGGCGCGGGTGCTACGGGCAAGGACAAGGGAAACCTCAAGTACTGACCGAGTCGGAACGCCGTCGACTGAGGCGCGTTCGGCGGTCTGCGTGTACGTCGTCGGGCCAGGCTGGCCGCCTGGGTGGTAGACTGCCCCGATGGATGTGCAGGTCCACGAGACAGCGGTCGTCGATGACGGGGCGGAGATCGGTGCAGGGACCCGCGTCTGGCATTTTGTCCACGTGTCTTCCGGTGCACGCATTGGGCGCGATTGCGTGCTTGGTCAAAACGTGTTCGTCGCTGATGGGGTTTCCATCGGGGACCGCGTGCGCGTGCAAAACAACGTGTCCCTCTACGCAGGCGTGGCGGTCGCCGACGAGGCGTTCCTCGGGCCGAGTTGCGTGTTCACGAACGTGGTCAATCCACGTGCCTTTGTGGCCCGCAAGCATGAGTTTCGAACCACCCAAGTCGAACGGGGCGCCACGATCGGGGCCAACGCCACGATCGTTTGCGGCCACCATATCGGCGCCTACTCCTTTGTTGGCGCGGGCTCGGTCGTGACCCAAGACGTGCCCGCGTTCGGTCTGGTGGTCGGAAATCCAGCCCGCCAGATCGGTTGGGTATGCCGTTGCGGCACTCGCCTCGGAGCATCCGGGGATGGCGGACACACCTGCACTGCCTGTGGATCTACCTACGTGATCAAGAACCACGCCTGCCAGCCAGCTCCCTGATGGCTGAACCCGTCGAACCAACGTGGTTTGCGGTCGTTCCGCCCCTGTTCGCGATCGCCTTGGCATTGATTCTGCGGCGGGTGGTGATCGCCCTGTCCGCAGGGGTTTTGGTCGCCGCCCTCGTGATGGCTCAGTTCCATCCTGTCGCCGGTTTCCTGCGGGCGGCAGCATACGTCTGGGGAGCGTTTGAGGATGGGGGACACCGCTGGATTTTGTCGTTTGCCGTGCTGCTAGGCGGCTTGATGCGTCTATTGCGCAGCTCCGGTGGGGCACGGGGATTGGCTACGCGGATAGCACGGGTCGCTCGCACGCGACGTAGCGGCCAGATGACAGCTTGGGTGCTTGGTTTGGTCTTCTTCTTCGACGACTACGCCAACACTTTGATGGTCGGCTCCACGATGGGGCCGGTGGCTCGGCGGCTTCGTATTAGCCGCGAGAAGCTGGCGTTCATTGTGGATGCGACGGCTGCTCCCGTTGCGTCCTTGGCGCCCATCTCGTCCTGGATTGCGGTTGAGATTGGCTACATTGCCGACCAGCTGCAGGCCCTAGCGCTGCCAGGGGATGCTTATGCCGTATTCCTCGCAACCCTGCCAACGCGCTTCTATCCTATCTTCATGCTAGGGCTGGGCGTGATGATCGCCCTATCAGGGCGCGACTTCGGGCCGATGGCGCGCGCGGAGCGTGCCGTCCTGGTCGACCCTCCAGAAGCGGAGGAGGCGGTCAGTGGCGAGCGGTCGACCGGAGTCGGCGAGCGTCCAGCCACGGGCAGCTTGTGGATTTCCGCGTTTCCGCTACTTCTTGTGCTCCTGACCGTCGTGTTCGGGCTCTACTATACCGGCCGCGCTGGTGCCTTGTCTGCCGGGTTGCCGCTGACCTTGGAGAACATTCTGACGAACGCGAGCAGTTCCAAGGCGATGGTGTTCGCGTCGCTTGCTGGTGGCGCGGCGGCCCTGGTTGCGACCGCCCGCACCGGGCGTTTGGGGTGGGCGGCGGCAGCCTCCGAGTGGGGTCGCGGTGCGTTGGGGATGGTGCCGGTCATGGCGGTTCTGCTGCTGGCTTGGGCTCTTGGTGCCGCTTGCAAGGACTTGCAGACCGCGCGCTACTTGGTGGGCATTCTTGGCGCGGGCTTCGACGCCGGGTTGCTGCCCGCCGTTGTATTTCTTGTCAGCGCGTTGGTGAGCTTTGCCACCGGCACCTCCTGGGGCACCATGGGGATCATCTTTCCGCTGGCGACGCCGCTCGCGTTTGAGCTTGCCCCGGACGATCGTGCGCTCTTGCTTACGACGTTGTCGTCTGTTCTCGCTGGATCCGTGTTCGGCGACCATTGTTCGCCGATCTCTGATACGACCATCATGAGTGCTCTGGCGACCGGCTGCGAGCAGGTCGCGCACGTCCGCACGCAGCTACCGTACGCGGTGCTCGCCGCGACCGTGGCGCTCGCCTGCGGCAGCGTCCCTGTTGGCCTCGGCCTGTTCAGCGCGTGGCTCGCGATTCCGCTGGGCTTGACAGCAACGTACCTGGCCCTGCGTGTCATTTCCGCCCGCGGCAGCCCTTCAGCAGCGCCGCTCGCCCAGGTGCAAAAGTAGCGCCGCTCGCCAAGCCACGGCGCACCGCTCCGCCTCCTGAAGGCTTGGCGAGTGTCCATCTCGAAATAGGCCTTTTCGAGGTTGCGGTGTGCGGCCGGAGCGAGGCGAAGCGGCGCGACCCGCGGAAAGGGGGACGGGTGGGTGCACATAGAGCGGCTTTGCCGCGCCGGGGGAAAGGGCGCGTGCCCTTTCCTGGAAGGACACTAGCTAGCTAGCTTTTAGCCTCCCTCGTACATGCGGTGAGTTTTCGGTCGTTTGCCCGTCCCGTGAAGCCGAATCGCGTTGCGGGTTCGTGAAACTGGGCTCACCACGTAGGGCCGGTGGTCTGCGAATCTATGGTATGCAGGCCGGGCATGGCGGTGCGCCGCAGCATAGGTATCGACGCTACGACCTGGTGGCACGACACGGGCTTTGGGCGTTTCACGCGGGGCCTGGTGCGAGCGATGGTGGCCCGTTCCAGCGACTTCCGCTATACGCTGCTGTTGGATCGCACGCCCGACGAGACAATCCCCGAAGGAGCCGATGCGATCGTCGTGAACCATGAGCGCAGCAGCTTGGGGGCCGCAGCGGTTGGGGGTGGGCGTGCCGCCCGCGATGTGCTGACTGCGGCGCGGGCGGTGGCGGCGGCTCGCTTCGACCTCTTCTTCTATCCCGCACTCTACTCCTACTTTCCGCTGGTTTCTGCGACGCCGGTCGTGGTCGTGTTCCACGACACGATCGCGGAGCGGTTTCCACGGCTCGTGTTTCCATCGCGCCGCAACGAGCTGCTCTGGCGAGTCAAGACCAAGCTGGCTCAGTATCAGGCGCGCCGAGTGATGACGGTTTCGCGGGCTTCCGCCGATGATCTCGAACGCATTCTGGGTTTGTCTGCGAACCGGATCGACCTCGTGACTGAAGCGGCCGACGCGATCTTTCAGCCGCTCCGCGATCAGGATCGGATTCGGCAAGCTCGGTTGCGCTATGGAGTACCCGACGGGGCGATGCTGATTACCTACATAGGTGGCATCAGTCCCCACAAGAACCTCCTTTCCTTGGTGCGGGCTCTGCCGCTGGTACTCGGCCAGGTCCCCTACGTGCACCTGGCCATTGTGGGAGGTGCGGTCGGCAAGGGCTTTGCGGACAACGAGGCGGCGCTGCGTCGCCTGATCCAGGCCGAAGGGATGGAGCAGCACGTGCACTTCACCGGGCACGTTGAGGACTCCGAGTTGGTCGCGCTGCTCAACGGGTCTTCTGCCTTGGCGTTGCCTTCCCTGTGGGAGGGCTTTGGCCTGCCCGCCGTTGAGGCGATGGCCTGCGGAATCCCAGTGCTGGCAAGTCATCGCGGCAGCCTGCCCGAGGTGGTTGCCAATGCGGGACTGTACTTCGATCCCGAGGTTCCGCGCGACATTGCGGACACTGTTCTGCGATTCGCCAAGGACCCGGATCTACAACGAAAACTTTCCTCGGAGTCCCTGGGGCGCTGTGCTCACTTCACCTGGGAGCGCGCGGCCCAGCTGGCCGAACAGAGCTTCGCGCGTGCGCTGCAGCTACAGCAGTGAGAGCAAGCGCTCTGCGCGTCGCTTTCCCGCCGATAGGATTTCCTCGGCTTCGCCTTCCGGGATATGAAGTGTCTTGGCCAGATCGGCCAAGAGTGCCCGCTCCTCATCGCACTGTTCACCGTCGGCGTAGGTCACGATGACCGCCTGCTGCAGGAGCAGGCGTCGGTCGTCACTGCTCAACTCCGAGAGCGGCACGTCAGCCAGCGTACGCGCCTCGGTCGCATATGCGCGAACGGTACTGGCATCTTCGCTCCCCAATTCAAACGCGGCGATCAAGGCTTCGAGCACCTGTTGCTCCTTGCCAGACATCTGCCCGTCAGCCCAGGCCACAGCCACCAGGGACTTCACAATCGCTTCGACGTGCGCTTCCATTCCTGCCCAATTATCAACAAGCTCGCATCCCACCACGTTTTCGACGCCGATCCAACGGCCCAGAAAAAAAAAGCCTGGGTTGGAGAGCTGTCCGGCCGGATCCGGCGTAAGATCCTTTTGCCATGTCCACGAGTTCACGCTACCGAGCCCCGTTCGCCGATTCCGGGCCAACGCCCATCGATCAGGCAATCGCCACCCGACTTCTGAGTCTTGCTCTCTCCAAGGGTGGCGACTACGCGGATCTGTTTTTCGAGTACCATGCGGGAGGCAGCTACTCGCTCGACGAAGGGATTCTCAAGGCGGCTGGACGGTCCGTCACGATGGGGTTGGGAGTGCGCGTCATGAAAGGGGACGCCACCGGCTATGCCTACGTCCAGGACTTGACCCCAGAGGCGATGGCGGGCGCAGCCCGCACAGCTGCACAGATCGCCGACGGTGGCGGCAGTGTAGACCCGATCGCCTTCGAGGCGGCCGAGGTGCCCAGCCGATATCAGTCGGCCGACTTGACCCTCGACGCCCCCGGTCAGGACAAGCGAGAGTTGCTTTTGCGCGCGGATCGAGCTGCGCGTGATGAGGATCCGCGCGTCATTCGCGTCGAGGCATCCTTGAACGAGGAAGTCAGGGAAATCCTGATCGCTTCAAGTGACGGTCGTTTCGTACGCGACCGGCAGCCTCTCATGCGGTTCGGTGTGCGGGTGATCGCTCAGGACGGTAAGCGCCGTCAATCGGGCAATTCCGGCGGCGGTGGGCGCTTGTCCCTCGACTACTTTTCCGAGCTTTCGCCCGAGTGGCACGCTAGCGAGGCCGTGCGACACGCGATCATCATGTTGGATGCGTGTGAGTCTCCGGCAGGTGAGATGGAGGTGGTCTTGGCGCCGGGGGATAGCGGTATCCTGTTGCACGAGGCTGTCGGGCACGGGCTCGAAGCCGACTTTAATCGCAAAGGCACCAGCAACTACACCGACTGCATTGGGAGGCCGGTGGCGAGCGAGCTTTGTACGGTCGTGGACGACGCAACCCTAGCGGGGTCGCGTGGCAGCATCAATGTCGACGATGAGGGGCATGCGCCCGAGAGTGCCCTCCTGATCGACAAGGGTGTGCTGGTGGGGTACATGCACGACCGCCACTCCGCCCGGCATTTTGAAACACGCCCCAGCGGTAACGGTCGCCGTGAGAGCTTCCAAGCGCATCCGATGCCACGCATGACGAACACCCTGCTGCTGCCGGGGCCTCACGACCCAGAAGAGGTACTGCGGAGCGTCAAGCGCGGCGTATACGCGCGCAAGTTCGGAGGCGGCCAGGTGGACATCTCCAATGGCAACTTTGTGTTCTCTTTGACCGAAGGCTACCTGATCGAGGACGGTAAACTGACGTCGCCCCTGAAGGGTGTCAACCTGATCGGCAACGGCCCGGACGTGATGCGCAAGGTCACCATGGCTGGCAACGATATGCAGACGTCGGATGGCATCTGGACCTGCGGCAAGGAGGGGCAGTCTGTTCCGGTTGGTGTCGGCTGCCCGACAGTCAAGATCTCGGGGATGACGGTAGGCGGCACGCAGGCTGGTTGACGGATCGGCCACGGGTGCCTACGAGGAAGGGTAGATGTCGGACTACAACATCGACGAGTTGATCGCGCTGGGTCAGCGCATCATTGAGCAGGCCAAGAAGGCCGGCGTGGACGTGGCGGAGGCGGTCGTCAGCGAGGGGGCTCACCTCTCCGCGAAGGTCCGCCTGGGCGAGCCGGAGTTGGTGGAGGAGGCGGGCAGCCGCTCCGTGGGGCTGCGAGTCATGTGCGGCCAGCAGGTGGCAGTCACGTACACCAGTGACCTCAGCGACGCCGGGCTGACGCGTTTTATTGAAGACGCTCTGGAGTTGGCCAGGCTTTCCCAGCCCGATGCGTTCGCCGGTCCGCCCGATCAGGATCTCTTGTCCGTCAGGCAGGACCATCCCGACCTCGATTTGTTCGATTCTGAGGTCAATGCCATCGATGCCAAGCGCGCCCTGGAAATGGCCAAGCTGGCGGAGCGGGCTGCCCTCAAGTCGGACAAGCGGCTCGTAAACAGTGAGGGAGCCACGGTGAGTCGCCAGTCTGGGGCTTCGGCGCTGGTGACCAGCGGCGGATTCGCAGGCGGCAACTTCGGGACCTACGCGTCGATCTACGTGAACCCGGTTGCCGACGACACTGATGGCAAGAAGCGGTCAGGGTCATACTGGAGTGCGCGGCGTCACCTCTCGGAGCTGGAAGACCCCGAGGCAGTTGGCGTCGAGGCCGCGCGTCGGACGCTGGCCAAACTGGGGGCCCGCAAGCTCGCCACGCAGCAGGTCCCGGTGATCTTCGATCCCGACGCCGGTCGAAGTATGCTGAGTTTGCTCGCCGGGTGCATTACCGGTGGCGCCGTGTGGCGCAAGGCGAGCTACCTCGCTGACAGGGAGGGCTCTACGATCGCGAGCGAGCTGGTGACGGTTGTTGATGATCCGCTGCTTCCGCGCGGTCCAGGCTCTCGGCCGTTTGACGGTGAGGGGCTCCTGTCGCGTCGACATGTGGTGGTCGACCGTGGGCAACTAAAGACGTTCTTGCTCGACTCGTACAGCGCACGCAAGCTGGGACGAGCCAGCACTGCCAACGCCTCGCGGGGCTCGGGGGGGGGCGTGAGCGCCTCCACGACCAATTTTGTGTTGCAGGCGGGCGACGTCGACCCTGAGGCACTGATTTCCTCGACCGATCGGGCGCTCTACGTGACCAATATGATGGGCTACGGCTTCACGGGGATCACCGGCGACTTTAGTCGCGGTGCGTCCGGCTTCTGGATCGAGGGGGGCGAGCGTGCCTTTCCCGTGGAGGAGGTCACGATCTCCGAAAACCTTGATCAGATCCTGAAGGGCATCGACCGGATCGCCAATGACGAGGACCTGCGCACTTCGACCTGCACACCGACCTTCCGGGTGAGTCGCATGACCGTTGCTGGCGGCTAGCCAAATTTCATTGCGGAAAGGGCACGCGTCCTGAACCGTCGCGGCGAAGCTGCCGTACACCCCCATTCCGCGGGTCGCAGCGCTCGCTCTGGTCTGGGTGCAGACCGTGACGTCAAAAAGGTCCATTTTCGGGAAGCGAACGATAAGCCCGCGGCCGCTGTGCCTCAATACTCGCCGATGCACGATTGGCCGCATTCTGAGACGATGCACGAGAACATGCCGATGGCGAGCAGGGCTGCGTCTGGGTTGAAGCACCGCACGGCGCAGTCAATGTTCGCGTTGGGTCCACACCTTTCCGCCAGACACGCCATACCTTCGATACACGTGCCGTCGTCTACACAGCTCTCGATGGCTTCCTGGCAGCGCTCTTGCCTACACATCATGCAAGAGGCTTCCGGCTCCGGCACTTCAAAGCGGCAGTCGGAGCTATCGTAGCGGCATGTGTCGGGATTGCAGGCCAAGGCTCCGATGTCAAATCCCAGCGCGCTGCAATCGAGCCCGGCCAGGTCCATCCCATCGCACTCCTCGGCAGCTTCCGCAACGTTGTTGCCGCACAGCTGGGTGCTCATCTCGCAGCCACTTGTGTCGTATCGGCAGCTATTCGGATCGCATGCGAGAACACCGCCGGCTAGGCCGAGTGACATGCATGAGGCGCCGCTCAAGTCCATCCCATCGCAGACCTCCCCCGGCTCAAGCGCTTCGTTGCCGCAGCGGCTGCAGGAGCTGATGTCGAAGGCGCATGCATCTGAGCACGCCAACGTGCCTCCGGAGAAACCCAGGCTACGACAGGTTTGGCCTGAGACATTCGCCGCATCACAGACCTCGCCCTCTTCCACCCGACCGTTTCCGCACTCCGTGCAACGGGAGACGTCAAACGTGCAGCTTGCCGAGCATCCTAGCGCTCCGCCAGTGAAGCCCTGATCGGCGCAACCACCCGGAATCTCCTCGCCGTCGCAGTCCTCGCCGGCCTCGCGGTGCCCGTTGCCGCATACAGCCTCAACGCAGCCACGGGCATCGAGAATGCACCTATCGTTGCAGGCGAGTCCATCCCCGGCCAGCCCGAAACTCTCGCACGTGCGGCCTCCCAGGTCGTTGCCGTCGCATTGTTCGCCAGGGTCTCGGCTGCCGTCGCCACAGCTGTCGAGCGTTGTCCCGCAGGCTGCGAAGTCCAAGCGGCACCTCGCGTCGCATCGCAGGCCGGAACCGGTCAGGTCCAGATCTGCGCAATCGAGGCCGTTGAGGTCGCCACCGTCGCACATCTCGTCTCCCTCAGCCACTTCGTTGCCGCAGAAGCTGCGCGGCTCCAATTCGCCGAACAGTCCGCATGTCTCACGAGTGCGGAGCAGGCAGGGCAGCAGGTCGCCGATGTCGACGAACGTGCCATTGTAGCACGCTTCGGGCGTGCAGGAGTCGGCGTCCGGGTTGCCGCACGTCTCGCTGAGGCAGACCAGCGTGTCCCAGCAGCGTGCGCCGCAAGCCGCTGCTGCTTGCAGGTCGCACTGGCACAGCTCGTCCGCGCATGCGAGATTCGGCGCGTTGGCCCGTGCGGTTGCCAGACATGCCCGGACTCTTGGCTGATTTCTAGGAGGCCGAGGTCGCCGAAATTGGCACGCTGAAGTGTCGATTCGGCACCGCTCGGAGCAACCGAGTTTCCCGAGCCCCAACCCGACCTGATCACACCGATCAACATTGAGAAACCGGTCGCCGTCGCAGAGCTCTCCGGTCTGCACGATACCGTCGCCGCACCGGGGCGCTGCGTCCGGAGGCGCCCGGCGCGATGACGGGGGTGGTGGAGGCGGAGGAGGTAGCTGGCCCGGTGGCGTCAGCTCTCGTATCGGCCTCGGGCCCCTGGGTCGGCCTGGCTCGACCTCGACCGGGGTGGGGGCAGTGGGTCTCTTGTCCTGTTCGTCGAAAGCCTGCTCCGATCGAGTTCGGGCGTCTCCCTCTCGCTCTCCGGCCGCTCCGCCGCCGTAGTCCAGGTCCCCCCCAATAGGGGTGCGCCCGCATGCTGCGAGGCCGCACAGCCCCAGCGCTCCCAATAGCCGCAGTGCGGCGAACATCCCATCCATGGCTGACCCTCGCGCTGGCCCTGCCGCCCGTCGACGCCTCTGGGCCCCTAAGTACGTCCCTAGCACACTTGGCCTTGCGGACAACGCGAGCGGGTCTGCAGAGAATCCTGGATACAACGCGAACAAAGAATGATGAGCTCCTAGCGACCTAGTCCTAACGCTTCCAATCAAGGTAACGCGACCAAACTTGACGCAAACGCCCACAGAACGCCGACTCAAGGTCGTTAGCGGGGCAGCGCCTCCACCATCGTCCCCCGAGGCTGCTCCATGGATGCCTCAAGGCGTCCAGCCAGCCCGGACGAGGCATGGAGCCCCGCGGATTGCGAAGACGACCTCGCGGCGAGTCTGCGTGAGGCCAATCCGGCCGTCCATCACTGCCCGGAGCACCGCAGGTGCGACTTGGTCCCCTTGACCCGCGGCGTATCGCAGCAAAGAACCACCTCGACCGAACTTGACTCGAATGCTCACGATCACCCCAGTCAAGGGGACTAGGCGAGCGGATCGTCGGCCTCTTCTGAGGGGCGCTCAATGGGTTCCGGCTGC
>JAPPOR010000837.1 GCA_028817905.1 Myxococcales bacterium
GCGGAGGCGAGCAGTTGTGCGAGGGCGCGTGATTTGGTGATGGATGCGGGCTAGCTAGCGCCGGTCGCGTTGTAGCCGGACGCGTGCGCGGCGGGCGGCTTCGGCATATCCGATGCCGTCGTCCCGTTCCATTTCCGACAACACGAGGCGCTCGGCCAGGTCCTGTTCTCCGTGGCAGGCCTCCAGAAGAGCCTTGAGCGCTCGTTTGCGACGCCGGGTAGGGCGCCTGGAGATTGCCACTGCGATCCCTAGCAACACTGCGGCAACGGCCAATCCAGCTAGCGTGATCACGATAGCCTCGTCGCGCTTGGCACGCTGCGCCGGCCGCGCGCGCGCGGACATAGGCATGAGGTGGCTGCGAACGTCCCTGTCCGGCTTGCTTGTGAGCTCCGCGCCGAAGCGCGCGGGGCTTCGCCTTCACTGGGACCTTCGGCGACCGACGGGAATACCTCCCGGATGTTCAAGAGCAGCGAGAACGTGAAGTCGAAGAACGAACGAGCCGATGCGCAGTTCATGAATTTCGTCCGGGCGGGCCCAAAGTACTGGTACTGATGCTTGCAGCCTTCGGTTGCACGGCTGTGGCGTTCTTTTGGAGTCGGCCCAGGGTTGCAACATTCGTCGCGTGAGCCGTTGGAATCACTACGGGCCATACCGGTTATGTTTGGGCAGAGCAGTGTCGTTGCGGTGTTCTTGGTACTGGGCGCTTGTTTGCGCGGGGTCGGCGCGCGTCCTGGGTACCTCATTGTCCTTGTGGCATGGCTGGTGGGTTGCGTCACGCAGCCCGGTCCGGGCGCACCGGAACGCACAGAAGTGGTGCGGGCTGCCCACCCGGTTTCGGTGGAAGCCGCACCGGCAGGGCATCCCGCTGCTGGCGATTTGCCCGAGCAGCTTCTGCATGGCTGCGCCGCGTGCATCGCCGCGGCCTGTCGGATCGAAGTGGGTGCGTGCGAGACCGATGGGGCGTGCCGGGCGGGGCTCATCGAGCACAACCGCTGCGCACGCGTGCAGGGAGACCACTTCGGCATGTGCTTTGAAGGCTTGGCGATGGCGGCGGCCGCCGATTCCGCGCGCACGCTCCTGACGTCGGTCGCCCATTGCATGCGCACGGAGTGTCTCGGGTGTGGGATCGAGGGGTCTGCCCGGTCTAGCCCGGATGATTCATGAACTCTGCATCGCCTCGCTTGTTCTTCGACTTCACACGCCTTTCGTCGCCCTCGCAAATACAGGCAGTATGTGGGTCGGTCGCCGAAAAGCCGTGTGAAGCCGAATCCCTGCGCGATCCGACGCAGAGTTCATGAATCATCCGGGCTAGCGGGCGCACCGCGCAGTGAAGTCTTTGTTCAGCACTGTTGTAGCATCCAGCGGATCGACTGCGTTTCCGCGTCCTCGCCTGCCCTGCGCGCCAGGCCAGACAGTCGCAGGTCCACATCTTGCGGGAACGCCACATGCCCGCCACAGGTCGGTCGGGACCAGGTGACCAGTGGCAGGTCGCCCGTCGTCAGGTGTTCATAGGTCGCAAGTGGGATCATGGGATCGTGCTCGCTGTGCACGATCAGGGCGGGCCGTTTTAGATCCGCTAGCCATGGGCCGACGCTCATCCGGGCGTAATAGTCGTCGACCGAGTCGAAGCCGAAGCGCGGCACGACCGTCAAATGGTCCCATTGTCGCAGGGTGCGAACGCGCAGCACCTCCGCCAGGTCGGTCGGGACGGTTCTGCGCGCCGCGACCGAGGCGTAGATCTGCTTGAGGCCGAGCAGGACCGCGGCCCGGTAGGGACGGGCAGCCGGGCGGTCGAGTGAAGCGCTGGTTTCACCCAGGACCAGTGGTGCGCACATGGCGACCAGGGCTCGCACCCGCGCGTCACTCGGTGTCAGCGCCCAGCGCAGCACCATGTGTCCGCCGAGCGAGTACCCGATCAGCAATAGATGCCGATAGCGTGCGAGGGCTGGGCTTTGGAGGGCGGCCGTGAGGTCGTCGACCAGGCCCGCGTGGTAGAAATCTTCCCCGAGCCGGTCAGCACCTCGCAGCGCAAGCCGCAGGCAGCTCATCCCCAGGCGCTCGGCCGCGCGGGCCGCCTGTACGTTGTAGAAGCCGTCGATCGCGCCGCCCAGCCCGTGGACGACCACTAGGCAGGTGTCGCTGCCGGGATGATCCCGGAGCGCGCCCGTCAACGTGACGGTACCCAGGTCTGCGTCGGGCACAGTGGTGGACCAGGGTCCCGCCTCGGGTGCCCGGGCAGGTGCGAGGGTATGCTTGAGGGTCGGATAGACCGTCCAGAAGTGCCCGGAGAGCGCCATAGCCGGGGAAGTGTATCGGCTCGCGACATCGAAATACATGTGATTTAGAAAACATCTTTCAGGGGAGGCGACCTCGCAAAAAATGGCGGCCAGCCTCCGTTAGAAAGACCTACCGATGGCCAATGATCTCTCGATCGACGATGGTGCGAAACTCCTCAAGGGCTTGAAGATTCCTCCGCGCCCCGAACTGCTCGTGGCGTTTCTCGAGGAGGCCAACCAGAGCGCTCCCAACCACGCGAAACTGGGCCAGATCGTTCAGCGAGATCCCGCGCTCAGCGCGGGCCTGCTCAAGTCGGTCAATGCGCCGATGTTTGGGCTTCGCCAGAAGGTGGTCTCGGTGCCCCAAGCGATTTCCCTCTTGGGTCTGCGAAGTGTCCGGTCGCTCGTGATGGCGCTTTCGGTGCGTGGCTGCTTCAAGGTCAAGGACAAGAAGTTCATCGAGGGCTTTTGGGAGGCTTCCGTTCAGCGCGCTACCGTATGTGGCCAGATCGCTCGAGCCGTGGGTCAGGACCTGGATGCCTGCTACATGCTGGGGCTGCTCGCCGATTGTGCGGTGCCCGCCATGATCAACCGCTTCGAGGGGTACCAGGCGTTCTACCAGGAAGCCACGCTCCAGGCGGACCGCCCGATCACAGCCCTGGAGCTTGCGACGTTTGGGACCCACCACGCGATCGCCGGCTACCTGCTGACCCGCAGCTGGCGCTTTCCAGACGAAATCGTGCAGGGCACCAAGCTGCACCACGCGCTGCCGAGCGATGAGCCCGAGATTTCCCCTCCCGTCTTCGTTCTAAAGGCCGCCGAGCACGTGCTGCGCAGCGCACGCAACCAACCCGACGAATACGAGTGGTCGGTGCTGCGCGACCAGGCGATCGCCGTGCTCGGCCTGCGTGACGACACGCTCGAACAGCTGAAGCAGAGCGCTGCTTAGCCCGCATCCATCACCGACCCACGGCGCCTGGAGTGGTCCTCGACTTCGGGAGCGTCCCCGGCTCCTTCTGCGGCCTTTGGGCCAGCGCTTTGACAATTGAGTCCAGTTTGACGGCGTTGTCGTGTTGCGAACC
>JAPPOR010000396.1 GCA_028817905.1 Myxococcales bacterium
TCCCTCCTTCACCGAAACCCCTGCGAAGCCGATCACTTGCACGATCATCACGTGGCTAGCTAGCTAAGCTAGTGGCGTGTGAGGGCCATCAGCTGGGTGCTCGCCAGGCCCACAACCTGGGTGGGCTCGGAGGAGGCGACGATCGTGCGCAACTGGGTGAAGTAGCTGCGCTGAAGCTGCTCGATGCGCACATAGTCGGCCTCGGACACGGCGAATACGTTGTAGCCGCTGGCGGCCTTGACCCCTGACCGCAAGCGGTCCACCGCCAGTTGTGCGAAGTAGGCCTTGAGGCTGGCAGCCGAGCGCACGTCGCCCCGTGTGTCCACAGCCTGCACGCGGGTCGGCAGATAGCGCGTTCCGTCGAAGCGGATCTGGCCCGCAGCCAGCAACGTCTGGAGGTAGGTTTCCTCCAGCGCAGGTTCGATGCCCAAGAGGTCTGCCAGGAAGCCCGGCTGGTGCCCTGGAAGTGCCGCGTAGGCGTCGAGTTCCAGGGCGTGGACGACCACCTGCGAAAAGGGCAACTCGTAGGCGGCCCGACGCGCGGCCTGAAGGTCCCGATACTGGCCCGCAAACGAGGGCAACGATGCTGGATCGACAAAACTGGCGACGAAGTCGAGCGCCCTGAGGCTGCAAGCTTCGATCAGTGCCAGGGCCTGGGGCAGGCGGGGCTCCGTCTGGCCGTCCAACCAGCGCCCAATCGCGAACCGCGAAAAGCCCGTACGCCGTCCCAGCTCGGTCAGGCTCACACCTGCTCGCAGGTCGTCGAGCAAGGGAGTCACGAGGCCGACCGGGTCCACATTCCCTTTCCCGAGCCACGGGCGCTCGCCGCCATCGCCAAAAAACGCCCCCAAGGCTCGAACCGGATCCAGGCCGGTCGCGCGGGCCACTTCGAAGGTCCTGGCGAGCGTCGGATAGGCCCGGCCAGACTCCCACAGGTACGCGATATTGCTCTTGTATTTAAGCCGCCGGGACAGCGCCGTCTGGGACCTCCTGCCCCGCAGCGCACGCAACCACTCGGACGCGAGAAGCTCGAAGTCCATATAAATGAAATGCACGCTATTGTGCCTTTTGTCGAGCCGATTTGTGCATTTCAGTGCTAGCCGCGGCTCGCTACGGCCGGCATGCTAAGGGGTATGGGAAGGCGGCTTGGACGGGCGGGCTGGTTCTTGGCGGTGGCTGCGCTGGGTTGCACGGGCGGACAGACGGGCGAAGTGCCGCTGGACGACAGCGAGCCGCAGCGCGACTACCGCTCCCACGAGCCGGATTGGCGCCACGACGACGACGACGTGCTCGGGACGCCCAGTGAGATGCCGCGGGCGCATCGGGTCGACCTCAGCACGCGCTCCCTGACGCCCACCGATGCCGATGTGGTCCGGCTCGACGGCAGCCGCTTGTATGTGGCCCACCGTGCGACCCCTCGGCTGTCCGTGTTCGACGTCTCAGACCCGACCGGGCCCAAGGAGCTAGGCCGATGGACGCTTGAGGCAACGCCAGCGCGTATGCATCTGGATCAAGGAGTGCTGTATATCGTCGCTTCGACCTACGAGCGGGCCACCAACGCGCTCGGCGGGCCCGCCTTGCGCGCCGCCAGCGTCGTGACTGCACTGTCCGTGAGCGACCCGGCCCGCATCGATCGACTGGCCTCCAAGCGTGTGTTGGGAGACCTGCGGGAATCACGGCTTTCGGGCGATGTCTTGTACCTTGTCACGGTGGAAGAGGAGGCATGCCAGGAATGCAGCCCCACACCGACCGCGCGCGTCGTCTCCCTGGCTACCCGCGATGCGAGTCTGGAGCAAATCGATAGCCTGCAGATACCTTTCCAGGCGGGTAGAGGACTGATCCGAACCGCCTTCGGTGTTGAGCACATCTATCTCGGGCTCGCGAAGTCGGCTTCGGACCCGGCTGTCGGACAGCTGGAACTCGTGCATACGGCGGACCCTGCGGGACGCCTCCAACAGCTCGGCGGCGTTCCCATCCGTGGCCAACCGGACCGCGTGCGCTTCGATGAGCACAATGGGGTACTGCGGGTGTTCAGCGTGGCCAATCGCGAGTCCGACGACGGCGGTCAGGGTCTGCATGTCGACAGTTTCAACCTGGAAACGCCCAGCCCTTCACGGCTCGGCGGCGCGACCCTCGACATACCTTGGCCAGATGGGGGACTGCGGATCGACGGCGCGCGTGCCTACGCTACCGATGGGCGCCCGGGGGATCCGATCGTGGTGATCGACTTGCGCGACCCTGCAGCCCCGCGGGTCGCGGCCCAGCTCGACCTGAACGGGGCCTCGGCCCACGTGGCTCCCCGCGGCGAGCGCCTGTACACCCTGGACTACGATCCCACCGCCTCCCCCGACAGGCGCCTACGGGTATCGGCCTACGACGTGGCCGCCCCGAACGAACCAACACTCCTGGACCGTCTGGGCCTGCAAGCGGTGGAAGGTCCCTTGCCCGCCTGGGGCGGCGACACCGGCTTCGACGTCTTGCAGGAGGGTGGCTTGATCATGGTCAGCACGGCCAACCTTTGGCGGGAGGGCGATAGGGCCTGCGGGACGCGGCGGACCGGCGCCTTACACCTGGTCGACCTGGACGGCGACAGCCTGAAGATGCGGGGGGTGATCGAGGGGCTCGGCGGCGTCCAACGGATCGTTGCCCAGGCGGGATACCTCCTAGGCATGACCGATGCCTCCCTGCAGGTCGTGGATATCCAGGACAGGAGTGCACCCTCGGTCGTGGCACGCGTGGACCTTGGCCAGGAGGCCATCGACGTCGCGGTCGTCGGCGACACCCTGCTGCGAGTCACCTCCGACGCTGCGTTGGGCGCCGCCCAGCTCGATGCCAGGCCCCTCGATGGCCCCACGGGCACACCCGTCGCCACGTATCTGGACCTCTCAGAGGTCCCGAGCACTTGGGACGGCTGCGACCCACTGGGCCCGTCGCTCGATCTCAGCCTCAGGCGTTCCACTTCCAATGGCGTCGTGTACGTGTTGCGCCTCGGCGTGATCGCGGGCGAAGGAGGGGGGCGGGGCTTGCGCCTTCTGGTGGTCGGGCTGCGCGATGGCGCACCTCAGCTGCTCGACAGAATCGACCTGGAACCCATCCCGCAAGATGGGTACTTCACCGAGGCCGTGGTGCTCGAGGGCGCCTTGCTGGTGGGTCGCTTGACCCGCAAGAAGGGCCGCAGGCGCTACGCCTACGACGTATTCGATCTGGCGGAACCTAGCGAACCGCGACTCGCGACGCGCTTGGAACTTCCGACCGCCATCTCTACCGGTTGGGTCGGCAACACCTTGGCGGTCGGGGATCAGTTGCTGGTGCAGCACGGGGTCGAAGACGAAGGCGCCGAAGAAGACTCCGAGGGGGACGCGTCCGTGAGGCTCTTCGTGGACGTGATCGATGTCAGTGATCCGGACGAGCCGGTCGTCGAAGCCCCCATCAGCGTTCCCGGCCGACTGGTCCATGCGAGCCCTTCCGGGAAGCGGCTGTTCACCATGGACCGGGTGCGTGGGTCCACAAAGCCATCGCCGACCGGCTGCCCCTCCTGGACCGACTACGAGTCGTACCATCCACAGGGCGGCCTGTGCACGTGGACTAGCCGTCGCTTCAACGCCCTCGAGGTCCGCGACGGAAGGGCTCGCATGATCGACTCTCACATGCTGGAAGACGAGGAGCGCAGGCTCACGCATGTGCGCGTCGCGGAGCGGCGCCTGTTCTACCAGCAGGTTCCTCGCATGATCGACAGGGATGGCCTGTCCTTGGAGGAGCTATTCTTTCGGCGCGACAAGACCACGCTTTCCGTGATCGCCGTGGCCGCCGACGGTTCCCTCACCCAACACGGCCCGCTCGACCTATCGGGCCCCCAGGAATACGGCACGATCGAAGCCGCGCTCGGTACTCGCGTGGTGCTCAACCACGCCGAAGGCGTCGATGTCATCGACACGGAAGACCCCGCATCGCCCATGATCGAGCGCAACGCACTGTCGAAAGAATGCGCGCGACCCCGTGTTCAGGACGACGCGGTATATTGCATCACGCCAGAGGGGGTCGAAGCCCTCTGAACCGAGGCCCGCGTCTACCTTCGTGCGCGCGACGCGGGCAGAAGTTGAGATGGTACGAAACCCGGTCCCGTTGCTTACTGCTTCCAGCCGGCCCACTGGCCCGCAAATGACCTTGAGAACGTATCGCGTGAAGACTACGTTGTAGTGTTCTGAGCCCGACCATCGGCGACGCTCGGTACTTGAGCACCGCCGCGTTGTGCTGCAAGCGCCGCTGCTGCGAGGTGTGGGCTACCGGGCGCCCTTCATGCACACAGGCTGCGCCGAGACCCTCTGGGAGCGCTTCGACCACACCTGCGGCGGCGGTGACCAACACGGCAACACGTCTGAGCTGACACCACAGAACATCGACGACCTGGTCACCTATCTGCGCTCACTGTGACTAGCCCGGATGATTCATGAACTCTGCGTCGGATCGCGCAGGGAGCTCGCACATCACTCCGCCCCCGGCGGTGCGGCGTGGCCTGGTCACAGCGGGCGTAGATGCTCGATCTTGACGCGATACCGCTCGGTCAACCGTTGGGCGATCAACGATCGGTGGCACGCCTGCGCGTCGGTCTCCACGCAGAACAGCGCTGCGCTCCCTTCCGTCGGCAGGTCGACAACGATGGGAAGGAGGTCGACACGGTCGAGAATCTCGGTGGTGTAGCGTCGGGTATACTGGGCGGCCAGCTCGCGCCGGGAACGCTTGCCCACACCGAGGCGGTCATCCTCGGCGTATTGCAGCTGTCGCAGCTCGGTGGTGGGGGCGAGTTCGCGATGGTGCTCGTACGCGATCCTGGCATCCGCCAGGGCTGCCTGCAGCCGACGTGCGTTGGCCCAGGCATACTCGGGGCCGCGGACTCCGCGGCGCTGACGCACGTCGAGCAACAAACGGACGTCAGCGCGCTGCAGTCGCTGCACGAAGGATTCGCCACTGAAGCCGTAGACGCCAATGGTCGCGACTCTGAGCATCGAAAAGTGGATACCCTCCCGGGGAACTCCGGGCCGGTCCGTGGTGGCTTGGCGTGTTCGTCGCTGCATGGGTCTGTCGCTAGCGCTTCTTGCGGTCTTCGTAGGACGCTGCAAGGCCGGGGCGGGCATCGTTCTGAATTCCGTAGGGAGCGATCGGATACCGCATCCCGTTCCTGGCCAAGCGCTCCATCCCGTCGAGCGCCTTGAGCAGGTAGGCAGCAGGGGTCGCCAGCAGTAGCTCGTCATCCGCCACGCCGCCGAAGCGCCGTTCGGCGAAGCACGGTATCGACAGGCTTGGCTCGCCGGTCGAAAGCGCCCGACCCCAGGAATCAGCACATGCGGATTCTCCGACGCAGCTGAATTCCAGCCGCTTGTAGCCGGCCCACTGCAGACCACTGATCAGCATGATCATCTGTCCCGGGGTCGCGTACACGAGGCAGATGTCTGGCGGGTCGAGGCGCCCCGAGGACAAAGGCGAGACGACCATCGCCCGGTACTTGCCATAGGGGACAGTGTGCATCGCGCGTTGATGTGCGGTGGCGTCGTCCAGGGATTCGTACCAGACGCCCTTCATGTGCGCCCCCGACAACCAGTCCGCGTCCTGCGGGTGCAGCCCGATGACGGCGCCGCACTGCTGCCCAGCCAGGTCGTCGGCCGTGATGCCAACCGCCCAGTTGAGGCGGCTGGCCAATCCGACGATTTGATCGGTGGTGTGAATCGCCGATGGCCGCCGCACCCTGGGCACCGCTTCCATCGCTTCGACCGTCTCGAACAGCTTCATGCCAATCGGCGTCGTCTTCAGGCGCAGCACCCGGTTGAGGCGATCGACCAGACCGGGCCAGTCATAGCGCTCGGGTCCCTGCGGGGTCGTGTTGCGGATCTGGTGCAGCCGGGCACCATCCTGGTCATCGCTCCGATCGTCCATGGGGTCGATGCTCTCAGAGTCGCGCGGCGGGCGGTAGCCCGCATCCATCCCAAGTTCACGGGCGACATGACCGTGGCTGGGGATACCAAGCGCGCAGTTGGGGGGAAACGACCGGGCGAAACCAGAGAGCCGCCCTGTGCGCCTGTGGGTTAGCCAAGGTTAGCCCGGATCATTCACGAACTAGGGCGCTTCGGCCTGCACCTCCCCGTCCATATGTAGACGCCTGCCGCGTTCGGTGATCGCGGGCCCGCCGGCTCGATCGAAGCCGACCTCGTCGCCGTGACAGATCAGCTGAGCGCAGCCCTCGTCCGGGGGATGCGGCGGGGGCGGCGGGGCGCCGTGACAGCCGGTGCAGCCGAGCTCGGCCGGCTGGTCCCACACAAGGTGTGGGGAATCTACGCCCGCAGAGGGGTGACATACGAGATCGTCACAACCACCGTCGGAATAGCTCGGGTCAGCCCCGGTGTCGGGTGCGGAGAGCTCCGGGTCGAGCAGCACGTCGGCGGCGGTGAGCGCCTCTCGATCGAGGTGTCCTTCCGCTTCCACGGTCTGCGGCACCGGATGGCAGCTGGCGCAGCGCACACGGTCCGTCAGCAGGGTCTTCCCATGGGCGCGGTGGGATGGGGTCTCCGGCCACGCTTGCGACAGCTCCCCGGGACCGGGATCCGTCGCGGCCGGCCGCTCCGTTGCACCATGACACGCGCCGCAGCCCCGTCCCGACCCAAGGTCCACGCTGCCATTGAGGTGCTGGGGGCCGGGCGACAGGTCGGTGCCGTCCGGGCTAGCTTCGGGATGACAGCTCGTACACGGGCCGGGGTAGTGCTCCGCAGGCGGAGTCGCATGGCAGCTTTGGCAGCCGGCCATAGGCCCGTCCAGCCACGATGGCTCCGGATCGGTGCCGCCCCGCTGATGACAGTAGACAGCGCAACGTCCGGTCTCCGCATTGTAGCGACCATCGCCCAGCGGCTCGGCGAGCGCGAAATGCACGTCCACCTGGCCATCACCGTGCGTGCCCCGCAGGGTCGCATCCGCGGTCGGGTGGCAGCTATCGCATCGCAATCCGACGGCATCGGTCAAGTGCGCGGCGTGGGCGTCCCTTGGGTCATCGTGGAAGCAGGGATCGCGCGGGGGATGGCCGCGCTCGCCGACCCCGTGGCAGGTGCCACAGGCGAGCGCGCCCTGAGGCTGCTGATGACAGGCCGTGCACGCCGTCGCCCCCGGGACGCCAGCTGCCGGCGGGTCACCGGCGGGCGCGTCCTCGTGGCAGCCCCCGCAGGCCCAGACGTCATCCGCATCGACCAGCGGCGCATAGCGGTTCTGCCCAGCGAGCGCGCCGTGGAAGCCCGGTGCGCCCGGCCGCAGGATGTCACCCCCGTGAACGCCACCGGCGCGCAGCGGTGCGCGGGCTCGGACCCAGTTGCTCAACACCCCGTAGGCGTCAGAAGGCAACAGGTCCACGTGCTGCGGATCGAAGCGCAGGGTCCACAGCAGCTGGGCGCGCTCCGCTGGCGGGACGACCACCGGCCCACGGCCCGGGTCGCTGCAACCGATCGCCTGCACATAGCTATCCACGCGGTAGCCCGCCTCCGCCCGGTCCGGCCCGTGGCACGTCTGGCAGTGCTCGCGCAGCAGCGCTTCCACGTCGCCTCGATAGACCGGAGGCGCGGGCGAAGCCACGCGCGCCTCGTCGCAAGCCGCGAACACCAGGGCCGCAGCGAGCGCCCCTACAACCGGAAGAGATGACAGCCGTGACATGTGTCCGCCTCCGGTTCGTGGTGGGTCTGTTGCCGATGGCAGCTCAGACAGGTACGGCGATCGCCCTCGCCGCCGCGCCGATGGGACCGAACGTGGCAGGTTGTGCACTGCCCGTGCTCGGCAACCCCGTGCAGGCCCGGCAGCGGATCGCCATGGCAGCTCACGCAGGCCGGGACCCCAGGCGGATCTGCGCCTTGGCCCGCATCACCGTGGGGGTCATGGCACGCCCGGCAGTCGTTGTCGCCGCCGTGGGGTGCCTCGCGCATCCGCGAGTGGCAGGTCAAACACGGCGGTGTTGCCCTCCCCGCTCCGTGCGGCATGTGGCAGTTGCCGCAGCGGTCGTGTCCGGTGCGAGCGCGCCGGTGCTGCTCGGCGTGGCAGGCTGCGCACGACCGCTTGCCCGGTTGGGCCGTGTGAGCATCGTGGCAGGCGAGACAATCGCCGTGACCCTCGTCGACGTGCACGCCTTCGTGGCAACCGGTGCACGCGCGGGCATCGGGCGCCGAGTGCGAGGGTCCAAACGGGCGCGACCCGAGCGCATGGGCATGGCCCGTGTGGCAAGCGGCGCAGTCTCCATGTCCCCGTACCCCAGCCACGATTGCAGACCGTTCCCGGTGGCAATCCTCGCAGGCCCGGGCCTGTCCGGCAGTCGCAACGAACGCATGCGGCCTGTGACACTCCGTGCAGACTGCCTTGCCCCCATGCAAGCCGTCGTCGCGAGATGCGCCGAGCCCGTCGTGGCAGGTGGTGCACGCGAGTGCGGCTGCGCTGTACGGCAAGCCTGCGCGTGCGCGGCCCGACCGCGCCGCGTGCACCGGATGGCAGCCTAGACAGGTCGTGCCCGACGAAGTCTTGGGGTGGTCCGTCGTATGATCGTGACAACGGCGGCAGGTGCGTTCGGGCACGTGCGCGACGTTGTGGGGATCGTGGCAGCTGTCGCACTTCCGGTGTGCCCCAACGCGCTCCGAGGCCAACGTATGAACCCCCGCGTGGCACCCGTCGCAGCTGGCGCTCTGCTCGCCATACGAATGGGCCGCGTGACAGGTCGAGCAGCTATCGTGACCCGCAAAGGTGGCGCGATCCTTGGCGTGACATCCACCGCAGCGATCGTGGGCAGTGCTGGCGACACCATGGGCTGAATGGCAGTCGGTGCAAGCACCGTGACCCAGCGCCGCCCCTCCCAGGTCGTGGCACGTCTGGCACTGGACAGCGGCGGGTCCGCGCGCGTCCTCATGGGGCTGGTGGCATCGGGCGCAGGCCTCCTCCGTGTGGATGCGCGTTTCGGGAAGGTCCCCCTGCCTGTGGGCATGACAGGCGAGGCAATCCCAGCGGGTTGCCTCGTGGTGAGGGCCGAAGCGATGGCAGGCGATGCACTCGGAGGCCTCGCTCGGGGCCGCAACGGAGGAACTCGGCCGACCGTGGACGACCGCCGCCCGCTCCTCGTGGCATGCTTCACAGCGGGAGCGCGGCGGGCTGGCAAAGGTGCTCGGATCGTGACAGTCGTCACACGCGAGTCGCTCGCGCTGCACGTGCGCAACGTGCAGGTAACCTTCGCGCACGCTCCGCCAACTATCCGGAACGGTCACCGCCGCCACCTGGGGCAAAGACCCCTGCCGATGCTGCACCGACCACAACGCAAGCGCGCTGCCGACCACAACCAGCAGAAGGGCCGCGAACGCCACCCAGGCGCCCTTCTTCACGGAAGCCCCCCGTGGCACTGGCGACACGGCAGCTCGCTGCGACGCTTGTGGCTCGAAAACCCTGTCGGGTGGGGATTGCCGCCCAAACCGCCCACGCGGTGACAGCCGACGCACAGACGCTCCCCGGCGCCGCCATGGCAGCTGGCGCAGGCCATCGGGTCCCTTCGGGCCTGGCTGCCATGGGTGTTGCCAGCGCCCGGCGGTCCGACCCAACCGGCTGGATGTGGCGCGTAGCGGGGGTCCGCGCGGGCAGCCAGGCCGCGATCGGCATGGCACGCCTGGCAACTCGCTTCGCTGTGGCAGGTCATGCACAGACCCGGGTCGGCACGGGCCTCGAGGGCGTGGCGAGCCAGGAAGCCCGCCCGGTGCAGCTGAGCGTTGGTGACGCGGTCGAACCGCACCACGTTCGGCAGGACCGGCACCTCGATCCCATGGCACTGGGCGCAGCTGCTGTCGCTGTGACAAGTACTGCAGAGATCCCGCGCCGAGGCCGCCGCCACGCCGTGACGCGCTATGAAGTCCTGACCGTGTACGACGTGCGAGCGCGGTCGCGTCTGCTCGCCTTCGAGATTCCGGTGGCAGGCAGCACAGTTGTGGCTGCCCCACTGGTCGCTGTGCACGTGGCAACTGAAACAGGTCGCCATCGTGGGTCGCAACCGTTCGTCCCCCTCTGCAATGCCGCGGTGGCAGCGCACACAGGCGCCCAGGGCTACCCGCTCGTGCTCGGCGTGTGAGAACCGCAGGTGGTCCTTGTCCGCTTGCAGCCGAGCGCGGTGATGAGGACGGCCATGACAGCGACCACAGGAGGAGGCATCATGGGGCTTTTTGTGGCAGCCGATGCACGTTCTTGCGTCGGGTAGGTCCAGCGGTGCGCTCGCCGTGCTGTTGGCCACCCGCGTATGACAAGTCGGACACGCCACGCCCTTGAGCGCGTGGGCGCGGTGTTCGAACGCTCGCTGTCGGATCGGTCGTACACCCAGCACCGAGGCGCAGGCCATCACCACCGTCAGCAACACGGGCCACAGGACGCCGGATCGAGTCATGGCAGGAGGTGCTCCTGGTAGCTCACCCGGATCAGGGCGCTCACTTCGTGAACCGCCGCGGGGGTGGCGCGCGCGATCAGGGCACCGGCTACCGATAGACCTCTTCTGTCACCATAGCGAAGGCCCACGTTTGCATAGGGCCACAGGCGGCCGCCTTCGCCGGGCGCGTCGGCCGCCACCAGCTCACCACTGGCGTGGGCGTATAGCGCCCGCCACACCATCCGCTCTACCCCGAAGTAGGCCGCGCTGTACCCTGCGGCCAACCCGCCCCGGCGGGACAGCTCGAGCAGAGCGTGTCCTTCTCCCTGGTCCCCGAGCGCAAGGCGCGCGCGGGCAGTCGCCCGGAAGCCGCGGGTCAGGCCCGTGTCGATCTCGATCCACTGCAAGGCCGCGCGCCCACCCACGGACAGCCGGGGAAACCACTGATAGTCCAGGTCGGCCCCCACCTCCGAGGCCGCGCTATCGCTAATGGTGGAAAACAGCGACGTAGAGGGCAACAGGCGCGCGGCGACGCGCCGCTCGGCGAATCCATGGACCGTCAGACGGTCCTGCGCCCAGGTCGCGTGCAGCTGAGCGGCGGCCAGACCTTCCAGGCTGACATCCCAGGACGCCACGCCCCGGATCCACAAGCGCGCGAGCGGCCGCAGGGTCACGTCCGTGCCAACCTCTTCGTTGGCGATCATGCCGCTGTCCCGCTGGTGCACGTAGGAAAGCCCCAGGCCCAAGCGCTCGCCCAGCAGCTGTTGCCCCGCGCGACCGCCAGCCAGCCAGTCGAATCCGCGCCCCGACAGCCCAGGCGCGACCGGAACACCAAAGAACGTCTCGAGCGTAGCGCCCCGGGCACGGGCAACCAACCGCACGCCATCCAGGTGCACCGGCCGCACCGCTCCGGTCGCGAGCACGAAGCGACCGACCCGCGCGCTGCCGTAGCCGTTCGGCTCGCGCACGCCCACGCTGGCGGTGAGCACGTCCCCGGACAGGTCGTCGCTACCGGCAGCACCGAGCCACACCAACGCGTCCGCATCGATGTACGGATGGTTGCGGTAGCCGCTGTGGAGGGTGAGCAAGCCCTCCTGCGGCCTTCCCTGGAGCAGAAGCGAAGCGCTCGAGGGCATACGTGGCTGATAGCCTTCCGCCATCGCCCGCCCAAGGGCAAGCGTTCCCACCGTCGCCATGAGGCAACCGTAGCCGAGCACCCGCCGCAAGACGCCTGCACGGGTGCGCATGCACTCGCAAGCAGACCCGCGCTCGGACGTGGCTCCCATCGCTCGTCTAGTCCTGCGAGCGTTCCAGGAATTCACCGTGGCACACGGCGCAGGCACGGGTGAACGGCGTGGGTTGCGAGCGGCTCTCTTGCCGTGCGTAGCGCCGGAACCGGTGACTCGCGACGTCACCCTGCGGATAGGTGTATGGGTCGGAGGCGTCCGGGAACAGGTCGACCAGCCCTGGCTGGGCCGCCGCACGGACGCCGGTGGCTGCCATGTGGCAGGTCTGGCACGCGAAATCCTGCTCGCGGTTGGCCTCGTGGGCGTCCCCGGTCCGTTGCAGCGTGTGTACGCGCACGTCCCGATACTCTCGATTTGCGTGGCAGCCCGTGCAGACCGCATTGCCCTCGCCCCGCAGTTCGTGCCTGGCCAATAGACGGTTGTGCGGGTCGTGACAACTGTCGCAGGCGAGCAAGGTGCGGTTGTTTCGATGCTTGGTCGAAGCGATGAATTCCTCGTACTGCTGGTAGTGCAGGCGCGCATCCCCCGACGGCCACAGCCCCGTGGAGAGCTGACTGGTGTCACCCGTGTGTTGCCTCAGGAACTCCGCACGTCGCATACCAGGACGTGGCATGCGGCCTTCGATGCTCAAGGGCGCGCCCGTGGCGAGAACATGTTTGGCCACCGTGCGACCGTGGCACCCCCCGCAGATCAGGGTAGCTCGCGCGGCGGTCAACTTGCCTGGCGAGACGATGCGCGCGCCACGCGTGGCGGCCTCCAGGTGCTCGGATCCCGGTCCATGACAAGCTTCGCAGCCCACATTGATCTCGTCACGCCGGCCATCACCATCGGCGTCGAACGCGCCGCCCGCGTTCGCGACGGCGGCGGCCCGGTAGCCAGTGTCAGCGGTGCCCAACAGCCGAAAGCCCGTGTAGTGACACCCTGCGCAGCGCGTCTCGAAGGACTCGACAACCTCGGGTCGGCGAAGGGCGCTGGCCTCGAAGTCATAGAACTTCTCCACGTCAACGGCCTGCAGCGGCAGGTCGGCCACGTCCTGAGCGGTCGCATAGCCGTTGAGGTTGCGCGCAAAGGGTGCGGGAAACCGTAGGCCCTTAAGCATCGGATCACCCGTCGTCAGCAACGGCCGTTGCTGACCCAGCGCACCGCCATAGAGCAGTGCCACCCCATAAACCTCCTCGCCCATACCCAGACGGTTCTGCAGGGTCACCGTCAGGACGGGGGGCACTGCCGCGGCATCAACCCCCGGCATGCGCTGGGCCAGTTGCGCCTGGAAGTAGACATCGGTGCCCGGATCTTCGGTCGTGACACGGCAGCGACCACGGGTACCCACGCCAGCTGCGCGCGGCCCGCTGTCACAATCGGAGAAGTACAGCGTCGCGCCAACGGCGAACAGATCGCGCCACGCATCGAGGCCTTCGAACTGCGAGCCATCCTGCAGGGCACCGCGTTGTCCCGGCACCGTCAACCCCATGCGGTGGGCGCTGGCATTGAAGCTGTGCCTCCCATGGCACACGAGGCAAGCGTCGCTCCCCACGGGGCGGGCATCGGCGCTGGGCGCACCACTGACCGCGATGTCCAGACCGGCACCGATCAGAGAGGATCGGGCCAGGGCCGTGCGAGCCAGTGAGCCACCGGGCAAGTGGGCGTCGTCGTCCGCGGCCGGAAGGAAACTGACAAAGAACGCCTCACCGGCGGGCAGCGTCTGGAACGCAAATGCGCCATCCGGCCCAGTGCGAGCACTCGCGAGTGCATCGCCCAGCATATCGATCGCGTCCTCGACCGGTTCGTCGCCCAGGGCTTGGGCCAGGGCGTCCCCAGGCCCATGCAGCTCCAGGCTGCGCGAGGCCACGTCCGCCACGACACTGGCCGGTACCAGGGCGACTCGCCCGCCCCCCACGCCCGCGCCGGTGCCGTCGACAACCCAGCCTTGAAGCACGACGCTGCCCGCATCCTCGCTGCCCGCGTCCTCGTCTTCCAGATACCCACCGGCAGGTCCGACCGGACCCGCCGGTCCTCGTGGCCCAGTGTCGCCCATTGGCCCGGGGGGCCCCGCATCGCCTGGCAACCCTACTGGCCCCGCCGGACCCTCGCACGCGCTGGCAGCGCCCTGTAGCGCCACACACAGCCAGAACGCGGTCGCCCGGAAGCGCGTACCGCGGCCGCCTCGTGCTACCGCGCCCATGGTGGCCGTGTGTGTACCACGTCCACGCCGAAAGCACTTCCGGAGGCGTGGCATGTGGCACAGGCTTCGCCGCCGACGGCGGTCGTCATCACCTGCGCGTGGTCCCGGGCTGCCCGATCGTCGTGACACCCCCCGCAACTGGCAGCCGCGGGGGGCACATCGCGCGCGACCCCGGCCGCAGCACCGGTGGCATCCTGGAAGCGTGTTGTGTTGTTTGGCAGCTCCGCTGACAGCGGCAGGTCGTAGGTTCCATCGATGTGGCACGTCTCACACGACTCGGGAGTGCCGGGGTATCCGACCTCGCTCAAGTCCAGCGGGGCACCACCCGCCACCGGGTCGAGCGTGTCCGCGTACAGCACGTAGGGCTCGCGCGCGATCGCGTGGCCGTGGATGCGATGGATCATCGGACCAAACTGGACCGTCTCGGAAGCAACAGTGCCGCTATCCGGGGCCGGCATCCGAAATACCGTGTCCTGATAGGCATTGTGACACAGGACGCACCCCTGCACAGAGTTGCTGGCATCGTCGTGGAAGCGCATGTCTCGGTGGCAGGCGTTGCACTTGTCGTTGGTGACGACGACGCGACGGTCCTGGACCCCACCTTCGGTCACGGCAAAGTAGGCCACCGGGTTCTGCCAGCCGACGCGTACATCGTCGCTGGTGTTGGCGAAGGGATGTTCGACACCGGTGAAGGTATGGTGGCCCTCGATCATGATCGCGAAGCTACCGGCGGCGGACGCCGGCACGGGATCGAGCCTACCTGCGGCCTGCGTCATCGTGTCTGGCAGGGTATAGCGGTACGCGCCCGGCATGGACCCTGTCGAGAGGTCGCTCGCCTGGTCGGGCTGGTAGCGGACCGAGCCCGTGATCCCAACGGTCGGCCCAGCGAGCACCACGCGAAGCTGGTCGAGTGGCGCGGTCAGCAGGTCGCGCCCTTGGCCGTCCTGCCGGACGACGAACTCAACCGTTGGCTGCTGGTCGGGGGCCGTGTCCGCGACACCAACGATTTCAACGGTCAATGTCGGGGTATTGGGGTTCAGGCGCCCGCGGCCATGGGACTCCTGGACAGCTAGGCCCTCGAGCCCGTCCTCCCGGTGGCACACCGTGCACGATGCGTTGTCACGCGGTCCAGCGGTGTGCGGCACAGGTAGGTCGTCGGGGTCCGGGTCGGGCGGCGGCAAGTCAAAATCGATATCATCGTGACAGGACCCGCAAGCCTCGATGGATACTCGATCACGGGCCGCCGCTGCGTCCTGACCGTCATGGCAGGTCGCGCAGTGGCCCAGCCCCGTCGGAAAGCCAACACGCGAGTAGTCGTGCGCGGTCTGCCCCTCCCCGACCAGTTGGTACGGGAGCCCGGCTTGCACACTCGGCAGCAGGCGACCCATGTGGATCTTGTGGACCATCACCTTGAAGTCGATGCTATTGCCGGTATCGGGGTCGACCCCCTGGTCCGTATGACAGGTGAGGCAGAGCTCGACGCTCAACCCCCAGGAACCATGTGCCGCGAGCCGCTCGTGACAGCGGTTGCAGCCTTCGGTGGTAGCCACCTGGCGGCGCTCCAGGTCGCCCTGTGCATCAGGCCGGAAGTCGATGACCGCGTCCGCGGCGTAGCGCAGGCCGGACACCGTACGGGCGCCCCACACGCCGATGCGATGGGTGGCAGCCGGATCGTAGCCTGAGGGCAGCGGATCGCTGAATCGATAGCGGTATGTGCCGACGTCCCCGTCGACGATCGCCCAGTTGCCCGCCCCATCCGCACTCGGAAGCGACTCGGTCACGTTGGTCACGGGGCTCGTCTGTTCCGAAAGCAGGTAGCTCTCGAAGCCGTGCGCACGCAACACAGCGAAGGTGAACTCCAGCGACACCTCTCCCGCTGTCTGTCTGCCGGCCCTGTCCAGGCCCACCCCGTCGGCGTCGGAGATCCGCAACGACACCACCGGGTGTTCGTCCCGGTCGATCTCCACGGACAGCAAGGTCAGCACCAGCCCGGCTCCCGCAGGGCGCTGACGCCCGGCGTCGCGGCCCGCGTCGGGAGCCGGGGGCGGGCCGAGCGTCGCGCTGGAACCGTCGGGACAGGTGATGACAGCTCGGTCCTCCCGATCCGTCACCTTGCATCCGGCCGCGTCCATGCCCGCTTCCCCCGCGGGGCCCGCTCGCCCACGCTCGCCGGCGTCGCCAGGCCGGCCGTCCCTGCCGGCCGCAGCCGCTGCAATCGTCACCTCGCTGCCATCATCACAACGGATGACCACCGCGCCAGCATCGCCGTTCCGAACGGAGCAGGGGCCGGTTCCCCCGTCGGCGCCCCCACCGTGCTCGTCGTCTCCACAAGCGAAGACGCAGCTCGCAAGCGCAACCCACATCCATTGTCGCAACTGAAACACGCGCCGTTTCTCCGCTCTGCTGGGCGGACTCGGGAAAGCAGATCCTCGGTCACCTACGCCCGTAGCGAAAGCCGGCAAGTGGCGTCAACGCTTCCCAGCAGGCAGTCCCCCGCGCCCACCACGGACTCACCGGGTCCCGCCAACGACCCCCGACCGGGACGGAAGGCCCGAGAATATCCCCGTTTGGGAGCGCTGAAGACAATGCAATCCGCGACGGCGGGTCCAATAAAGGACTATCGCAACCGAGTACGGGCCGGCTACTGTTGGCCCCGGCTGGGTTGCGCCCGGGTGCTATGAAGGAGGGATCCATGAAATACCGCGTCAGTCTCGCGCTGCTGAGTTGTTGTCTGCTGCATACGCCGATCGCGGCGGCCGCGCAGGATGACGAAGAGGAGAGCGAGGAGCAAGGCGAAGAGGAAAGTGGGGGGGAAAACGAGGCGGAAAGCGAGGAGGAGGAAGAGTCGGGGGACGAAGAGCCGAGCGACGGTGAGGAAGGTGGCGGCAGCCTGGACGACCTGATGACGGGCGCGCGAAGCGAGGACAAGCCGACAGGTTCCGATGGCGACGACGGGGACGGCTTCGACGAGATCGAGGGCATGGATGACGAACGCCCGCCCGGCGACCCCGACGCCTTTGTCCAGCCCAAGGAGGAAGAACCGAAGGAGGCCGAAGACGATGGACCTGACTCGGCCTTCACGGCAGGAGTTGTGCTCGGCTACGGAGTCGCGATGGAGGATGTGAACCCGTTCGGCTTCGGCTTTGGGGCGCGTCTCGGCTACGATCTCGGTTTGTTCAGCTTATCCGGGGAGTTCCTGTACTTCGTGGGGGAAACCATCGACATGGTCACCTACGACAGCTTTAACAACCCATTGGGCTCGTCGAGTTTCAGCAGAAACGTCTGGCAGGTGGGCATCGACGCCGGCTTGGACATCGAGTTCTCGCGCGCGGTCGCCTTGCGGCCCTTCCTTGGAATCGGTTTCGCGACCGTGTCAGGACAATCCGCGAATACGACCGAGGCCTACTTCTCGCCAGGGGTGTCGTTGCTCTATGCCGCTTCCGACGCGCTCTTCATGCAGCTCGACGCCCGGTATGAAGCGATCTCCGCCTCGTGGGGAGGGGTCCTGATTCTCGCCGGTATGGGAATGCGGATCTAGCCGGCCAAGCCAACAAGGACCGCCAGGTCCCCAATCCCTGCACGCTCGACAGATGGCGAAATGTGCTATCGATAGGGCGTGAGAATAATGCCTGTTGTCTGGACCGGGGCCCTGGTCGCAGCAATGATCGCGGTTGCGTCGTCAGCCTGGGCCGGTGCGCCCGAGCTGCCGACGGAGCTGGTGATAGACCCGTCGGACCCCATGCGCATGGTGTTGCGCTACAAGAACGCCCGCGATGGGCTGATCCATTCACACGATGGGGGCGCGACCTGGCTGGCCCAGTGCAGCCAGGGGATCCCCGGTCCAAAGGGGCCACTGGATCGCATCGGACCGATCGCGTTGCGCGCCCAAGGTGGTCTATTCGTGGCTCAATACGACGGCCTTCTTCGCGGCGACCGCAACGGTTGCGGCTTCGAACCGGAAGTCGCGTTGGAGGGTGTTTGGATCACGGATGTGGCGCCGCATCCGACGGACGGCGACGTTCTGTTCGCGACCACGGCGCGCACAACAGGCGAGAGCAATGCCGTCATGCGGCGCGCGGCAGACGGCGGTTGGGAAAGCCTGGGTGACAACGGGGACCTACTGCTCGACCGCGTGGTTCCCGTCGCGTTGCCGGGAGACGGACTGCGCGTGTACGCCAGTGGCAGGCGACCTACACCGCTCGCGAGCGGCCAGGCGGACTACGTCATTGTCGTCTCCGACGATCTCGGTCAGACATGGGCCGAGCACCCGATCGGCGAAGTTGGGGGGATGACCACTCAGGTGCAGCTGGAAGCGGTCGACCCCACGGACCCCGACCGGATCGTGGTATCCGCGGTGCTGTTCCAGCGCGAGAGCATGAACCAGCCCGACGCCCCGCCTGACAGGCTGCTGGTCAGTGGCGACCAGGGCGCCACGTTCAACGAGTACCTCACCCTGACGCAATTCGGTGGCATCGATCTGGCCCCCGACGGCCGCGTCTTCGTCGGCGACCTGGGCAGCTCCTTCGACCCGGCGGC
>JAPPOR010000410.1 GCA_028817905.1 Myxococcales bacterium
CGGGCTAGTCCAGCGCCGCGCGGTCTACGCGTGTCTGCAGCTTGCGGGCTTCGCGGAAGAAGCTGTCCACGCGGCGGGTTGGGATCGCTGCAGTGGGGACAGGCTTGAGCTCCGCTGCGATAGGAAGGGCGCGATCCTCGCCTTCGACGCCGCCATCCACAGCGAACAGCACGGCAGCGAGGGCCACGCTGCCGCCAAACGCCCATAGCAGACGCTGCACGCTCGTCACACCGGCGACCAGCATGTGCGCTGCCAGTAGGACGCCGATACCCAGGCCGTCGAAGGCGAGCGTGGCCGCAGAGACGAACAGGTTATCGGGCAGCAAGAACTCCAGGTACCCCAGGCCGCTCGCCAAGGTGAGCAGCACCGCAGCGGTGCTCGTGGCGGCTGTAAGGTGGCCGAGATAGCGGAAACGATGACTTACCAGGCGCGTCCCGAACGCCCACAGACCGCTCCACACGAGCACGACAGCTGCGGCAGCCGTGATCACACCAAACCGGGATCGCACGAAGTCGTCGGTGCTGCTGAGGTAGGAGCGCATCAACAGAACCAACGCCGACAGCAGTAGCACGCCCCAGGCATGGCCAGGTCGGGCCAGCAGCCGGTCGATCCCGAGTCGCAGGACGCGCTGGCGGCGCATGGGCGGGACCATGAACGCGGGCGTGCGAATACGAATCTGGGTGTGCCCAAGCGAGCAGGTCAAACCATCCCGCGGTGAAATGACCACGCTCCGGGGCTCTCCTTCGAAATCCGATGCCGCGTCCACAAGCAGCAGTTCCCCGTCCGGCCCCTGTTCGAGGCGTGCATGATTGGGTGCCACGAACGGATCATCGATGATCACTTGGTTGTCGTAGGCGCGTCCGATCGTGGCGGGCAGAGCATCGATAGCCACGCGGTAGTGGACCTGGGCATGGCGCATGACCTCCACGAAGACTAGCGTCTCCACGACACAGCCTCCAGGTAGCGCCGTGAGAGCAGCAAAGCGTTGTCAAAGCTCACCCCCGTCATCGTCAGGGCACTCTCAACACCCTGGTGCGAATCGCCCAAGGAAGCGAACTTGAAGACTGCGTCGTAGAGTCCCGCGTAGCGTCGGTAGGAACGGACGCAGAAGGCGGTCTTTAGTGGGCGAGCGGCGTGCTCGACGATGTCTGTCGTACACTCGTAGTCCGTCAACTCGTCGGGCGACGCGTCTGGCAGTTCCGCACTGCTGCCGAAGTATCCAGAAAACAACGTGTAGAAACGAAACGGGTTCAAACGCTGGCTCCGCAGCCAGTAGTGGCTGTACCGAACCTCCCCGGAGGTCAGCTCGGCGTGCAGATAGATCTGGTCCTGGGTGGCACAGCGATGGGAGCGCACGGAATAGCGAGCCCCCGCCTTGTCCTGCTGGTCTCCCCAGCAACGGAAGTAGCTGGCCAGCGTACCGGGTAAACGGTAGGGGCCCATGGTGACCGCTTCCGGGCGGTGACTCAGGAGATCGGCGAACACCCGCTCCTGGTGCGACAACAGCTGCTCGCGAATGGCCGTGCTGAAGTCCTCGGGCGGCACGAACGAGGGCCGCTGAACCTGCTCGATCAGCATGCGTGCGCGCGCAACGGGAACAAGAAAGCTGATCTGATGCCCAGCAGTTGCAACGTTGATGCCGACCACCTCTCCGCCGGATGTGATCGTCGGTCCCCCGCTCATGCCTGGATTGATCGAGCCGGTGAAATGGATCCGCCGATACAGGGAATGCTCGAGCAAGCCATTGTAGGTGCCCTCGACGATCGTCAGACCGATGTCGTGCGGGTGGCCAAGGGAGAACAGGCGCGCACCATGATCGACATTCGCATCGGACAGCATGAAATGATCGGGGCCGGCGGCCTCGCTCTCTAGCACGGCCAGATCGTGGACGACGTCGATGGCCACGATCCGGGCGCTGAGCGTGGTCCCATCCGCCGTCTGGCATTCCACGCGGTAGCGGTCAGGATGGCGGATCTTCTCGGAGACCACGTGGTAGTTCGTCATCACGTGACCGGCCCCCGTTACAAAGAAGCCGGTCCCTATCGTGCTGTGCGCGACCGACTCCCGCTGTAGAACGCGCACCTTGACGACGCGACGCGCGTAGCTCCCGAAGGCGCGCTCGGCCAGATTCGTGCCAGTCAAAGCGTTGTCTCGCTTCGGTGGCCGCAGTTCAGGATCCCATTCGAGCAGCTGGCTGCGCACCTCACCCGCAGACCAGATCAGACCCACGCATAGCGCCACGGCAACGCAAATGGGCATGAGCCGTACCGCAACTGGCACTGTCGGCCTGGCCATGATGACCAGTAGCGTAGCACGGGCCCTGCCGGGACTCGATTCGCCGGCCGTTCACCCGCCCGAAAGCCGCTGCCGCAGGCGCTGCATGCCCCGCAGCCAACGCTCGTAGTCGTCGGCCTTGCGCTTCATGTAGGTGGCGACCTCCGGATGGGGAAGAATCAGAAAGCGCTCCTCGGCGAGTCCAGACACCACACACTCCGCCAGGTCCTCCGGCTCCACGATTCCATCCCCCGCCGCCGCCGACGACTCCCCACCGCCGCCCAACATGGGCGTTCTGACCGCCTGCGGGCAGAGCACCGACACGCGGATGCCCTGGTCCCCATGTGCGATGGCAAGGGCCTCGGCAAATCCGACCGCCGCGTGCTTGGTGGTCCCGTAGATGGCACTGCCTATCTGATTCAGAAGGCCGGCCGCCGAAGCAGTGTGTAGGAAGTACCCTTCACCGCGCTTGACCATGCCCGGCAGCGCCGCCCGGGCCGCGTGCACATGGGCCATGACGTTGATGTCCCAGCTGGCCTGCCAATCCGCTAGGGAACCGGTGGTCGCGTTCCAACCGGCCCCCCTACCCCCACTGCCGTCGCCGCGGAAGATACCTGCGTTGGAGCACATCAGGTCGATGCGGCCAAACTCGCCTTCCGCCAGCGCAACCAGGCGCTCGACCGTGGAGGCCTGGGAAAGATCACCCGTCAACGCCTTCGCGCCCAGCTCGGAAGCGACCGCTTCGACCGCGTCGCTTCGGTCCGCAAGCACGAGACCGGCCGGTGACTCCTGCTTGAAGCGCTGAGCCATTGCCTTGCCGATGCCCTGGGCCGCACCGGTTATCACGATCACTTTACCCGATAGCTGCATGTACGCCTCCGCGTTGGGCCGGCGAAGCTACCAGGAGAACCTGCGGGATGACTAGCCCGCATCCATCACCCAGGCACGTGATGGGCGTGCAAGTGATCGGCTTCGCAGGGCTTTCGGTGAAGGAGGGAATACTCGCTGCAGTTTCGGCTGCAGCGAAAGCCCTGCGGAGTCGAGCAGTTGTGCGAGGGCGCGTGACTTGGTGATGGATG
>JAPPOR010000716.1 GCA_028817905.1 Myxococcales bacterium
CCCGTCGACGACGTCGCCCCGATCGTCGAGCGCACCCTGCGCGAGGCGGAGCGGCTCAAGCGGCCCACCGTGGAGGTGGTGCTGCTTCGCGAACAGCTGGTCCACATGATGACGATGGGTATGCTCGCGAACCGCTATCAGGATGCGGTGCAGGCCTGCGTGGAGGCGTACAAGCGCGACAGCGGGTTCTACGACTGGCAAGCGCTGGCCCCGGACCTGCCCGCCACTGAGCGAGCTCGCCAGGCGCTCGGCACAGCATTCGAGCGCTATGGGCAGACTCCGGAGCCGCTGCGGGGGCTTTCACCGCCCGACGCGATCAGGGGGCTGGTGCGCTGGGTGGTGCTCGCGATCCCGATGGCGGCACGGACCTGTGACGTGGAGCTCCTGCGTTCACTTCCCCCCTTGCTCGCACCTTTCGAAGCGGTGGACCCGATGGTCGCCACAGTCGCGGACAACGCTCGCGCAACCGTAGCCTACCGTTGCGATGAGCATCCCGAGCTCGCTCAGCGACTCTGGCTAGGGGTCCTGCAAGCCCTCGACGGAAACTCGAACGTCGAGCTAGCGTACCTCACCAAGATCCGCACGGCGATCGGATGCGCGCTGGGTGCCATCGACACCATGCTCGGAATCGAGACGGCCTGGCCGGACCGCGTGGAGCAAGGCCCACACGATCCCGGCCAGCTCGCGCAAGTCTATGCGCTCCGTAGGATGATCGCGGTGCAGCGCGGAGATCTTGCCGAAGCGCAGCGATGCCGTGTTCACGCTGAGCGCCTCCGCCTCCGCTACGGCTCCCATGAGGTGACCTCGGCGCTGGCACTGGACTTGTTTCTCGCAGTGATGGCGGAAGACCTCACGACCGTCCGCGAGACACGTGCAGCGGTGCACCGCATGGCACACCGATACCCGGGCTGGAGCGTCTACCGAGATCTCGCCGATGCGTCCTATGCGCGGCTATGCGGCGACCTCGGTGGTGCATTGCAGACCACCGAGAAGGGGCTTATCGCCAGCAAAGGGGCCACCACGCACCTGCCAGGGGCATCGTGGGCGGTGGCCGTCAAGGCGGAGATTCTGGTGGAGCTCGGGGATGCTTCCGGAGCCATCGAGTATGGGCTGCCGGAGCTGACGCAAATGCGCGACGCCGGTCGCCACTTCTTTGCCAGACTCCTGTCCCTTCCGCTGGCTATCGCAGAGGCCAAGCTCCAGCGCTTCGAAGCCGCGCGCGCACGCGCGGCTTCGATCGTTGAGGAGCAGCGCTCGCTCGGCGTTGTCGGACTTCAACTGGGGCGCTCGTACGAGGTAAGCGCCCGCATCGCAATGCTTGCGGGCGACGCGGACGAGTTTCTCGAGTTCGCGAAGCTCGCGGCGCAGTGCTATGGAGCGGGCACCTCCTCTGCTCTGGGAGCCTTGCATGCCCGGCTGAGAGAAGACGCGCAACGACTCGGCCTGGGTGACATAGCGCCAGCGAGCAACCACTCGGAACCCTCCTGGGATCCGCACGCGATGGAGAGCCATGTGTGGAGCGTGATGCTGTCGTGTACCGACAGGGACGATCGGGCTCGCAAGGCGCTGCGCTTGCTACTAGATGCCGCTCCAAGTGAACGTGGCTTGCTGTTCCTGCTCGCCGATGGCGAGCTTTCTCTCGCCGCATGCCAGGGGAAGGCACACGAGACCGCCACCGCGCGCGACTTCGCCGCCGATTTCCTCGAGCGCGAGCGCGAGCTCAGCGACACCGATGCGGTAACTGAAACCGCGGTCGCCTCGAAGTACGACGTGTTGTCGGAGCACGCAAACGACGGTCTGACCAGCTATCACCCTGTGCTCCTGGGAAGCTCGTTTCCCGAACAGCCGCGGATCGCCGGGGTGGCGTTGATACACTCCTCCGTTCCCCTCCCCGACTCCTTGCCCGCCCTCGCTGGCATGCTGGCCGACGCTCTTCTGGACGAGCAGGGTGGCCTCTTGGGAGCCTAACTGGCCCCTACTCATCAGCGCATGCCCAGGGCAAGACCGTGCAGTTCAGTGTCCGCATCACCGGACCTCCGCCAACGACCTTGAGTCAGCGTTCCGTGGACGTTTGCGTCAAGTTGGGTCGCGTTGCCTTGATTGGGTGCGTCTGGACAAGGTCGCTAGCCCGCATCCATCACCTAGGACGCACCTGCGCTGCTAAGGGCGGTGATGGGCGGCGGGAGTTGCCTCGCGCAGACTCGTCGCGAACCCCCTACTCGTAGTAGTAGCAATCCCGGTATTCCGGCTCGTCCGGAAGCACCTCGGCCAGGATGCTGTAGAGCCCGGGGTCGTACTCCTCGAGTTCCTTGCGTGTGTTGATCTCGTTGTGCACGCCGTCCGGTCGCGGGGACTCGAGGTTGGTATTGTACCAGTCCTGGACCCCCTCGGCGAAGTACTCGGTGGCGTTGCGCGCCGCGTAGGTGCTTCGGTACTTGCCGGCCGAAGTGGCGGCGCGATACGCATCCCGCACGCGCCCGTTGAACCCCCGGTCCATGAGATTGTAGACGCCCAGGTGCATGGTGTGCGCGAACTCGTGGACACAGATCGACTCTCCACGCCATCGGTCTCGCCCCCGATTGCACATGATGTTTTCCTCCGCGCACAGACCGCGGGGGACCCCACCCAAACCGCGTGCACGCGAATCGGGGACTCCCCACGCTGCAAACTCGGGGAAGTCCGCGGAGGTCTCATCCAGACCCATCACGACCAGGCCGATCTTCCTGTCAAGCATAGCTTCGAGGATATCCGGCCGCGCCGACAGATCCCGTACCCACATGCACGCGCGCCTGAGGGCCTCGTCCTGCGGTGAGTCGGACGCCAGCACGGGGACCCCCCTGGCGCTCGCATAGCGCGTATAGACGTCGTCGAGGTCGTGATCCGACCGTAGGGTGTCGGGAATCGGCTGCACGTTGCAGAGTTCCTCGCCCTCTGGGGCCTCAGCGCCGGGATCCTCTGGAGCGTTCGGCGTGTCGTTGGGGGTCGACGGCGGTTCGTCGGACATCGGTCCAGGAAGGTCGGGCATCTGCGGCGCAAGATCGGGCGTCTGGGCTCCCTCAGACGATCCGTCGGCATCAGCCTCTGCGGGCTGGGCTGGGTTCGCAGGGTCCGCAGGCGACGGGCTGCAGGTCCCGGGCGCTCCCGGAGGCGGGTCAGCCTGGCCGCAGCCGCACACACCGGGTTCGGTCTTGAGGGGGTCGTTCGGGCAGGCATCTTCGCAATCCAAGCGACCATCGCCGTCGGCGTCCGCACCAGGGGCAGCACAACCTGCACCCTCGCCAGCGGCATTCCCCGGGACGGTCTGGACGGCCGGCGCAGCCGCGCTCTCGGTCGCCCCCGGATCTACTAATGTGACCGAATCCGAATCCGACCCCGGCGCAGGGGAGGAAACGCCCGAGGCGCCACCTCCAACGGGCGCCCCCATCCATGCGGGTGCGGCCGCCTGTGGCCCTGGGTCATCGCCAGCACAAGCTGACAAACCCACGCCCAAGAGTACCGCTCGCCAACCCCAACCTATCCTAGCCATGTCCCACCCGTGCAACCATCCATGTAACGGCATCGATCCAGGCAGTCGCAGGGAGGCAGAAAACTGTCGACCCCACGGAGCTTCGCCAAATGGCGAGAGGCTTCCGACGGGCGACGCGCTGGCTTGTCAGCGACGCGCTGGTCCACTTGGAGTGCGGGATCCCGGGAGTCGCGACGGCGTCCATGCCTTTGGACCTGCGGCCAGGGGCGTGCGCGCGAATCTGCAACGCTTACGGGCCGCTGCCCGCTCTCGGGGGCGTCGGAATCACGTAGCAGGATCGACAGGATCGGAGTGGGTCGAGCTGCCAGATTCGCAGGCGGTCTGCATGGAAAGTCTTCGATACGAGCGGGCAGGTGGCACCGCGCTGTTGCTCGTCGCGACAGCGTTGTACGGTTGTGGCAGCAGCTCGGATGGGCCGGCCACGCCCATCGCCAACACGGAAGCGTCCGAGTCAGACGCGACCATGTCGCCCGCGACCGAGGCCCGGGGGGCAGGGGCCGGAGGTGACACGCTCCCCACGGGTGACGTCCGTGACCCCGGCACGGCTGCGCCCGGAAACCCTTCGGGCAGGGCCGGACCGGCCGGGAGCAACCCGCCAGCCACCGATGCCGACCAGCGCCCCCAGGGCGACCCCGCTTCCGGATCCGCAATGGAAGCGGCCACGCCGGACGAGCCCCTGACAGACATGGCCGAGTCAGAGGACACGGACGTGCCGTCCGACCCTGCCGGCGCCACCGGCGACCCCGCCCAGGCATCGGATCCGCAGCCAAACGATCCGCAAACGGCTGACGCCGTCTGCGACCGCGACTGCTTGACCGAACACATGACCGCCTATCTCGAGGCGCTCATTCAAAACGACGCGTCCGGTTTGCCGCTCGCCGAAGACGCCAAGTTCACCGAAAACGGCGCAGAGCTGTCGCTGACCGAGGGCCTGTGGGGCCGGGCTCGCTCCCTGGACGGCTATCGCCAGGACTTCGCCGAGGTGCCAGCCGGCCAGGCGGCAGCCTTCGTGCGGCTGACAGACGACCGGGGGGCCGTTCTGCTTGCCGTGCGCCTGCGCATTTCGGCGGGTGAGATCAGCGAGATCGAGTCGATCGTCGCGCGCAGCGGCGAGGCCACGTTCTTCTCCCCCACCCGGCTCTCCGAAGATCCGGCGCTGGAGACTGCGGTAGATACCCCGCTGCCGCGCGACCGCCTTGTGGAAATCACCGATCTATACTTCCAGGGGCTCGATAGCGGGGATGGCTCGGACATTCCGGTGACCTCACGCGCCCAGCGCAACGAAAACGGCATCGTGACGGCGACCGGTAGCGGCATCCGAAATGTCGCGATGTTCAGCTACATCGAGGAAATCAAGCGCCGCTACGTGCTGGTCGACGAAGAGCGTGGAATTGTGTTGCCCTTCGTGCTCTTCGAGATTCCCAACGGGTTCACCGGCTCGCGCACCTTGCACCTCGCGGAGCTGTTCAAGATCGAGGACGACCAGATCGCAGACATCCTCGCGATCATGGTCAATCAGCCACTGGGGACCCCCTCGGGCTGGGAGTAGGCCTGCCATGCAGACACGCGGCTTCAGACGAATCCTACTAGCTTCGATGGGGCGCATTTCGCGGCTGTTCCCGTTGGTCATCCTGTTGGTCATCCTGTTGGTCATCCTGGCGGTGTACGCGGGGGGGTGCGCCACCAAGGACAGCGGGACCGAACCCTCGCTGTCAGACCCCAGCGCGCCCGCCGGTCAGATGCAACCGGTCACGGGCGATCGAACTGGCGCCCCGGCAGCCGGGGCGGCGGGGGCGCCCGACTCGTCCGATCGCGCACATTCCGCCACGCAGATGATGCCGGACCAGGGGGCACCGCCCTCTGGGCAACTGGGCGCAACCAATCGCGGCACAGGCAGCAGCGGCTCCGCCGGCGAAGCTGCGGTGCCGCAGCCTACGTCTGCGCCGAGCGACGGCCCAAGCGGCATGGACGCGGCCGGCATGGCCCCTGAAGCGATGCCACCGGTGTCAATGGACACGATGGAGTCCGCGGGCATGCCGCCCAGCGAGATGGAGCCCGAGACGAAGGAGCCCATCCTGCCCCCGATCGAGGACCCGGCCGAAGGGGGGCCCTTCGGCGTGGATCGGATCGACCGCGTGGACGGCCTCAACACCCACTCGTTGTTCGTTCCCGATGACGTGGGCTCCCACGGCAAGCACCCGGTTGTGATTTGGACCAACGGCAACGGCGGCAGCCTCAGTTCGCTCTCCTACGCGTCCTTCCTGACGCACATTGCATCCCATGGCTTTCTCGTGATTGCCGACAAAGCCAGCACCAGCGCGCGCGAGGCAGAGGCTGCCTCGCAGGTCGCCGCGATCGAATGGGCCCTGTCCGAGAACGCACGCACGGGTGGAGACTTCTTCGAGCGCATCGATGTCGACCGAATCGCCGTGATGGGCCACTCCCTCGGCTCCCTCGCCAGCTTCTCGACCGCGGCGATGAACGAGCACGTCGCGACCAGTATCCACTTCTCGGGCGGCCTGACCGACAATCCAGTCGGTTTCGACGATGCCTGGCTTGCCGAGATGCATGCGCCGGCGGCCTTCCTGTGTGGGGGCAACGACGCAACGGCGGGACCCTCGTGCGAGAAGGACTTCGCGATGGCGCCCAACCCCGTCTTCTATGGCGTCCTCGGCGGCGCCAGCCACCTCGGCCCTTTCATCTCCCCGCGCGGGGGTGAATACGGCCGTGCCGCCGTCGCCTGGTACCGGTGGCAACTCGCTGGCGACGAGAGCTTCGCCGACTGGTTCCTCGGCGACGACTGCGTGTTGTGTCAACGACCCTGGACCGGCATGCAGCGCGACCTGGAGTAGACGGGGTGCCCGCGTAGCCCCCGTTTCGCGGAATGTGCTTAGGGCGCCCGCGATCCATGACGCGCTAGCGCTAGATCAAGATATCCAGAGGCCCGGTTTCCATACTGCGGGTGCCAAGGGACGTGAAGCCCTGGGCCCCGAGGCCCTGTCCAACGGCCAACCACATGTCGTTGACGGGTCGACGCGAGCGATATTGTTTGAGCCGATTGCCCTGGATCCCGACGCCAGCCCCGCCGAAAACGACGAAGGGCGCATCGTAGAACGTGTGGTCGGCGCGTGCCACCTCGGTCACGTATGGGACGACCGTATTGTCCAGCAGATTGCCCCCACCGGCGTCCTCGGTATCGAGCAACGACTGCAACATCTCCGAAGTCCTCTCGGAGTACCAGGTGTCCACATTGGTCAGGAACTCGGGGACCTGGCGGTTGTTGAACTCGTGGCTGAGGGGGTGGTGCATTTTGATGCTGGTGGGCTCGCCTGGATACATCCCCATAAACGACACGTGATTGGTGCCTGGCGACCACTGGAACGTCGCGACCCGGGTCAGGTCACAGACGAACGCAGCCTTGATCACGGAGAAGTGTAGACGCCCTATGGTCGCGTGGATCTCGTCGTCGCGCTTGTCCGCGTCTACGGTGGAATACACGCCGTTGCCGATACGGTTGGCCCGCGTGTCCAAGAACGGGTCGAGTTCCTGCGGTGTTTCCGACAGGCCGCAGGAGCCCGAGCCCTGCGCCGACTGATCAAGCTCCGTCTCCAGCGCGCGCACCGCTTCCTCGTGCGCGTCCAGGCGTTCATGCTCGCTGCTGGGCGCCAGGGTTCGTAGCTTGCGCAGATCACTCAAGCCGAAGTCGAGCACGCTCTTGCGAAGCATGCGCGCGTTGGCCAGGGCAGCCGCATTCTGGCTGCCACCCATCATCAGGGAACCGAAGACGCGCTCATACGTCTCCTTCGGCGTCAGATAGGGCTCCATGGGAGCGGCAGGGCCCGTGTAGGAAAGCCTGCGGGTAGAGATCTCCCGCACGTCGACGCGATCGTCGCAGGAGACCTGAAGGGACGCGATCGGCGTGCCCTGAAGCGCAGGTGTGATCCCCAAGAGGCGCTGGTCGATCGACGGCCCCGCCGCCTTGGGGTCGTCGCCGCCGTTGCCGGGGTACAGCTCGCGGGTGGGCACGCCGGTCATCACGACCACGGTTCCCTTCTCATGGCCGCCCCCGGGACCCGGCGCCACGATGTCCATGCCATCGAGCACCACCATGTGGGATTTGACGGGCTCAAAGGGGGCGAGAATGCGCGACAACTGCCATTCGGTCTCGGTGCCCGTGCAGGCCCAGTTGCGTTTCACGGTACCCACCGGGTGATGCATGATGAGCAGACGCTTGGCCGGCTCCGCGCCCTGGGCCAGGGCCTCGAACCGTTGCAGCCAGTAGGCGAAGCCGGTCGCGGCCGCGCCCGTCAGAAAGTTGCGACGCCGGATGCGATAGGTGTGCCTCACGGCTGTTCCTCCTTGCGAGCAGCAAACGCAGGATGGGAGACGATGGCATGAATCACCGCGCCCAGTGTGCCGTCGCCCGCGGCGACCGCCGCATGGAGCGCGTCCGTATCGCAGAACGCGTTGCCCGCGGCGGCCGTGCTGAGCGCGTAGTCCATCAAGCGCTCCGCCATGCAGTGGGTAAACCGGTCATCTTCCACCAACACCTCAACCAGATCTTCAGGACGTTCGACGATACCCATCAGGGGCCGCAGGCCCTCCAAATCGATCGGCTCCGGCGCCGGCAAGCGCGTCCGGCCGATGGGATCAAAGCCCTCCAACGCCAGTCCGAAGCGATCGAACTGGGAGTGACAGCCAGAGCAAGGCTGGGTTTGGGCACGGTACATCGCCAGCTCCGTCTCGGTAGCCTCTGCGGTCAGCTGTTCGGCGACCTGCGCCTGAATGTCCTCGGGGGGAGCCGGCACCTTGGGAAGGCACAGCAGGTCTCGACGCACGAACAGCCCGCGCGCCACGACCGATGTCTTGTCCGTCCGCGAAAGGCCGGAAAGCACGCTCGCCTGGGTCAACAACCCGGCCCGGCCGTCAGGCAGGTCGCTTGCCAAAAAACCCTCGGCATCCGCCATCCCAGGCGGCAAGGTGATCCCGTACAGGTCGGCGAGCGCCTCGTCGACGAACGTCTGGCCACCGACGAGCAGCTCGGAGACCGGCGCCCCGCGGGTCCACAAAACGTCCTCCACGAAGCGCTGCGACTCGGCGAACATGCTGGCCTGCATGGACGCGGTAAACTCCGGAAACAGGGCCTCATCCTTGGGCGATTCAAAGACGCGTGTCGCCCGATAGCCATTGAGCACAAGCCCGGTCAAGTGACGGCGAACGCGTGGCAAGGCCAGTAAGCGGTCGACCTGGGCCGACAGACCCGCATCGGTCATCAGGGATCCGTCCTGGGCAGCCGCCAGCAACTCGTCGTCAGGCACCGAGTCGAGCAGGAACGCCGCGATCCCAGCCGCCCGTTCATGGGCCGACAACACGCGCATGTCGTCGCCCTGCGCAGGGGTGAGAAACTCCGGCCGATAGAGTGTGGACGGTGCGGCCAGAATGGCCTGGACGGCCACCAGGGCCGCCGATTCGCCTCCATCGGCCGGCAACACCCCAAGCGCCTGAGCATGCAACTCCATCAGCGCGTCCAGCTCGGCGGGCTCCGGTGCACGCACGTAGGCGCGCTGCATCAGGCCTGACAGCCCGGTGCGCAAACAGGCCGTATCGGCCAGATTGGCGCAGCCGAGCACGTCAGCCGTCCGCCCCCGCAAGCTCTCGGCGGCCGCTTCGGCCTCGCGCATGACCCGATCCAACACCGATGCGGTCACCCACGCACGATCGAGCACGTCCAGATCGCTCTCCAGCCCAGGCGGCAGGTCCCCCTGGTCGGCCCCTTCATAGCCGACCAGATCGGCCAACACCTGGCGGTACTGCCTAGGGTTGAAGGGGACGGCGCGGGCAGCGGGCAAGGATCGCGCGCAAGACCGGGACGGGCCGCTTGCGCCGCCCGCCATGGGATCATCAGCACCGGAGCTCGGCAGCCCCCCGGGCTGCTCCCCATCGCCCGCCACCGGGGGCTGCCCGCCCGTTGGGGCGCCGGGACCGGACACCCCCGGAACCATGACCCCGGGTGGACCGTCCATGGTCGTCGGGGAGCCATCGTCCCCGCCCAGGCTGCCACCGCCGCAACCGGCGGCCCAGGCTAGCGCGACCGCCAGGCCTGCCCCGCGCGCAATCGCTCGCGGGGGCCGCATGGGCTGGCGCTTCGCCGTCCTGGCGGGTGTTAATAAGAGGAGGGCTGTCGGGAAACCGCGTCTCGCCCGAAACAGCCGGTAGTGAGTCGTCCGGGACAAACCCTGCGCGTGCATTGTGCTCGTTGTGGCTGCCATTAGCTCCCCACGGGGCCCAGAAACCGCATGCCCTAGTAACGCCCCAGGGGTGTGCCAGCAGGCACCAAACCTGCTCACTTCGCACACACAATATGCTGACGAGCCCACCCGGAGACCCGTCGCGGCCAGCGGTGGCGGCCGAAGGGGGTCACTTTTCATTCAACGGGGGCCACGTGGTGCGCTCAACGTGCCTTCGCGAACCACTACGTGCATGCAAAACTTCGCGTTTACGGAATTTCTTACTCCGACAGCCATGTCCGTGCCCCCCCCGGCTCCGAAACCTTGGGCTGAGTGGAGGTACGGACTAGCTAGCCGTAGCTGTAGAAGCCGCGGCCGGCCTTCCGCCCCAGCCAGCCGGCGGCGACGTAACGTCGCAGCAGCGGAGCCGGACGATACTTGTCGTCCCCCAACTCCTTGTGCAGGCACTCGCAGATCGCCAACACGGTGTCCAGGCCGATGAGGTCGGAGAGTGCGAGGGGCCCCATGGGCTGGTTGGTGCCGAGCTTCATGGCCGAATCGATGTCCTCTTCGGAAGCCAGCCCGTTCTCCAGTACGAAGATCGCCTCGTTGAGCATCGGAATGAGAATACGATTGACGATGAACCCAGGCGCCTCCTTGGCCAAGACCGTGTCCTTGCCGAGCCGCTCGGCCAGCGCGCGCGTCGTTTGGTAGCTCTCGTCGCTCGTTTGAAGACCGCGGATGATCTCCACGAGCTTCATGGCCGGCACCGGGTTCATGAAGTGCATGCCGATGACCTGCGCCGGACGTCTGGTCACGGCAGCCAGGGCGGTGATCGAGATGGATGACGTATTGGAGGCCAGCACCGCGTGCGGCGGCACAATCGCATCAAGCTCGGCAAAGACCGCGGCCTTGAGGTCGTGCGCCTCCGGCGCCGCCTCCACGACGAAGTCAGCCTGCGAAAGCAGGGACAGCTTGCCTCCCGGCGTGATGCGGGCAACGGTGGCCTGCGCTTCAGACCCATCGAGCTTGCCCTTGGCAACCTGCCGCCGCAGCTGCTTGTCGATCTTGTCCCGGCCCTGCTCCGCGCAGCCACCGTCCCTGTCGACCAGCACGACCGCCAAGCCGGCCTGGGCCGCTACCCGCGCGATGCCCGACCCCATCTGACCGGCTCCGATGACGCCCAGCGTCTGCATCCCACACCTCCTCGCCAGTGGATCACCATGACGTCGTTGAGGAGGCAGAACAACCCCCGCAAAGTCGATCGGGTGGTCGCATTCGTGCCCACCGGCCGCTGGTAGCGTTTGAGTGCGCCCCTGGCTTCACTACCTGTCGGGCAAGCGGACACATCCAGCCATCCCCACTCAAGTGCTACGTCCGGGGCCATGAGCGGAACGCGAAGGCGTTCTGATAGGAACGCGCCATCCATGCGATGGTCCGCACTAAGACCACACAGCAACAACAACCTGGGCATCGGGTATGGGGAGCGAAGCTGGAGGCCCGCCGCTTAGCGGGTACGCCCCACTGCCCTGCGCAGGGCCGACTCGCTCGCCTCGCTCGCTACCGGTGCATCTTGCGCTGGATCTTGGCCGCCAGCTCGCGCGTGCGGTAGGCCAGTCCACGCTGCAGGAGCAGCTGATCGATCGCGGCCTGTCGAGCGGCGACAGACTCACTGAGTGTCTCGTCTAGCAGCAACTCCGACACCCGTCGCAAGCTCATCGACCCCCCGGCGGGCTCTGAAATCGCAGCGAAGGCTTGGCCCGCTTGAACGGTGCCCCGTTTGAGTACACGCCCGTAGGCACCGAAGCGCCGCTCTGGAAACAGGGCCTCGGGAAGCTGATCACCCAGCGGCTTTAGCTTCTGGCAGGGATAGCGGAACGTGCTGATCTCCAGGATGACGCCAGCACCTTCAAACCGCTGACCTACATGGACCTCGCGCCAGTCGATGCCTCGCGTGGTCAGCGTTTCCCCCACCGAGCCGGGTTCCAGCACACCGTCGGTAACGCCCTTGGTCTGCAGTGCTTGGTAGTCCTCGAGCGCGTACAAGCAGACAGCCTGGTCTGGCCCACCGTGATCACGCCTATTGGCCTGCTTGTCGCCCTGCAAGCCGAACGCGTCGAGCACAACCGGACCCGATCGCGGAAGCTTGCGGACGCCCCCTTCGTTTGTATTGACAGAGACTACCTCGAACTGCGCCATTTCCCGGTTCCTCTTCGACAACGATGAGCGCACTCTAGTACGACTCTATCAGCAAAGCACGCGCCCTCGCACAACTGATCGGCTTCGCTGCGACTTCGACCTTCCGCCAGACGACGTGACCGGGGCCACGCGACAGTCGCTAGCGCCGTCCGCCGCGTGAGCCTACCTACTAGCGGGAGAGGTTTCTCACGCCATGCTTGAAGCGCCTGGAGCGCGGCGCTAGCGTCGCAGCATGCGCAGCAATAGCAAGCCCAACCCGATTGCGGGCATTCCGCCCGACGAAGTGGCGCGCCGTTATGAAGACCGTGCCCTTGCGCGCGTGTCCGACGTAGCGCTTTTTGAACGCGTGATCGAGCTGGTCGCACGGCCCAAGCGTCGCACAAACAGCTACGCGTTACACATCGGGATGGAAACCATGGCGCGCTTTCGCCTGCTTTGCCGGCTCTCTGGTCAGACCCGGCGCGAGTGGGCGCGCAAGCAGGCCGTTGCGATGGCATCCGCCTACCAACACCTGGATGAAGACCTTCCGGCACCATCACCGGCTGTGGGCGGTGGAAGCAAGAACCCGCTGGAGCGGTTGCTCGCCGCAGTGGACGTTGGCGAGGTCGACGATGCCGATCGGTACGCTGGCTTGGTAGCCTCGCAGATGACAAGCGACCTACTCATCGGTCCCCTCGCCAATGCCACGCTCGCGCATCTAGGCGCTGCTGGGCACGCACCCATCTTCTTGTCTCTGGCCCATCGCGTCGGCACCGCCCTACCCACGATGACGATGCTTCCAACCATCGCGCGCGGCCTGGCCGAGGGCACCCAACACCGCCTTGGTCCGGCTTCTGTCGAGGATGATCAACAGCTACCCGGGGTCGATCGCCCCGAGCAGGGAGAGAGCATCTATGACGCCTTCAACGGGGCGCTGCTTCGCGCACCACACGTAGGCCCGGCGGCCGCGGGAGGGATTCGCGCCACCGTCGAACACGCCATGCGCCACACCGGCCCAGCACTGGCCATCGAGCAACCCTTGCGCCGCTGGACCCGGGATCGGGCGCCCACGCGCGCTGCCGCGCACGCGGCTCTGGCAGGAGTGGTTGCGGGTGCAGCCCGCCTCATGTTGGAGGAGCCACGGCGCGACGCGAAGTATCACTGGACGCACTGCCTGACGATCCCCCAGGGTGTGTGGGCTCTCTCGCCGGTGCTCGAGGATCGAACGATGGCGCTGCGCGTGGCCACCACGCTGGCGGTCGCGTTTGTCGCGACGAAGGGCAAAAGCGAGATCCGAGGGCCGCTCGACCTTCCGGATGGGGGTTGTCCGCTGGCCGAAGCCCTGACCGAGGATCCCACGCTCGCCGCAGCGGCGGCCTGGCAGACGCCCCCCGAGGCAGTCGGACAAGTGCATGAGCAACTCGCGTTCGAGGCGTCCGCCCGCAACGATGCCCACCTGGTAAAATTTGTGCTGGCCTGTCTCGACGGCGCAGCGATGAACCGGCGCGATGCCCCACTGTACCGCGCTGCTGCGGCGTACCTGACCTCGATCTGGGTTCGCGAAGTGCCCGCAGACCAGCTGCCCGAACACCTGCACAGTAGAACCCGAGCTTCGTAGGTAGTCCCCCATTGCCATGGGGCGCGAGCCGGCCAGCACCGCAAGCCGAGGAGCCCTTAAGACGCGCTACCGGCGCTCGAGCAGGCCGCGCAGCTGCGCCAGGTCCTTTTCATTGGCGCGCCGCATGGCGGATTTCATCACGGGAGCGAGGGCGCGCGAAAATCCCCTAGGCTCACCGCGGTTGCGCAGCTCCATGAGGGTCCTGCCGTCCTCGGCGTCCGCGAAGGTGTATGAGGTCTCCATCGGGAACGGGCCCTCCGCGGTCCGCATCACCAGCCGTGCCCCCTCCACCAGCTCCACCACCTCGTAGGTATATGCCAGGCGACGGCCCAAGAACTGGGCCACAAACGCGATGCGAGTTCCCTGTCGTAGTGGCCGCCCGGTCTGCCATTCGACCGAGCTGATGTTCTGATACCAGTCGGGTGCCCTGTCGGGGTCACACGCATAGGCGGCCACAGCCTCTCGCGGCGCCCTGATCACCGTGCTGGTCGTCACGTCCACGGCCACCGAACGAGCCTACACGTGATGGTGTCGGGAGGCGAGCTGCGACGAGGTGCGATATCACACCACCGCATGCGCCGCCCTAGCACCACCATGTGACCACCTGTGCGGGTCACCGGACACATGGATACGGGTCCAGCATCGTTCTACGATCGGAGGTCGAGATGCCAGAGTCCGCCCGACCCATCGAGGAAACGTTGCCCGAGCTCCTAGGGGGGCGCTACATCATCGATGAATGGGTCGGCCAGGGGGGCATGGCCCTGGTCGCTCGCGTCACGGACAAGAGCACGGGCGAGGTGCTAGCGCTCAAACGCATGCGCACCACCTTTGCAGCCAAGCTGGCCGAGCGCACCGAGGCCCTGTTCCAACGCGAGTACCGCGTGCTTGCCGAGCTCCGGCACCCCCGCATCGTCACGGTCTACGACTACGGCATGGACGGCGAGATACCCTACTACACCATGGAGCTGCTCGACGGCGGCGACCTCTTCGAGTGCGCGCCGCTGCCGTGGAAGCAGGCCTGCGCGATCGGCCGCGACGTGTGCTCGGCGCTATCCCTGGTCCACGCCCGACGCATGGTCCACCGCGATCTCAGCCCTCGCAATGTCCGCCGGACAGGTCAAGGAGCCGCCAAGCTGATCGATTTTGGCGCGATGGTGCCGATGGGCAGCAGCAAGCTCGCGGTGTGCACGCCCGCCGTCGCGGCGCCCGAGGTGATCGACCTCCAGCCGCTCGACGGGCGCGCGGATCTGTATGCCCTGGGGGCTACCCTGTACCAGACCCTGACTGGACGGGCCCCCTACCCCGCCCGCACCTTTAAGCAATTGCCTCAGCTGTGGAAAGACCCGCTCAGGCCCCCCTCCGCCTATGCCTCGGAAATCCCCGAGGTGCTCGATGGACTGATCTTGGAACTGCTGCAACTCGACGCCGCCCGGCGACCGGCAAGCGCCGCCGAGGTCAGCGAGCGCCTGAGCGCCATGGCGGGACTGTCAAGCAACGAGCAGTTGGTGGTCTCCCAGGCCTATCTGACCACGCCCAGCCTGGTAGGCCGCGACCAGAAGATCGAACGAGTCCGTCGCCGTCTACAACGGCTGAGCGCTGAACGGTCGGGAGGATCCCTGCTCGTGTTAGGCGAAGCGGGCGTCGGGCGTACTCGCCTGATGGACGCGTGCGTCCTGCAGGCCAAGCTCCATGGCATCGCGCCCGTACGCGTCGACGGCGAGGAAGCGACCGGACAACGGCTCGAGGCCGCGACGGCGCTCGCGTCGCAACTGCTGGAGGCATGCCCCGAGCAGACCCTTGCGGCGGCAGACCCCGACTGGGATGTGCTGTGTCGGTTGCTGCCAGAGCTGAGGGAGCGCGCGCCGGCGCGCGCCGTCGAAGAACTCGATCCCGACGTGGTGCACGAGCGAGCACTGCCCGCGCTGCGGGACTGGCTGTTGGCCATCGCAAAGGAGCAACCGCTGCTGGTCGCGGTGGATGAGGTCGAGCGCCTCGATGCCGAAAGCCGCAACCTGGTCGCATTGTTGTCCGAGCGGTCGCGCAGCCACCCGCTCTTGCTCCTGGCATCACGTCAACAGCACACTCAGCTTGACTGCGATGCCCTGCGCATGCTGGAGGCCTCGAGCCGCGAGCTTCACCTTGGGCCCCTGGCGCTTGCCGAATCGCAGACACTGCTGGCCTCGATCTTCGGCGACGTGCCCAACCTGCGCGCCCTGGCCCGGCGGCTCCACGGACTCGCCTCGGGCAACCCGCGCAGCCTGATGCAGCTGTCGCAACACCTGCTCGACCAGGGCATCGTGCGACGTACGGGGGGAGCCTGGGTGTTGCCCGCCGACGTCGACGAGCTCAGCTTGCCCGCCAACATGGCCGAAGCGCTCCAAGCTATCGTGGGCAGGCTTAAGCCGGAGTCGCGGCGACTTGCCCAGGCCATGGCCCTGACGGGCGAGGAACACTACGACTTTGAAGAATGCTTGCACCTGTGCCGCGGCCAACTGACGCCGCCGCAACCTTCCCGGGGTCCATCGGCGACCTCTGAGCCGAGTCCGGCCCAGGACGCAGTCCTCTACGGGAATCTCGCTGAGCTCGTCGGAGCCTCAGTGGTCACACCCGTTGGAGACAGATATCGGTTGGCAGGCAGGGAGTGGACGGCACCCCTGCTCGATACGCTGCCAGCCCCGACGGAGGCCATCCTCCACGAGCGGTTGGCGCAGGTGTTTGTTGACCGGACCGATGTCGTGCGCGCCGTGCGGCACATGGTGCGGTGCGGACAAGAGACCGAGGCGGTGGAGGCCCTTTCCAAGCACGCCATCGAGTCCTCGGCGATGACGGGGGATGACGCCGACGCCTTCACGGACTTTCTGGACGGCCTGCCCCCGGACTGGCGTGCAATATATGACGCGGTGCTGTCCTGCGCCGAGCGGCAGGATGCTCCTAGAAAGACCGTGTACGTTCTCCGCAGTCGACTGCTCGGTATCGTCAGTCAGTACGTCCTGCCCTCAGGGGCTTACACCCTGCCGGTGGCCCGTACCCTCGCCGACGAGGCCGGACTCGATCTGTACGCGCGACTCGAGCATGTGGAAGACCCCAAACAACGCCTCAAGCAGGCTCTCCATCGAGCGGCCGCCCGACATGAGGCACGGGCCGAACACGACAAGCTCATGGCACCCAGCTCCGCGATCCGACACCTTGCTCGGACCACCATCTCGGCAATCGGTCCGATGTCCAACACCCTGGACGTCGACGAGTGGGAACAGATGCCCTCCCTTGCACCCCTCGAGCCCGTGTCCCCGACCATGTCCATTGTGTTTGCCCTGGAGCGTGGGTTCGACGCGCGCCTGCGTGGCCGGCATATGCGCGCCCTGGACGTCTATAAAGACATCCTCGAGCGACTCGCATCGCCCGAGGACGTCGGCCTGGAGGGCGCGTACTTGGAGGGGATGCGGGCAGGCGTCACCGCGGGGCTCGGAATCCTGGAAGCGGTCCTGGGTCTGCCAACGTGGCGAGCGCGCGTCGAGGCCATTTCGGACAGCCCGATCCACCGCAACAACGCGTTGCTGATCGAAGGGCTCGCGGCGAACTGGCAAGGCGACGTCCAGGTGGCGGACGCGCTCGACAGGGAGCGCGAACTGCGACGGCTCGAGCTCCGCAGGCCCCGTTCCTATGAGCAGCTTGCGCTGCTGTGGCGCTTTCACGCGCACGTGGCCAGCCACGACTTGACACGGGCGCGTCGGGGACTGAACGAGATCGAGCGAACCCGCCGCAAGTTGCCCAGCTGGGAGCCCATCTACAACTGGGCGCAGGGCGAGTACGAACGCATCCGGGGAGACCACGCGGCGGCCCTCGGCCATCTCGATGAGGCCCTGACGACCCTCGCCCCGGGGCGCCATCACCTCTGGGCCTACGCCGCCGGCTCGCGCTTGCTAGTGCTGTGCAGCTTGCGGCGCGAAGCCGAGGCACGAAAGGAGGGGGCACAACAGCTGGCACAGGCGCAGGCACACGAACTGGACCACATGGCGGCCGCGATACACCTTCCCTTGGCGATCGCCGCAGCACGCCAGGGCGACCCAGAGGCGGCCTGGTCGCACGCGGGGGCGGCGCTTCAGGTTTTGCACGCATATGGCATCGGTGGCCTGTCCCTCGGTCTCGCCTATGAAGTGGCGGCCAGCGTGGCGGTATACCTGGAGGACACCGCTGCCTTCGCGCGCTATGCGCCCCGCTGCCGCGAGCTGCTGCTGGCACATGACAACCGAACCCTGGCCTCGCGCTACGAGCGCCTGGTGCGGGCGGCGAAGCGCCATGAGCTCGGTGACGGCGAAGTCGCGCTCCCGCGACCAACCGACCCGCAGGCGAGCGAACAGCTCTCCCAACTCCGCTCGCTGCTACAGACCTGCGCTGAGCCTGGCAACTGTCTCGAAGCGTGTTTGGAGCTGATCGCGGAAAGCGCTGGAGCCCAGGTGACGTATCTCTTCGCACTCATGGACGGGGAACCACGGCTGCACAGCCAGTCCGCTCCAGGTGCGTTACCTGAACCGATTCTTCGGGCAGTCCGCACGTTCCTTAGAGCAGAGCTCGAGGACAACATGGATACCGCTGCGAGCGACGAGGGCACGCAGGGTGGCGCATGGGTCGACGACGAGGGTGCCTTCTATCTGCCACTTCTACTCGGCCACAGCGACCCGTCGGGGTTCGTGATCTCGGGCGTGGCCGTGGTCAAATCGGACAGCGAGTCGCTTCCCTTCGAAACCGCGCAGTTCGCCGAGCACATCAGCCGCTTTATGGCCAACGCGAGCGACTTCGAAACCCAGGTCAGCGCCTAGCTA
>JAPPOR010000165.1 GCA_028817905.1 Myxococcales bacterium
ACAACCGCCTGCCATATCCGAGGACGCGGGTGGGGCCGACGGGCGGGCACGAGTTCGAGCGCATCAGCTGGGACGAGGCGTTCGAGAGCATCACGGACCGCTTCAACGAGATCAAGGCTGAGTCCGGGCCCGAGGCCACCGCGATCTACACGGGGCGTGGCAGCTTCGAGCTGTCGCTCTGCGACATCTTTCAGCCTGCCGGGGTCCAGATCTCCTCGGCCTCGAGCGTGCTGTTCCCGTTCGGCTCTCCGAACACTCTGGGCGTGGGCGCGCTTTGCTACGTGTCGTTCGCGATGATTGCGCCGCACGTGACGTTCGGCGAGTACTACAGCACGTTGGACATGGATGTCGATCAGGCTGATCTGATCGTCCTTTGGGGCGCCAACCCCGCCACCGATTCCCCCCCCTCCCTTCACCATCGGATCCTGGCCGCGCGGAAGCGCGGTGCCGAAGTGGTGTGTATCGATCCGCGTCGAACCGAGACGGCCAGAGTGTCAGACGCGGAGTGGATCGCTCCGCGACCTGGGACCGACGGCGCGCTTGCTCTGTCGATGATCCACGTGCTCATCGAAGAGGAGTTGTACGACGAGAAGTTTGTGTCCGAATGGACCGTCGGCTTCTCAGAACTGGTTCAGTACGTTCAGCATTTTCGCCCAGAGGTTGCGGCTGGTATCACCGGTGTGCCAGCCGAAACGATCGAGCGTATGGCTCGGCGGCTCGCCGCTTCGCGGGGTGCGGTGCCCGTCATGTATACTGGGCTCGAGTACTCCGACAGCGGCGTGCAGGCGATTCGGGCCGTGTTTACCCTGTGGGCACTTGCTGGCCAACTGGACGTGCCAGGTGGGCTCTGTATTCGCATGCGGCAGAACCAGTTTCCGATCAACCGGTCGGGGCTGGTCGAGAACCCTGATGTCAAGAAGGCACTGGGACGCGACCGCTTCCCCATCTACAGCCATTACCGCGGCGAGTCGCATGCGATCGCGTTGCCCGAGTCAGTGCTGGAAGGCAATCCCTATCGCATCCGGGGTTTGATGATCCTTGGAGGTTCGATCATCACGGCATGGCCGGACCCTGCGGTGTGGAAGAAGACCCTCGGCGCCCTCGATTTTCTTGTGTGTGTCGACCGCTATCTCACCGCGGATGCTGCTTTCGCTGATCTGGTGTTGCCCGCGACGACCATGTACGAGATCGACTCGTACATGGTCTACGGACCATTGTTCCAGCTTCGCAAGCGTCTGATCGACCCGATCGGTGAGGCCCGCGACGACTATCACATCCTGGCCGAGCTTGCCCGTCGCCTGGGCTATGGGGATCGCTATCCACAGACCGATGAGGCGCGCATTCGCCATGCGCTCGAGGGCTCCGGTTTTTCGTTCGAGGACGTCCAAGCTGCCGGTGGTGCGGTGCGGGTGGAGCCGGCCATGATGGAGTACAAGAAGTGGGAGAAAGGCTTGCTGCGTCCGGATGGGACGCCCGGTTTTGACACGCCCAGCGGCAAGTTTGAGATCGCGTCCTCGATTCTGACGGAGCACGGCTACGACGCTCTGCCCGTGTACACCGAGCCAGGTGAGGGGCCCCAGGCGCGTCCAGACTTGGCGGAGCGCTACCCTTTGGTGTTCAACTCCGGCTCGCGCATCTTCGCGGATTTTCGCTCACAGCATCACGGTGTGCGAAACCTGCGAGATCGTGCCCCGGAGCCCTGTGTCACCCTGAATACTCAGGACGCTTCAGCTCGAGGAATCGCGCATGGGGACTGGGTCAAGGTCGAGACGCCGCGAGGTTCCGTGCGCTTTCGGGCGCGCGTCACCGATGACATCGTTCAAGGGGCCATCGACGCGAACATGGGTGGTGGCGGCCCGCTGGGATCCAAGGCCTGGCGCGATGCCAACGTCAATGCGCTGACGGACTTGACGCGCTACGATCCGATTAGCGGCTTTCCCGTCTATAAGGCGCTGCTGTGCGAAGTGGTGCGGGACGGCAATGACTCGAAATCCAGGAACCGGCCCCGCTCAGGACGTTCGCAGCCAGAAGCGGATTCCGTAGTCCCCGCGGCTGGGACCGATGTGGCTGCTGCGAGCGATGCTCCTCGGCGGCGGGTCTACCTCGACAACAACGCCACGACGATGGTGGACCCTTTGGTGCTCGAGGCCATGCTGCCATACTTGCGCGAGCAGGGGGGCAACCCGTCGAGCATTCACGGTCTCGGGGTAGAGAGCCGGGAGGCGGTGGAGGGGGCAAGGCGGCGGATCGCTTCATTGCTCAACTGCACGGCGCGCCGAATCGTATTCACGGGTGGTGGCAGTGAGGCCGACAACCTGGCGATCATCGGAAGTGCCCGGGCGGCCGCCGAACGGGGACGGCACGTGATCACCTGTGCGGTCGAGCACCCGGCGGTTCTGGGGGCGTGTGACTCCCTGTCGCGCGAGGGCTTTGAGGTGACCGTGCTTCCCGTGGACGCCCAGGGCCGAGTCAACGCCGAACAGCTTATCGCGACCTTGAGGCCGGACACCGTTTTGGTGAGCATCATGCTGGCCAACAATGAGTTGGGAACGCTCCAGCCGGTTCCGGCGATTGCGGAGGCGTGTCGAGCGCGCGGTGTGTGGGTACATACCGACGCAGTGCAAGCGGCCGGCAAGGTACCAATAGACGTCGAGGCGCTCGGCGTGGACCTGTTGACCATCTCGGCGCACAAGCTTGGGGGACCCAAGGGGGTCGGTGCACTGTATCTCCGCAAGGGTGTCGCCCTTGCGCCCCTCATCCACGGTGGTGGGCAGGAGAGCGGCCAGCGCCCCGGCACCGAGAACGTTCCCGGTATCGTGGGCTTCGGCAAGGCGGCCGAGCTGGCGAACCGGCGTCTGAACGCGGGGGCGGTCAGCGAGGTCGCCGCCTTGCGCGACGAACTCGAACGAGGTCTTTGCCGTCGAATCGCCGGTGCTCGGGTGAACGGGGCCGGTGCGCCTCGTACCCCAAACACCACCAATCTTGTCTTGCCCGGGATGCGGGGCGAATCGTTGGTGCTGGCGCTGGACCGACGGGGCGTATTGTTCTCGTCCGGGTCCGCCTGCAAGTCCGGCAATCCGGATCCCTCCCATGTGCTTCGCGCGATTGGTCTCAGCGATGAGGACGCCCATTGCTGCATACGTCTGTCCCTCGGGTTTGATACCACTCGCGAAGACCTCGACTATGCGCTTGAAGCCTTTACGGCGGTGATCGAGACCAACAGGGCCAGCGTTCGTTTCGTGGGTTGCCGCTAGCGACCTTGAGTCAGCGGTTCGTGGGCGTTTGCGTCAAGTTTGATCGCGTTACCTTGATTGGAAGCGTTTGGACAAGGTCGCTAGGTCGCGCTG
>JAPPOR010000014.1 GCA_028817905.1 Myxococcales bacterium
TCGACGTAGTTGATCGTGCTGCCCTGCCAGCCAAGCTTGAACGCCAGCGCCTCCAGGTACTGCCGCAGCACGAAGTGCTTGACGATCGCCTGCTCGCGATCGCGGTAGTGGTCGGACATCCCCCCGTTCCTCCCTTGCTACGCGACGACCGCAAGCCTTCGTCTGCGCTCGACCGCACTTGGTGGCGCGTTCGCACCTGCGCTTGGAAAGGCGTCGTACGTCCTCCCTTGCAAGCTTCGACCGTTCTCTTTCTTGCGAACTCCACCCCACTGCTTGAAGAAGAACGGAACACGCGCGCGCCTGCACTGGTTGCGCAGGGAAAGAACCCACTCCTTCTTCATCGGACGTGCACCCCGGCCGCTCTCCCCGCCCACGATGACCCAGTGGATGCCGTCGAGGTCTAGCTCGCCCAGGTCTTCCAACAGGGGTTCGATCGAAAGAAATCGGACCGCGGCAGGTGTGTCGCGGAGTTCCTGGATTCGCGGCAGCCCGTACTTTCGGTCCTCGACGCTGACGCCCAGCCAAACGTGCGGATGCGCCTCCAGTCCCATGTCGAGCCGTCCCACGATGTCACGCATGCGCGCGGCCCGCTTGGTCAGCACTTGGTACGTGTGCCAGTCGGCGAGCAACATCGTCTCGAACGTCGAGCGCACGAAGTCTTCCGGGACGCCTTCCTGGAACAGATCGCTCATCGAGTTGACGAAGATCCGGCGCGGTCGGCTCCACCGCAGCGGCTCCGCAATCTTCTCGGGCACCAGCCGTAGGTCGAAGCCTTGCCCGTACGGATGGTTCGGTATCCCGCGCCAGCGCTCCGCGAACGTCTCCGCGTAGCAGTGCTTGCACCCGGGGCTGATCTTCCGGCAACCCCGCACGGGGTTCCAGGTCGCGTCCGTCCACTCGATGGCGCTGCCGTCGCTCATCCCACCCACCATACTGTACATACGCACAGCTACAAGAAAAAATGCTTGGGATCACAAGTACTTTCACATTGCATCGAGCGCAAGTTTGGGGAACGGCGGAAGCAATTCCGCCGTAATTCGGATCGCTTAGCCGCCAGGGCCATGGCGTCGCGGATGGACGAAGGTGCTGTGCTGCCCGGCGCTGCGCCTCACCGGCGGCTGCTATGGTCGCGCCATGACTCACCCGTTCGAGCTGGCGACGGCGCCCGAATCGATCGCCGTCCGGTGCCCAGACTGCACGGGCATGGCGGCATGGTTCGCAGCTCGGTCCGGCATCGTCGAAGACAAGGAGCTTCGAAGGCGCGCAGCGGAAAGCCAGGCATGCGATGTGGACGCCAGTGTCGGATGGGGCAACAACCGGCAGACGGTCGTCACCTACTACACACAGCTCGACGCGGGCAACGCAATGCGGGAGCTTGCAGGACGTTTGCCGCGGACGGCCAGCGGTCGCGGGACGAGATTGTGCGGGGCTTGCGGAAAACGAGCCCGGCACGAGCTGAACTGGCCAGACGACGCGTGGTTCCGGTGCGAGGTTCGCGGAAAGACGCTTTGGGCTTGGGATCGCTCGCCACGCCGCGGACCTCCGTGAGTTCATCGCCTCCGCTGCACGCGACCGCCATACGCACGAGCACCCGCTGTTCCTGATGCACATCCCCGGACACTTCCTCTTGGCAAAGCATCGAGAAGCGGCGGTCAAGAAGCTTCAACGCCTGTTGGAGGGTGCACACCCAGCATGAATACGAGCGAACAGACCGTAAGCGTCCTGCTTGCGACGGCGAACCCGGCGCTCGCGAACGCCCTGCGCGATGGCCTCGTTTCTGTGGGCGAACACGCTTTGGCTGACTCCATCGGCGCGCTTCGGGTCACCGGCCGCTGCCAATGTGGTCAGGCGGACTGCGGCACCTTCTACGCCAAGCCGCGCGGCGAATGGCTCGGTCAGCAGTTGAAGCAGCTACTCCCCGACGTTCCAGGGCTGGAAGCCATCGACACCCTCGACGGCGAGATCGTGTGCGTGGAGTTCCTGGGCCGGGATGATGTGGTTGCGTTTCTGGACCGCCACCTGGGGCAAGTCCCGCCCCGCGCGAGCCTGCCATCCGAGATCAACAACTGGGATGTGGAGCACGATCCCTACGGGTATTTGCGGTCGGACGACTGGGGCGAGCTTGTCGATGAAGAGGAGGACATTCTCCAGCTCGCACACGTCTGGGGTGACCTGACCCTCGACGTCGGACACTACGGCCAGGGGTTCGTCGTGCAGGTCATTCGATCCGCCGGTTGGGAGCACCCCGTGGAGCGTCACGAGGTATCGCAGCGGGGCGAGCTGGTGGGCGCCGTGGACGCGCTCGCCATCAAGTACGCAAACCCTTCCGCGGACAGGTGAGGCTACCTGCGGGATTCCAGCTGAAAATCGGCGCACACGACGAAGTACGCACGCAGTTCGCTATCGACGACCTTGATGGCCGCCGTGTCGGCCCGGACCTCGCATCGAGAAGCCAGGTAGCTTCGCTCCTTCGCGTTGGCGAGCCGAAAGCTCTTTCCATCCCAGGCGAACGGAAGGTCGAGGTACTCGATCCCGACGAATCGAAGAAGAGTCGACGGTCCGTTCTCGAACAGGATGTCGTCTCCGTGGACGATTAGATCACCATCCGAAAGGCGTTCGACGCGGTAGTCGTTGTGGACGGCCATCGCGTCCAGCGCTTTGGCGATCCGTACCTGTGTCGCATGGGTCAGCTCGGGCACGGGCCGGTCAACACCAGGGTCCGGTACCCGGGGATCGTCCGGCCAGATCTTGGTCACCCGAAAGCCTTTGCCTTCGCCAGCCAAGTGCACGTGCACGCCTTCCCCGGCGTCGAAGTCGTCGACTAGGGCGACCGAGGCGTCGAACTCCAGCACCTGATCGCCGCAACGGATGGAGCCACTCCCGCGCTCCCTATCCCAAGAAACGATTTGCCAAGCGGTATCGGTCATATCGTCGGTCCCAGGAAACGTATCCTGCACGCAGGTGCAGTGTCCATGTCCATTCTGGACCGCCGCTGCTATGCGGCCGCCGCAAGCCCAACCACCGCGGTTCGAAAATCTGGAACCAGGGCGTGCCACTCGAAATCGGCAGCGATGTCAGCAGATTGCGAACGCGCCGTCGCACCACTTTCGAACTAGTAGGGCGAGCGACCGGGGAAGGCGGCGTCAGTCCTGTAGTGCGTCGGGAAGAGCTTCCAGCCAGGCAGTGAAGTCGTCGGCCAGCAGACGCACCGATGGGTCCGAGTGGTTGTAGTAGAGGACGGGGGGCTCCTCGCCGCCGACAGCTTCCCCAAGCAAGACCTGATCTCCTGTACGCCTCGCTACGGACTGCATTGACGATGTGAGAGCATTGGCAGCCGT
>JAPPOR010000351.1 GCA_028817905.1 Myxococcales bacterium
GCATTCGAATGCAACGGTCGGTTTTGCCCGTCTGAGCCTCGTGCTAAAGCGTGGGACGTGCGGGCGGGTAGTTTCAAACGGCTCCTACGGGTGCCATGTTTCGGCGTTGCATTCCTGGCGGCGTGGGTGTTGTGTGTTCCTATCGCGGGCGCCCAGAAGACCCCACAGGGCCCGCAGCAGACCGAGTACGACCGATTGATCGAGTACGCGGTGGAGGAGTTCGGGCGCGAGAACTGGAGCGAGGCGAGAGCGTTCTTCGACCGCGCCCACCGGCTTCGCCCCACGGCGCGCACCCTGCGGGGTCTCGGAATGGTGGCGTACGAGATGCACCACTACGTCGAGGCGGAGGCGCGTCTGCTCGCGTCGCTGCGGGCCGAGGACAACCCGCTAACCGAAGAGCAGCGACAGAGCACGCACGCGCTGCTCGACCGGGTCCAGACGCTCATTGGCCGTTTTTCCGTCCGGGTCCAGCCACCCGACGCACAGCTATTCGTAGATGGACGTCCGATTCGACCACAAGACGGTGAGCTCAAGTTGACCGTCGGCCTGCACAACCTGTTGGTGCAGCGACCCGGGTACGCGGATCTGGTGCGCAAGCTCGATGTGCGCGGCGGAGAACACACCCGCCTACGCCTGGCGCTAACCCCGCTCGCGACGTCTGCTCCCCCCACTGTGCCCACAGCCGCACAAGTCGCGGGTGTGCCAGAGCCCACCGACGAGCAGGATGAGGGTGGATCGAGTATTTGGTCGAGCCCGTGGCTCTGGGTTGGTGCAGCGATTGTCGTGGCCGCGGGGGTCACGCTGGCTGTCGTTGCCACCACGCCACCGCCCGAAGACCCGCGGGCGGCCGTGCCCAACACCGGAGTGGTGATCCGAACGCTGCAGGTGGCGCCGTGACCGGCATCCTGCTGCGCCAGACCAGCCGCCTCGCCTGGATCCTCAGCCTAGTCTACGGACTGCCAGCCTCATCCTGCGCGAAGCGGGTGCCGACACCTACCCAAGCGATGCTGGTCCTGTCCGCGACCCCAGAAGCCGCCCAGCGGATCGCCTTCGTCGTCGTGCGTGTGTCCGCCCGCGATCGCGGGGCCTCGGAGTACGAGCCGATCGACGCGCCTCGCATCGAGGCGACGGAGGAGAGCTGGCCCCTGGAGGTTTCGTTGCTGGCCAAGGACGGTCAAGCGTCGCGCGAGTTCTTCGTGACAGCAGAAGCGTACGCGGAGGACGACACTTTGCTCACGGTCGTCCGCGTGGCGGGAACGTACCGTGCAGGCACGCGCATCGACATTCCGATCGCGTTCGACACGGCCTGCGTCGAGGACATGGTCCTGTGCCCCACCGAGCGCTCATGCCAGGAAGGCGGATGTGTCGTGGTTGTGGACGGGACAACGGACGGCTCAGAAGAAGGGCCCGACGGCGGCCTGGCTCTGACGATGGGTGGCGGCGAGCCCGGCCTTCCCGCCGTCGACAGCAGTGGAACCAGTTTACAGGGCGGACCGCCGCAATCGGACCTGTCACAGGACGCTGGCGCAATACCTATCGTGACCGAGCCACCCCTCGATGCCTGTGCGGAGGACAACGGCGGCTGCACGGAGGATCAAGCGTGCCGGGTCGTGGCCATGAAGGCGGTATGCGCGGAGTGCCCTGAAAGCGCCCTCGCCGACGACAACCGATGCGGCCCCCCGCTGCGCAGCATCACCCCTTCGGAGGGCGCTTTGACACCCGCGTTCACGTCCACCGAGACGAGCTACACGCTCCAAGTGCCGCTAGGGGTGTCGCTACTCTCACTCACACTCACCACGGACCAGGACGTCACCATCACCGTGGACAAAGGAGAGGGCCCGAGCCAGGTCACCGGCGGCGTCCCCTTTCAGATCGGCCCTCTCCCGTATGGCGACACCCGTTTCAATATCGCCCTGGCGCCGACCGATGCAGGCGAACGCAATCCCGTTGGCCGGAGCTATGCGCTAGTGATCCAACGGACCCGCGACGCGAAGGCCTACCTCAAGGGCGTCGCGCCCGGGACCAATGACTGGTTCGGGCGCGCGGTCGCGATGTCGGGCGACTACCTGGCAGCGGGGGCCTTCTACGATGATGGACCCACGGACGCCCAACCCGATTGCGGAGCCGTGGAGGTCTACCATCGGACACCCGAGGGGGACTACCTATCCATGACCACGTTGCGGGCTCGCCAACCGGAACCCTACCTGCAGTTCGGCGCCGCGCTAGCCATGGACGGCGAGACCCTGCTCGTGGGCGCTCCAGCCACGGGCATCATCAGCACAGCTTCTGGAATCCCGCTGCCGGGGCGCGAGTTCTCTGGGCGCACCTACGTCTTCGAACGGCAGGGGGACACCTGGTCACAGCAACAGATACTCCTGTCTGAAGTGGTGGGGACGGGCGACTGGTACGGCGTCGCGCTGGCAGTAGACGGCAACACCGCGATCGTGGGAGCGAGCGAGGCGGGCGCTGTCGAAGTCTATCGCCGCACCAATGACAGTTGGGCGCGCAGCCAGCGGCTGGTCGGGCAAGCCGAAAGCCGCTTTGGCGCCGCGGTCGCGCTATCCGGAAGCACCCTGCTCGTCGGCGCGCCCACGCAGTCGTCGGGCCGTGTATTCGTCTACACGCGCGCCGATCCGGAGGCAGATTTCCAACGGCAAGCAGAGTTGGCGCCGACCGGCGGAAGCGACGTCGCAAACTTCGGGACCGCCGTCGGAGTCCACAGCGAGCGACTGATCGCGATCGGTGCGCCCGGCGAAACGTTCGGGCTCAACTTCCGAGGGGCAGACGGCGTCTTCCTATTTGACCGGGGTGCAAGCGCATCCGATTGGACCCCCCGGCCGACGCTACGCTCGGGCGCAACAGGCACGACAGGCTTTGGCGTTTCGCTGACACTCGTCAACGAAGCCACGCTGGCAGTCGGCGCCCCGAATGCACCGGCCTCCGGGCAGGTCTTCGCCGACGAGGCACCGGCGAGCGGAGGCGAGGTGGGAGGCGTATACCTGTACGTCGATCATGGCGAAGGCTTCACGCTGGATACGTACCTGAACGCAGAAAATGCTGGACGGGGCGACTGGTTCGGCTATGGGCTGGCGAGCGACCGCGGACGGCTAGCGGCCTCTGCCATGCGCGAAGACAGTGCGTCGCGCTCCATAGATAAGGAGTCGGACGACAACTCCTGCCCGGACTGCGGCGCACTGTACGTCTTCGAGTAGTCAGCGGCACCATACGGTCGCGATCGCAGAGCCTGTGCCGTGTTGGGCCGGCACGACCACCCCGTCCAGGTTGGTGTCCACGCAGGAAGGGCACGCGCCCCTAGCGACCTTGTCCAAACGC
>JAPPOR010000769.1 GCA_028817905.1 Myxococcales bacterium
TGGTGATGGATGCGGGCTAGAAGCTTCCCGAAGGGAAGTTTCAAGCCTGACGCGGTTGTCGGTACGGTCCCACACCTCGCACTTTGTCACCGCTGATCGCTGGTCGGTGGGCGACAATTCGCGGTGGACCGTCGGTGGCGCCTGGTTCCCACACGGCGTGCGATGGGAAGATACCCTGGTTCTGAAAGGGGTATTCGCCCATGTCTCATGGCAATTGGATCCTGGTAGCGGTCGTCGCCCTGGTGGGCACTGCGCACGTTCGGACCGCGCGCGCCGGTGTGCCCGAGTGCGGCGGTGTTCGACTTGAGGACGCCGGAGGGTGCGAGGTCAAGGGCAGCGCTCAGTGCACGGGTGGTTGCTCCCAACTGGGAATCTACAAGAAGGCGTGCGCAACCAAACTGCACACGCGTTGCCGAGAGGAGTGCACCCTTTCGCCGATGCCTACGTGCACGGATGACTGCACGGAGACCTGTCAGCAGCGCTGCGACGCCGGCGAGGACATCAAGTGCATCCACAATTGCTTTCGCGAGTGCTCCGGCTCATGCACGCTGAGCTGTGAGGGGGCTGAGGACGTGGATACCTGCATGGCGAGTTGCGAGGCCACCTGCGACGGCGAGTGTGACGTCCAGTGTGCGCCCCTTGTCAGCGGCTCCTGCTATGAGCACTGCATCGAGTGTTGTGGCGGATCGTGTGGCGCTCAGGCCAACATGGAGTGCCAGACCAGCTGCCAAGAAGTGGAGTTCGAGGAGTGCGAGCATGAGTTCCGCGTTGAGTGCGACGCCTCCTGTGAGGTCGATGGTGCGCTGTTCTGCGACGGTGAGTACGTTTTGTCGGGCGACCAAATGCCGGGCTGTGTCGAGGCGCTTCTCGAGCGCGGGATCGACGCCCACGCGGAAGCCGCGGTCAAGGTGGGCAATCGCACGCTGGAGGAGCTGGACCAGCTAGGGGACGACGCCGCGAACGCTACGGGCAACGGAAAGGCCAGTCTCGGCTGCCATGTAGGAGCTCTCGACCCAGGCCGCTCGACGGAACGAGGCGGCTGGATGATCGCGTTCCTACTGCCGTTGGGCGCGTTGGCGTTGCGCCGCAACGGTTGAATGTTTACTGGGTACGAAGCTTTACGGGGTCCGAAGCTTTACTGGTGAACGCCTTTCGGGCCCAACTCGGTCAGGCAGTTCGGAGGCCGGTTCGGTGACCTATTTTGGGGGTATTCGGGGGACTGGGGTCCCGTACTAGCCTGCCGGCTTGGCCCCAGATCGCGCCAGCGTGGACGAGACCCCTGTGTTGGACCGATGCACGGTTTGCGGTGACCTGCATTCGGACGAGGCATGCCCGGTTGCGGACTGGTTGGGTCAGGTGCTCAACGGGCGATATCGCCTGCTTTCGGTCTTGGGCGTCGGGGGCATGGGACTGATCTTCGCCGCCCGCCATGAGTTGGTCGGCCGACGCTTTGCGATCAAGCTCGTGCATCCGGACCGTAGCCGGCAAGCCGAAAGCGTGATCCGTTTTCGCCGCGAAGCGATTGCGGCAGGTTCCCTCGACAGCGAGCACATCGCCGCCGTGACCGACTTTGGCCTAGCCGACAATGGCCAGCCATATATAGTCATGGAGTATCTCGATGGTGAGGACTTGGCGCGCGTTCTCATGCGCCGAGGGGCGCTGCCCGCTGCCGCTGCCGCCGAGGCCGTTCGACAGGCTGCTCGAGGCCTGGCGGTCGCCCATGCGCAGGGGATCATCCACCGGGACCTGAAGCCCGGCAATTTGTTCGTCTGTAGGCGCCCAGATGGCGGCGAGGTAGTGAAGGTGCTCGACTTCGGTATCGCGAAGCTTCGCTCTTCGCCGGGCCTGGATCCCATCACGCGCACCGGGGTCGCGATCGGTACGCCTCACTATATGTCGCCGGAACAGGCTCGCGGTGAACGGGACGCGGACGCGCGCACGGATACTTACGCCCTCGGTCTCGTCCTGTACGAGTTGCTGAGCGGCCACAAGGCGCATGCGGGTTCGGGCTACAACGAGGTGCTCTACAATGTGATGTCGCGGGAGCCGACGCCGCTGTCGGAAGTGCGCCCGGAACTGCCCGACGGTCTGCTCAAGACCGTGGCGCGCGCCATTGCCTATCGTGCCGAGGATCGCTACCAGTCGGCGTCCGAGCTGATCGCAGCGCTCGAGCCCTGGAGCGCGCCTTCCGATGGTCGCAACCACCGGCTGTTGGACTGGGCCGCCTGGGAGGCGTCCCACTGGGGCGGGGTTCCGCCGCCGGCGCCTGTTTTGGGGGAGAATCGCCCGGACGCGGAGGCTGGCCCCGCTGTCGCCACCGAAGACGCGGGCCTTCTCTGGTCCCCGGCCGCCGGCGATGGCGGGTCGCGGCCACGCACGCCTGCTTCCGGCGTGTCGATCGTGTCGCCCGCGCGGCGGGCTGGAGTCCGGCGTGCGCGCGTGCTGCTGGTCGCGTTTGTCCTGCTATCGGTGGGCCTAGCCGGGTTCCTGTTGCGAAACCGTCTCGAGGAGGCCCGGCATGGGCCGGCGCGTCCGACGGGGGAGGCCGTCGGGGGCTTTGGGGGCCCCACTGCCGGCGCGTCGCAGGGGCTCAACGCCGTGGCCGAGCCATCCGAGGGCAAGTCAGCGTCAGGGCCCGGCCGCGATGGCACGCCCGAGCCAGCCCCTGGAGCCGTGCCCGGGAGCGGTGTGCCGCCGGGGTCGCCCGATGGTGACCCACGAGGGCCCGCCGGGGTGCATCCCGCAGCGACCAAGGGTGGCGGTGGTGTGCCGTCTTCTGCTCAGTCCGCGCGGCTGCCGCGCGTGCGGCCGCATCGGGCACCCCAAAAGAAGGCTGGGCGTTCGAGCGCCCGATCCGCGAAGCCGACCCGGCCCGCGCGCAAACGGCCCGTCGATGCCCCGGCCCGGTCCGATCCTGCTGGCGACCCGCGGCCGCCTGCGTCACCCTCAACCCCAACGCGGCGTTCGCGACTCTGAGCGCGACGACAACACGGTATGCTTTTTCAATCCGCGCAGGTGCTCACCCGCAAGCGTCCCTCCTATTCACCTGGTGTCGGCTTCGGCGGGCTAGTGGTGCTGTGGCTTGTGGCGATGTCGGCTCCCGCCCAGGGGCAGGGTCGCGCGCACAAGGCAGCCGCCGTGCAGCTATTCGACGAGGGTGACCGTTTGATGCAGGAGGGCCAGTACCGCCAGGCATGCGCCAAGCTCGCCGAGAGCAATCGCCTCGATCCGCAGCTCGGGGCCCTGTTGTATCTGGCGGAATGCTATGAGCTGAACGGTCAACTTGCGTCCGCATGGGCTTCCTACCGCGAGGCCGAGGAGGTCGCGCTCAAGCGGGGGGATCCCCGCGCGAGCGGGGCCGCCGAGCGGGCCCGGGCACTGGCGCCACGCCTGACCCGCATGTCGCTTTCGTTTCCGCCCGGCCCGCGTCCTGCCGGATACGTGGTGACGCGCGACGGGATGCGGCTTGCAGAGCCGCTCTGGGACACCGCTCTGCCCGTGGATCCGGGTAAGCACGAAATCGAGGTGAGCGCGCCCGGGTATCGCGGCTGGCGTGACACGGTCGAGGTGAGCGGGGAAGGCGATACGGTTGCAGTCGAGATCCCGGCCCTTTCCGCCGAGCCAGCGCAGCGTGCTCCGGTCGTGGGGCGGGGTCCTGGCGTGCATAGGGGTGCACATAAGGGTGCGCGTCGTGATGCGCCTCGGGCTGCTTCCGGTGTGGCCGAGGGCGACCCGTCCAGCACTACGTCAGGCAGAACCATGCGCATGGCTGCTCTGCTCGTGGGAGGGGCTGGATTGGTTGGGCTCGGCGTGGCTGGCTATTTCAGCGTGTCCGCGGCCGACGCCTCCAATCGGGCGGCGCCCGACCGGCGCGATCCCCTGTGCAGCGCCAGTGGCTACTGCACCCCAGAAGGCAAGCAGTTGCTTGACGATGCCTTCGATGATGCCCTGGTCGCCTCGGTGGCCTCGGTCGTGGGTGTGGCTGCCCTCGTGGGGGCAACCGTGCTATGGCTTACCGCTCCTTCCGGCACCGAGCAGGACGCCGGGTCGCGGTCGGGTGTGGATGTGACGATCGCTCCTCGTCCGGAAGGGGTGTCGGCCGGGCTGAGCGGTCGGTTCTGAGGAGAAGCCGTGCCAAACGAGAGAGGGGACCTCCGGGATGCGCCCGGTGTTGGCAACGGGATGGTGGCCGAGTCGGCGGTGTCCCGGAAGCGTGCGGGTGGGTGGGTCTTTCTCCCGGTGCTGGTGTCGGTGGCCGCGGGCTGCGCCGAGATCCTGGGGCTAGAAGAAGGCATCCAACAGGGACCATGCATGTCCTCCGCGGAGTGCGCCCCGGGTTTCGAATGCATCATGGAGCGTTGTACGGCCTGTTCGGACCATGGGGGCGGGTCGGCTTGTGCTGCTCTTCCCGGTAGTCCTGACGCCTCGGAGCCCCTTGCGAAGGACGAGTCCACGGTGATGCGCGACGGTGGCGCCCATGTGGGTCGCGACCCCGGCCGCGACTTCGGACGGGGGGAGGCGTGCCAGCAGGATGGCGCCTACCGCTGCGCGGTCGAGACACCGGGCATTCGGCTTGAGTGCCGCGATGGCAGGTGGGACCTGGCGCCCTGCCCCCCGGCCGAGACATGCAATTCCGCCAGCGACACCTGCGCCCCACTGGTTGCAGCTTGCCTGGGGAGGCAACCCGATGAGCGGTTCTGCGAGGCTTCGCGGCTGTTTGCATGCGGGCCCGATCTAGTCACAACCGAGCAGCTACCCTGCGATGGCACCTGCGCAGTCGCGTCGGACGGTGCCGTCTGCGTATCCGCGAGTTGCGGCAACGGGCGTCTCGACGAGGGCGAGGCCTGCGACGACGGCAACGAAAACAACCGGGACGACTGCACGACCCTGTGCGAGCCGGCGACCTGCGGGGATGGCTTCGTGCAGGGAGATGAGGCCTGCGACGACGGCGACAGTGACAACGACGACAGCTGCGTCGAGAATTGCCAGCCGGCCAGCTGCGGAGATGGTTTCGTCCAAGCCGGCGTCGAGGCCTGCGACGATGGCAATCGCGAGGATGGGGACGGCTGCACGGCCCAATGCGCTCTAGCCGGCTGTGGCGATGGCCAGCTGGGGGAGGAAGAGGTTTGTGACGATGGCAACCGCCGCGCTGGCGACGGGTGTTCGGCGCTTTGTCGGGCTGAGCCGATCGGGATGTCGCTGTATGGGAACCAAACCTGCGTCTGGTTTCAGGATGGGCGCGCCAAGTGTTGGGGAAACAACGCGTTCGGTCAGCTCGGGATCGGGTCCGCCCAACGCCAAGGGGACGATCCCGATGAGATGGGGGCGGCGCTGCCGGTCATCAAGCTCGGGAGCAATCGCACAGCGGTCTCCTTGGGCAGCGGTGACTTCCATACCTGTGCTGTACTCGATGACGCGTCCCTCAAGTGTTGGGGAGGGAATCTTCTGGGACAGCTCGGTCTCGGCGACACCGACACTCGGGGGGTAGACCCGGACCAGATGGGTGACGCCCTGCCGCGTGTGGACCTGGGCGCTGGCAGGACCGTCATCGCAGTGAACGCGGGGTCCGGTCTGACTTGCGCATTGCTCGACGGCGGGTCCCTCAAGTGCTGGGGAAGCAACATCGTAGGGGAGCTTGGAATCGGCGCCTCGGGGCTGCGTGGCATGCGGCGATCGGACATGGGCGACAACCTTCCGGTCGTAGACCTCGGCAGCGATCGAACCGCGACGCAGGTGGCTCCGGGCAACGCGCACGTGTGCGCGCTCCTGGATGACGGGCGTGTGAAATGTTGGGGCTCCAATGACTACGGCGAGCTCGGGATCGGAGACGGTGGCAATCGCGGGCTGCGTGCCAGCCACATGGGAGACAACCTTCCCGCGGTCGACTTGGGGACCGGTCGCACCGCTCAGCAGATAGCGATCGGGTACGGCCACACCTGTGCGCTGCTCGACGACAATCACATCAAGTGCTGGGGCAAGAACGACAGCGGCCAGCTAGGGCTCGGGGACACCCGCAATCGGGGCCTATCAGCCGACGATCTGGGAGACGCTTTGCCGACGGTCGACATCGGGCCCGGGAGGACTGCCCGGCGCTTGGCGTCCGGCTGGGACCATGTGTGCGCCTTGCTCGACGACGGTTCGGTGAAGTGCTGGGGCTCCAATGTCAACGGGATGCTCGGCCAGGGCGATACCACAGATCGGGGCGACGAGATGGGCGAGATGGGCGACGCACTGCCGACTGTTGACCTGGGTTCGGGGCGGACGGCTGTGTCGTTGGAAGCCGGCTGGCGTCATACGTGCGCCCTGCTGGACGACGGCTCGCTCAAGTGTTGGGGCCACAATCTCCACGGTCAGCTCGGCCTCGGTGATGCGTCTCACAGGGGAGACTCGGAGGGGGAGATGGGGGACGCGTTGCCCGCAGTTAGCCTGTGGTGACCCTTGTCTGCCTGGTGCGTGGCGCCCGCGGGTCGTGGAACGTCGGGTAGCGTGGAGCATTCATGACTTCGGAGTCGGACCGAGCCGAAGGAGGGTCGATGCGGGGCCATTTCTGAGGATTGCGCACGGCATCGCGGCTGACTATGACTTGTTGCTTCCGCACGGTGTCGGGGCTGCCTGGGAGCCCCTCACGTGCAAGCCGTGTGGTCATCCGCATCCATCACCAAGTTGCGCAGAGTCGTGCCAACCGCGCGGCCACGCGGGGTGGTGCCATGGTCGGTCGGATGGCCGGAAGACCTCGCACTTGACCCATGGGATCCGTCGACAAGTTCTATTGTGGTGTGAGTCTGGTGGCGTTGCTGCTCGGATGCCAAGGCGAGGCCGCACGCTCTTCGCTGCTGGGCGCTGCCGCGCCCGATGCCTCAGAGCCTGAGTCCGTGCCTGTGGATGGGCCGATGGGCGCTCTCGGGCCCGGCCCCTCCGGCCGTGCCCCGAACCTCCCTGTGGTCGACGCGGGCGGATCTTCAGCGCGCCGCTCGGCAGAACCGCCAACGTTCGACGGGTCCGAGCCGGGCGATGCTGGCCCTGGACAACCAGGCGATCGCGGTCCTGTGGATGTGGACGGCGGTCATCGTGCAGAGAGCGACCTCGACGCGGGGGTTGGGATGGATTCGGGAGATGGCCACAATGCCCCGGCTCCCCTGAAGCCGCCTTCCGTTTCCGCGCCCGAGCTACTTGGAGTGCTGGTCGGACCCCAGGCCGCCCGTCCGCTCGGCGATGTGGCGGTCTATGGTACCGATCTCGGCTTCCCGGTCGTCCACGACGATCGGCTGATGCTTCTCTTTGGAGATACCTCGGAACGGGCCAGTGACGTCTGTGCAGAACCGCGCAATGACGATTCGCTCGGGTATCTGCCTCCGGCGCTGGATGGCGGTGTTCCCGAGCTCACCATCGTGGCGCAACCGGATGATCCCGGGCGGTTTCGTCCGATTCGTTTGCTGGCGGAGGGACGTGCGCTTTCGATGGCGCTTGGGAGGGCGCCCATCGGTGGGTTCGTGGACAGCGGTCGCGTCTATGCTTGGTTCAACCGCCAGGTGCTTCTGCCCTGCGCTTCGGACCAACCGACACCGCGCTGCTCCGTTGGTGAGGGTTTTGACTGCACCACCGGAGTCGGTACGTGTGAGCCGGCGCGCGCCACGGTGGTGCCGCCTCTATGCGATGCGACGGACCGGTCGGGGTGCCCGCCGCTGCAAACCTGCGAGCTGGGTGACGCAGCGTTCTGCTTCGACCCAACCAGCTCGCCCGCTGATGGTAGCGCTTCGGGTCAGATCGGCGCCGCGGTGCACGTACTCGAACTCGGCCTGCAAGACTTGGACGACCCCACGACGTTCGAGCGCGTGGCCACCTTTGCGACCAGCAAGTTCTACAATCTTGCAGCGCGCGCGGTGGCGCATTGGTCCAAAACGAATCAGGGCAACGACTATCGCCTCGGTGACGATGCCGTGTTGATGTGGGGGCGTCCGGGCTTCATCGGTGACGAAGATGGGGATGCTCAGCTCTACCTCATGGCGCAACGGTTGCCTCTGACGGCTGCAGGCGATGGGCAGCTTCAGCTGTCGCCCGACTACTTTGCGGGCACGGATCCGGACACCGGTCAGCCGCGCTGGTCGCCGCACCAGAAAGACGCGGCTCCCATCGCCCTCGACGGCATGCCTGGGGGCGACCCGACTGAGTCCCGTGCCGTCGTCAACATGATGAGCCTGAGTTGGCTTGGGCCCCCCGTGAACCTTTGGATGATGGCGTACGGGGGCGGCGTGTCGGAGTACCTGGTGGCCTCGGAGCGCGACCCGAACGCCGACGCCGATAGCGGTTCCCTCGAGGGCGCAATCGTTGCTCGCTTTGCCGAGCATCCATGGGGGCCATTTTCGCCCGCACAGGTCATGTTCGCGCCCGGGGCGCCGAATCAGGCCGGGCCAGGCTATGGCCCCGGGGGCGTATTGTATCACCCGGCATGCAGCGACAGCGGGGGAGCCGTCTGTGCCCCCGCCGACGGGGACTTCGGACCCGGGCTGTGCCTAGGCTCCTTGGCGCTCTGGGATCAGGGCCGTCTCTACGCCCCCATGATCCTGGAGCCGTACACATCGCCAACTGCGAGCGGAGGCTTTGACATCGTCTGGCTCGTGTCGACCTGGAACCCCTACCACATCGCGATGCTGCGAACCTCGATCACGCTCTAACAACGTGCCCGTACCCGTGCCCGGTGCGAGTTGGGGCAGGGGCAGGGGCACGGGCACGGGCACGGGCACGGGCACGGGTGCGGAGCGGGTTACTCGCAGTAGTAGACGTGCGCGCGTACGGCGTCGTATTGGGCTTCGGCGTGAGGGCTTGGATCCGGGTTGCCTTCTTTGCTGTGATGGCGGCGTACGCGGAGCGCGATACCGAAGCTGGGGTCGTTGATGTCCTCCGGGGTCCAGTCAGCGCGCCAGAGATCGCTTGAGCTTCCATAGGAAGCTCGCGTCATGGCGGGCTTCCACGGTTCGGTTTGTGCTCGGTTTTCGTCCAGGATCTGGCTGCCCTTCACCAGGCGGACCGCGTGATCCTCGATCGTGGTGGGGTGCACGCTGGCTCGGATCGCGTCCAACGCAATCCCGAGTACCCGGGACCCTTCGGGGATAGAAAACCCGAAGCCGCGCAACAGCAGGTAGCTGGAAGGGTCGTTCGAGAGCTTGGCGGAGGCCACGGTGCTGTCTTGCAGTACCCCGCCCTCGGGTAGCGCCCAATCCTCGGCGCTCTTGGCTTCCGTGCTGGCGCGGACATTGGTCGCGGCACACGCGCTCGACGTGGCAATGCGAACGTCGCAGGCGGCCGCCGCAAGCGGTGTGGCCGCCGAAACTGTGGGCTTGCCACGGCAAGCGGGCGCGCGCGGGACCGCGGGCGCAGCCGCCGGGCAGGGTAGCAGGGACCCGTCTCGCGTTGACCTGCGCTCCAAGCGCCACACGGAACTCTGCACGCTTGCCCGTGGGCCTTCCAGACCGGCTACATACAGGGTGTCGCCGCGCAGGGTGATCGCGCCGGCGGCTCCTTTTAGGTCGGGTGTGACGACACCGCCCGCGCCGAAGCTAGGGTCCAGCTCACCGTCAGAGAGCCGGCGCTTTTCTATTCGCCAGGATCCGCGGAAGCTGCCGGCGACGTACATCGCGTCGCCGTCCACTGCGATCGCACCGGCGACATCGCAATAGCCCGAAGCCTCTAGCTCCTTCGCGTACACGAGCGCGCCATCGGCCCGGGTGCGACGGGCCACGCGCCAGCGCCCAGCGGCGGTTGCGGCCAGGTACAGCGAGTCTGTTGTCCCGGCCAGCGCCACACACTGCTCCGCATCACAGGAACCGCCGTCGAATGCTTGTGTGACGGCGTATTGCAGTTCTCCGCTATCGACATCGCGGGCTTCAAGGTGCACGCCTCCAGCTCCGTCCGGCCCGGCGGTGTAGAGCAGCTTATCAAGCAAGATCGCCGTCGAGGCAAACGCCGTGGGCGGAGCCTCGCTGAGCCCGACGCCCCCCTGGCCAAAGTCGTTGGCCGGCACGCCCCGGGCGAGTGTGCGTTTCTCAACGGCGAAGCCGGTGCCGGCGATGTACGCGTGCGTTTCGTCGAGCGCCAGGGCCCGGCCCATGGCTCCCCGTGAACCCGCCGGCGAAAGGCGACCATCGAAGGACAGGTGGATCTTGCCACGATCGCCAAACTGGGGTGAGAGGGCGCCGCTTTCCAGGTCGCGCTTTTCTAGCCGGACGACTCCGCTCCATGGGGTGTTGTAGCCGTCTACGCCTGCCACATACAGATGGTCCCCGTCGGTGGCGAGGGCCGCTGCAGCATCCCACTCCAAGGTGGCGCCGCTCTCCACGACGCCCGCACTGCCAAACGCGGGGGACGGTGCCAGATCCGCCAGCAAGCGCCGCTCGATGCGCCAGTGGCCGTTGCCCTCGGCGCTGGCGCCTCCAGCGACCAACAGCGCATCCTCGGTCGTGGCCACGGCAAAGGCTTCGTCGTAGCCGGCGGGATCGATGCGGAGCGCGCCCGCTTCGCAGCTCCACACGCGCGTGGTGGGATCACTGGGAATGGTCGCGTTGCGGGAGGCGTGAATGACGGCCTGCAAGCTCCGCTCATCGCAACGGGAGTTGTCACCGCTTCGCTGCCCGCCACCGCACTCGTGAACGCTCGTGTTCGCCGCCACAGTGCGATCCCTGTCTCGATCATCGGCTGTGGCCGTATCCGGGAGCGCTTGCGGGGTACGCGCCACGCAGCTGCCCTCTTGACATGTTTGTCCGGCGGGGCATGCGTCGTCTGAGTCGCATGTGGCAAGGCAGATCCCACCCCGCCCGCCTAGGCTGCGTGCGGCGCAGAGGTTTTCGACCTCGCCACCTGCCGGGTCGACGCAGTCGACGGCCTGGTTGCCCGTTCTGCATTCATCTGCGTCGTCACAGACGTGCGTGCAGACCCCGCACACGCAGCGCATGTTTTCTTCACAGCTCGCGTCGACGGCACAGGCGGTCAGCCAGTTGCTGTTGCCGCTGACCTGCTCGCGCCTGGCGCTGTTGGCGCAGGCCACAAGCAGGACGCCGACGAGCACCGCGACGGCGACTCCCAGGTGCCGGATCGTTGTCATCCTCATCACGTTACGCCCTCCGGTTGCAGGTCCTGGGCCGTCTCGCCGGCGTCTTCGACGTTCTGGCCGAAATAGAAGGTTACCCGGCGGAGTTGGTCCGACGGCGGTGGGTTCCTGCGGTTGTGCTCGATGACCCGGTTCCAGACATGGTTGACCTGGCCTCGGATGTGCGGCAGTAGCGCGAGCACTTCCTCTTGTAGTGGGTGAGTCTCGTGAATGTCGAAGCTCAAGGTTGCCCCGCCCACCACGTCGTCTACCTGCGAGCCGGGCCCGCGTTTCACCTTGGAGGCGATCGCTGCCGAGACCGCGCTGAAGTGATCAAACACGGCCACCTCCCAACCCCGAGCATCTCCTACGGGGATGGCGAACTCGGCCGCCTCGAGGGCCGGGTCCGGGTCGTTAGTCGCCGTGATGCGCCGTTCCTCCGCCAGCCGCGCAACCACCCGCGCGACGTCTTTGGCGGAGATGGACAGGGTTTGGGCGAGCTGTGAGCGTAGGATCCCGCGCTCCCTGTGGATGGTGAGCCATGCCAAGTGTACGAGATTGTCTTCGCCTGTCCGTTCCAGGTGTGCGCGCTGCTCGGAATGCGGAACGATGCGATATACGCTGCGAATGCCGCGGCCGGTCGCGTACACGAGCCCGCTGCCGACCAAGTCGTTCAGGACGGCGGCCACGTGTTCCTCCGGATCGCGCGCAAAGTGTTCGGCGACTTCGCCGCGGTCGACGCTCTCGCGCTCCGAGATAAAGGCGTAGATGGCGCCCCACAACGTGCGACCGCGAAAACTTGCGCTTTCGGTCAGGCGCTGGACCTTGCGTTGGTAGGTGCGCAGTGCCAGCCCGAACATGTCAGCCACGACCTTGCGTCCTACTCCCTGCCGTTCGATTTCCCGGGCCAAATCCACGAATACCTGGTCCGCTACGTGCGCGAGCGGTGCACGGATCCCTGCAGCGGTCGAAAGCTGTGCGATCAGGGTCGTCGTCTGTTGCACGATCGCGTCGATGAGCATGCGCGTATCCACGGTCCTCCCTGTGACGGCCAGCCGAAACCCCGTTCCGGTGTTGATTTCTTTCGCGAAAGGAAGCGACGAAAAGCTAGACAGTCGGCCCGGTCAGGAACCGACTCGGCCTCATCCAAGTCGGCGAGTGCGGCCGAGCCGGCGCGGAATCTTTCACCTATAGCGCCGCGCCGCCCGCCATGCAGGTGACAACGATGCCACCCCTTCGCGACACACGCCTCATCCCTGTTTTGGGTATCGCCGGGAGCGCCCCCGGACGCACCAACGTTAGCCCGTAGGGCGACGGGCGGTGGTGAGCGCCTCGACCGTGCGAGCCACCGCTTGTACGAAGGCGAAGCTCAGTCGGGGCTCCCGGGTCGTGCGCAGCGCCAGCAGACCGACTACTCGCCCTTCGGGCCCGTCGTTGCGCAGATACAGGGGTATGTAGTGGTCGTCGGCCACAAGCGTAGTCGGCCCTGGAATTTCGGTGCCGGTCATGCTGCCCGTGACGGTGTTGGTCGCAACGTCGTCGTCTTCGGGTTCGGTCTGCAGCAGTGTGTACAGCTGGGCTTCGAGGTGCGGATTGGGAGCCACGACGGCGCGATGGGCTAGAAGATCGAGCTTGCCGTCGCTCGAGACCCGGTACAGGTAGCCCGCCTTGATGCGGGTTTCCTCGAGCACGAGTGCCAGCAGTTGCCTCAGCTGGTCCCGTTCGTCAAAACAGGAGAGCTGTGTCTGCAGTTGGCTTGCCAGCGCATCTTGGGTGAACGTCCCGAAGGTGGTTGACCACGCCTGTGGTACCTGAACGTCGCGAGGTCGCTTCGAACTCCTTTGGGAAAGTGATCGCAGGCGCTCATAGCGCGCCGCCAGGCCAGGGTGGCGTTCGCGTTTGAAGATCCTCTCGGCGCGTTTGCGGGCGAGCGCAAACGCGTCGTGGTCGCCTGCGGCGAGCTCGACGATTGCAAGCGTCTCGTATAGCTCTCCGAGAGGGACCCCGTTCGGCGCGAGCTCCTCGAGTTGCTCGATCATGGGTCGCAGTCGCTCGCGGGCCTGTTCGCGGCGCCCGATTCCGGAGAGCGCGCGCGCCTCGGCTGCCGCCATGCGGTCGTTTCGCGCGAAGCTGGCCCCAATCGTTCGGAGGTGGTCCTCTGCGACGTGTACCGTTTGCAGGGCCTCTTCGAAACGCCCGAGGGCCGTCAACGCATCGATTCGCAGGAACGCCAGCTCCCGCCAGGTGCCATTCTTCAGCGGTGGCGCATGGTGCTCGCCCCGTCGGACCTCAGCGAGCGCCGCTTTTGATTCGTCGCACAGGAGGTGGATTTGGGCACGCAGCGCGTGCACGCGGGATTGGAGTCCCGGGAACCGCTCCGCTCGCGTTTCTAGCTCTCTGGCAAGGCGCCCCAGATTCAATAGATCACAGGATCGGTAGAGAGCCACCTGGGTCCAGCGCATGGACAGCTGCAAGTGGTTCTCACAGTTGGCGCCCAGGGCGCGCAGCATATCGCGTTCACTGCGGTGGCGCTCTGCGCGCTTCTGTGAGCCCTGGGCCAGCGCGTGGACGAGCCGTGCCTGCTTTCCGAGCACTGCATAGACGGGCTGCTTTTCAATCTCGTCTGCCACGCGCAGCGCCTCATCGCTGCCGAGCCCCGCATGCTCTAGCGCGATGTAGTAGCAGTTGACCGCATAGGCTCCCTGGCGAGTCAGTTCGTCCATCCCGACCACCGGCTCCGAGAGGCGCTGTGCGACGCGCTCTCGGTCGCCGGGCACGGTATACCCCCGCACGGCGGAATCGGCTGCGCTGGCAGCCATCGTGTAGACGATGTCCAGCACGGGTAGCAGCACTCGCAGGGGTTCCAGCTGCGGTGGGATGGCGTCGAGTGCGGCCGTATCCATCATGGACGCGAAGGTGCTGACAAGCAGGGCCGAGCACGTCGCGAACTCCTTGATGGCGGCCGCCGGTTCCAGACCTTTTTGGTCCTCGGGTGTTTCCTCGTAGCGAGCCTGGGCGAGCGCCAGGCATTGCGAGATGCGCTCCAGCGGCTCCTCGATGTGCGCGAGCTCGCTCCAGCGATCTAGCCCGATGTCCCTCCGCAACTGGGCGAGGGTAACGTCGGCGTAGCGACTCAGTTCGGGTTGACTGATGGCTGACAGCTGGAGCATCACCTTGCGAAAGCGATACAGGGTCGAGGGTGAGTGCCCCTCCCGCTCCGCGTGCCGCAGCATTTGCTCGTACAGCTCGATGCCTTCGGGGGCCCTCGCCACGACCGAGGTGAGGGAGGAGGAATCCACCACCAGCTCACCCACGTTGCGCATTACCGGGTAGGCCTCTTCCAGCTCGCCCGCCTCGCACAGGTGGTAGCCCGCAAGGCAACGGTGGTCACGTCCCCGCGCGCGATATAGCTCTCCCAGCGCCCGGTGGTGTGCGTGCGACTGTTCGGGGCTCATCTCATCCCGGGTCAGCCTGGCCATGTGCTCATCCACGAACGTGTAGGCGTCACCCTGTGGGCGAATGATGCGCGCCTCCAGCAACGTGTCGAGGGCGGAGAAGGTCTCGAAGTCGCCCAAGCGCGAGGATAGCGTCTCGAGGATCTCGTCCACCTGGAGGGGCAAGAACCGGGTTACGCAAGCTAAGAGCTCGGCCACCGTCCGGGCACCCATCGTCAGCGATGCGAGCCGAGCACGCGTCGCCTGCTCCAAGTTCTGAGGGAGTTCAAGCGCATCCAGGGCGCTCGGCAGCTCAAAGCGTCCTCCCCGAAACCGCGCAAGGCCCCGGTCCACGAGATGGGAAGCCAGCTCCATGCACGCCCGTGGTCGGCCTTCAGAGACTCGGTGGGCCCACTCCGCGACTCTGGTCAGTTCGGGGCTCTCTCCGAATACGGAGCCCAGCAACTCCTGGGTTTGCGCTTCGGTTAGCGCTTCCAGCGGCACCTCGTCCGCATGGGACAGGAGACTCTTCAGGGACGGGTGGTTTTCGGGCCTGCAGTCGGTTGGTGCGCTGGCCAGGACCAACATCGCTCGGCTTCGGCATGCGCTCGCCAGCTGAGCCAACAGTTGCTGGCTCGAGGGGTCGGCCAGGTGGGCGTCGTCGACGATGATCGCGAGTGGGACGAGCTCGCTGAGTCGTCGGAAGAACCGCAAGAGGGCATCCTGGCATTCGACTCGATCATAGGTAGGCTCCGGCGGGGCACCCGACTCGGGCCAGGCAGGTGGCCACAGGCCGACGAGGCCCGGTTCAAGGCCGCTTGCAGCGGCCTGGGCGCGCGGGCTGTCGGCCAACGCGAGCATCTCCAGCAAGCGGCGCGTGACGGCGAAGTCGGCTTCTTCCTGCTCTCGCGCCTCGGTGGACAGGACCAGGTAGCCCGCCAGTTTTGCCTGGGTCCCGAAGGCTTCGAGCATGCGCGTTCGCCCCATGCCAGCTTCGCCCGATATGACCGCGGCGCTTCCGCGGCCTGAGCTTGCGCGCGAAAGCTGCGCCCGAAGCAGCGCTTCGGCCTGGTCGCGGCCCACGAGCCTTGGAGTCGCCAGGTGCGCTCGGAGTTTGGCCACGTCCACAGGGGCCTCGCGGCCCAATAATGCTGCGAGCCTTTGCGTAACCTCGGCGACTTGCGCCGGGCGCGCTTCCGGCTTGATGCTCAGCATGCCCAGCACGAGTTGTTCGAGCGTGGGCGGGATCTCGGGTGCGAACTCGGAGGGCGGCACGCGAGCCTGTTCCCATGCCCGTGGGAGATCCTGGATTCGGCTAGCGGAGAGCGCGTGCCTTCCGCACAGCATGAAGTACGCGAGGCCGCCCAGGGAGAAGATGTCGGACCGGCCATCCACGTGTTGGTGTTGGAGGAGCTCGGGCGCGATGTAGGGTGGCGTGCCGACGGCGATTTGACAGTGACCCATGTGTGCCATCGCGCCGAAGTCGATCAGCTTGCAGTGGCCGTCCTGTCCGACTAGCACGTTGCGCGGTGTGATGTCTCGGTGGACCACGCCGCGCGCATGCAGCACCGCGAGCGCCGAGCATAGCTCGAGCAGAATCTCGCATGCACGCGGCCATGGCAGCGGCGATAGGGCCTTCAGGTCTCTGCCGCCGACCAGCTCCATCGTGTAGTAGGGGGCCCCGTCGGCGATGCCATAGTCGAGCGCCTCTACGATGTTTGGATGGGCTAGCTGCGATAGAAGGTGGTATTCGTGCTGGAACAGGGCGATGCGCTGCGCCCGGGACTTCGAGCCGGGCCTCGGGTCGAGCTGCTTGAGGGCGAGCGTGGCTCCGGTGCGCTGATCCACCACGCGGTGCACCGCGCCCATGCCCCCGCGACCGAGAACGGCTTCCACCCGATAACGCTGGCCGATGCACGTTCCGGTGAGGTCGCGGGTATCTGAGACACTTCCCATGCCTGACCTACCGTCCAATAGGATAACGTTGGCCGCGGTCGGGCCGAAAGGGGGGCGCCGGGTGGCGACGGCGCAGGCGTCGGCACACGCACCTTCAAAGGCCCTGCTCTACGCGCGACGAGGTCGCGTCCTACGCGCGCCGCGGTCGTCTGCGTTGCCTCCTGCGCCTGCCCGCTCCTTTCAGGGATCGGGTGGGAGCTCCGGCTCGGTGGTCAGCTCGGCTGGTACGTCCTCGCCCGTCAGGCTTTCCAGGAACGCGACCAAGTCGGCTTGCTCCGATTCGCTCAGATTGAGCGGGACGATCTCCTCGTCCTTCTCGCCAGAGAAGCCGCTGTCTGACCCGCCATCATCGTAGAACTCCACGACTTCCGCCAGGGTCTCAAGAGTACCGGTATGCATGTAGGGCGCGCTGAGGGCGACGTTCCGGAGCGGCGGTGTCTTGAACGCACCTTGGCGGGCTTCCAAATCCTCGGCGTGGGCCGCCGCGCAGCGTTCCTTGTTCGGGTGGTCGCTGAACTCGCCGGCACAGTTGAACTCGTCGGCTACCATCGATGCCATGCCGTCGGCCCGCCCATAGTCTTCCGCCGGCAGGTGTGGGCCGCTCTGCTCTACACCGGTGTTGTGGAAGCCTCCGTCGCTGAAGGCCGCACCGTTGTGGCAGGTTCCGCAGGCCGCCTTGCCGATGAACAGGCTGAGACCGCGGCGCGCCGATGCGCTGAGGTGCGAGCTGTCGGCGGCGCCCCCGTCGACCACCTCGGCATACCACTTGTCATAGGCCGAGTTGCCGGAGACCACCAGCCGCTCGTAGGCGGCGATCGCCTTGCCGAAGTTGCTGTAGACCCGGCTAAAGGCGGTCTGGTCTTCTGCCGACAGCGCATCCCAGGCGTTCGTGCCCGGCTTGCCTTCGGTAGCGAATAGCGCCGTTCCGTCTTCGTCGCGCAAGGTGGGCATGGCGCCGAAGACCGCCTCGTACTCTTCCTTATAGAGATCGTAGAGCATGAAGGCGATGCCCATGCGCGAGCCTCCCATTTCCTTCGCGTCTTCGGGCGGACCCAGGGCCTGCGACCACATGCTGTCCTTGCGGCCATCCCAGAACATCCAGTTGGTATCGGTCTCCGGGTCGACCACGTAGGCAGCATTGAGCACCGTGGGTGTGTGGCGCCCAGTGAAGTCCAACCCTAGAGCCGTGTTGTTTCGATCGTCCTGATACGCGGTGCCTGGATTGTGGCATGTGGCACATGACACCTGACCGTTCTCGCTGTACCGCTGTTCGAAGAACAACTTCTGCCCCAGCCGGGCCGCCGCGGCGTCGTCCGCCACCCCGTTGGTCGGGTCCGCCGGCGGTCGGTCTGCCATGGGCGGAAAGTCTTGCTTTAACAGGGCGATCTCGGCGGCGACCGGATCCTCTTCCTCGACCGCACACCCGGCAAGTCCTGCGCACATGGCTGCGACGAACAATGATCGAATGATGTTCCCCATGGGGCTACCAATCGGCTCCTGCCGGGGAAATTTGAGGGTGGGCATCAACCCACAAAGGAAATTTCTTTCTAGCGCGGACACGGAACCTCTACAAAGAAGGGGGGCCCTGGCCGAGTAAGTTTCTCGTGACCCCTCGATTTAGCGAAGCACTGCGATCCGGGGCCACGGTCGCGGTAGCCAAGGCGCGCTGGGCATGCCTGGG
>JAPPOR010001062.1 GCA_028817905.1 Myxococcales bacterium
TGGCGTGCTAGCGTGCACGACCGCCGTGGCGTGGTTGTGCTACGCACTCAGCTAGCCCGGATTATTCATGAACTCTGCGTCGGATCGCGCAGGGATTCGGCTTCACACGGCTTTTCGGCGACCGACCCACATACTGCCTGTATTTGCGAGGGCGACGAAAGGCGTGTGAAGTCGAAGAACAAGCGAGGCGATGCAGAGTTCATGAATAATCCGGGCTAGGATGACGGCATCCAGGTGGAGGCATCGCAGTGGTGTTGCGGTCGATGGATGCCAAGGTTTTTCAGGGTGTGAGCGGGGCGCGCGACCAGGCGAGCAAAACCGCCAACGGGGCCCTTTCCCCCTCAGGCGGCACGCGCTTGCGTGCAGCGCGCGGGGCCTGGTTGCTGGCGCTGGTCGCCTGTAGCGAGGCAAGGCCAGGGCAGAACGAGGCCGCAGCAGCGTCAAGCGAACATCCGGGAGCGGAGGCATCGATGGTCGTGGTCCGCCATGAGGTGGGCGACGCGTCCGTGCGTGCCCCACTCGCGGCGACCCGCCCCCAGGCCCCGTCGAGGTCGACCGACGCCGCACGGAGGCGAGAGCCGACGGGCGCCGCGCGCACACCTTCGGACGCCGGCCCCACCACCGGCCGCATGCCGCCGCCGGATGCCGGTCCGATCGACGCCGGCGAACCACCCGATCCGACCCGTGTGACCCCACTGCCAGCGCCGTCCTTTGCGACCTTGCTCGAGGCATGCGTGAGCCACCGCGCCTATCAACTCGCCTGTCGCGGAGGGAGCGGTTTGCATCCATTTGAGGAGGCCCGTGAGCGATCCCGCTGCGCCACCCTGCTCGAGCTGCCCGGCGTAGAACTGACCATCCAGGCCCTGCGAACCTGCACCCTCAGCGGTCAATGCTTGCCGGTACCCGAGGAGTGCTCCCTGAGGGGTGCGCTCCCTGAGGGGGCGCCCTGTCAGCTGGGGCTCCAGTGCCAAGGCGGCATATGCACCGGCCGTGAGACCGAGTGTGGTGTATGCGAGCGCGCGTCGTCGCGGGGCGATGAATGTAGCGCCTACGGCTGCAACAACTCACTCGTCTGCACACGCCCAGACGGTAGCAGCGCGATCTGCATGAAGACCATGTTTCCAGCCGGGTCGTCGTGCGAGAGGGGCACCTGCCAGCCGCCTTGCACGGAGAACCTTCTGTGCGAAAGCCGCATGCAATGCCTGCGTCGGCCCGTGGGTGTGCCCGTACAGCTCAGCCGCGACAGCCCCTCATGTACGCCGGCGCGCGCGGCGACTGATCCCGGTTGCCTACAGACCGGCTGCCCGACCGGCCAGACCTGCGACCGTCCAACCGGCGCCTGCAAGAAGAGCGAAGCGGGCGACCCATGTGGACCCTACATGCCCTGCACCCCCGGATTCGCCTGCCGCGGCGGTTTCGACGCGGCCGAAGCTCGCCCCAAACCGTTCACATGCGTTGCCGAAGGCCAAAGGGGCGACCCATGCTCCCACGACAGGCCCTGCGCCCGGCAGTTGCTGTGCGCTCCGGATGCGAACGGAAACGCCATCTGCCAGGCACCGGCCTATGCCGGCCCCGAGGAGCCCTGTGGCATCGACATCGCGGTACGCTGCAGATTTGGTGCGTGCACAGACCTCAACGTCTGTCCCAAAGCTCTTTCGGATGGAGCTCCCTGCGGCGAAGACGTAGACGGCGTCTGCATGGCACCTGCACAATGCCGCGCCGGAACGTGTGAAATGCTCGAGCCACTCTGTCTATGACGCCACGGGTAGTTCCATAGAGACCGCATCAACGCTACGTCTGCAAGCCGAGTCACGTTTCGCTCCACGGTGACCGGCTCGTCAAGGCGTGCGACTGTGAGCTGGCCGACGGGGCAACGGGAGGGCGCGTCGCAGCACCGCCAGGATGCATAGGGCCAAGAAGAGGTGGAGCGCGGAGCCACGTGGCCTGCCCTGGGTGACGGAGCAACCTCCAGCTTCCGGGTGGGTGGCCTGGGGTGTGGACGCGCCCCGCCCAGCTGCCGCAAGTGCCAGGGTGCGGCTTCCACCGGCCTGCGGGGCATCGGATCCCGAGACGACGGTGCCGTCGGAAGGTGGCCACTTCGCCGAACACGCGCTGCTGCTCAGGAGCCCGCCCTCGGTCGGTGAGGGCGTCGTGCAATGCAGCGGGGTCATCGGGCTCACGGTGCTGCCATCGGTGATCGCCAGGCTGGCGCAAGCGACCCCACCTTCGTAGAACCAGAGCTCTGGCGCACCGCACTGTGCGGGCCACACGATGGTCTCCTCCACGCCGGTGCACCTGCGCCGCTTGAGAACCCATGCAACTGGCGCATGGTCGGCTGTGAACCGGGCTCGGGTTGGCGGCCCCAGGTCGAAGCAGTCGTATAGCGGCACCAACGGACACGGACCCGCCACGGAGGGCCGGTTCGGGCCAGGTGGGTTACGCTCGATCGCGAGCGGTTCGTGACTCGAGCTCGCATTGTTTCCGGGCGCTGGGTCCGCACCGGTCGTGAACCGGATCGAGACGTGCGCCTGACCCACCAGGATGGACACGGTATGCTCTTGGCTGGGCGAGAGCATACCGAGGTCGTAGCCTCCGAAGCCGTTGTGCGGCAGGGTCACGCCGTCGAGCGACGCGCTGACGAGTCCATGCCCGGTCACCCAGAGGTCCGCGTCTGTCGGTACGTCCGTGGCGCCATCCGCAGGAAAGGACCATAGCAGTCCGGGCTTGGGCGCGGGGCACGACGCGAGCACTCGTCCCGGTGTGGCCCAGCCAGTCGCCACCATGCCTGCCACCATCATCGCCATCGTGGACACCATGGCATGACGCGCGCAACCGCCGAGGCGCCGCCCGGACGAGCCCCTCCGGATCTCGAACGCACCGCATATCCCCGTTTTCGGCACTCGGGATCGCTAGCACGCGCCAGAGCGAAGCGCTAGCGACCTTGAGTCAGTGTTATGTAGGCGTTTGCGTCAAGTTTGGTCGCGTTGCCTTGATTGGAGGCGTTTGGACAAGGTCGCTAGCCCGGATGATTCATGAACTCTGCGTCGGATCGCGCAGGGATTCGGCTTCACACGGCTTTTCGGCGACCGACCCACATACTGCCTGTATTTGCGAGGGCGACGAAAGGCGTGTGAAGTCGAAGAACAAGCGAGGCGATGCAGAGTTCATGAATCATCCGGGCTAGGGGGACCCGGCGCGGCTTTGCCGCGACGGGGGAAAGGGCGCGTGCCCTTTGCTGGATGGACACTAACTACTGAGTTATTCCCCGATGCCCTCGCGGTAGCGCTGCGCGGTTTCGCTTGCCCACAGGCGCAGGA
>JAPPOR010000348.1 GCA_028817905.1 Myxococcales bacterium
CGCCCCTTGTTTGCCCGGCAGTTTCGCGTGCGATGGTGCCGTGTTGCAGCAATGTTCCGCTGCGGGCACCGCGTGGGAGCGCGTCGAACAGTGCGCGTCCCCCGACCTGTGCAAGGCGGCCAGCGGCATGTGCACCGACAGCGAGTGCCTGCCCGGCGACACCACCTGCATGGGCGATACGCTCCTGACCTGCGGGTCCGATTTCGCCTTCTCATCCATGCGCCCATGTGAAGCCGGCCTCTGCGATGGGGTGGCGGGCCAGTGCGACGTCTGCGTCCCGGGTACGAAGGATTGCAATGCCCCGGGCACCGGCACCCGCACCTGCAAGCGTGACGGCCAGGGCTATCAGGAGAGCATCTGCCCCGGGGGCACACCCCACTGCATCGACGGGGGCACCTGCGTGGAGTGCCGGACCGCCGCCGACTGCGACAGCGACAACCCCTGCGAGACGCCGGTCTGCAGCGCCGGCCGATGCGGTACCACCCACAACCGCGAAGACTGCCGGATGCCCGGCGGTGGCAACGGGACCTGCTCCTCCGGCACGTGCGTAGAGTGCGTCACCTCGCTCGATTGCGGCCTTCTGGCCGGTCACCCTGGACGACCCTATTGTGTTCGTAGCGAGTGCCAGCCGTGTCCGAGTCCTCCCTGCACTGTGGGCACCTCGTGCGACAGCTCCCAGGACTGTCAGAGCACCACATGCAAGGCGAGCACCTGCAGGCCCCGGTGCAGTGGGAACTGCGCGGGAGGTGAACGCTGTGCCGCCAACGATGACTGCGCGAGCGACCAATGCACCAACGGAACCTGTGAGGCCGAGGCCCGCTGTGGTGACGGCATCCTCCAGACCGAACGCGGAGAACAGTGCGATCCTGGCCGCAACGTGTCGGGATGCACCAACTGCCGAATCACTGAGCGCTACGAGCGCTGCACACCCCCTGCGAGCGGTGTAGATGTCAACGCCAGTGGGCTATGCGCGAGTCTCGACAACGGTGCCGTTCCATTCATGCGGGTTCCCGTGTGCTCTTCCGGTGAGACCTGTACTTCGATCCCTGGGGCTCCGTGGACCATTCGGTGCATCAACTCAGGCTGTCTCATCCAATGTTCAGCCACTAGCGATTGCCCGCCCGATTTCACCTGCTGGAACCGACAATTGTGCTGGAAGCTCTAGCTATAGATGGACGAGACAAATCCGCTGGTGGTTGTGCTGGCTCCTAGAACGTCACGCTGCCGCCCACCGACAGGACGTTCAGGGCTGCCTCGTATCGCCCTTCGTTCACCGGCAAAGCGCTATCCTGACCGATCGAGGCGATCTCGAGCACCTCACCACGGCCCACGGTGACATCAACGGGCTGGTAGAACACGTGGGCGTAGGCCACGTGCATGCGGATGCTGTCGATGGCCAGGGTGGCGCCCAGGTGCACGCCCAGCTTGGCGACGGGCCAGGCATCGATGTTCATGGTGGCGACGGGGGTCCCGCGGGTCTCGTACGATGCGCCCAGGCGCACCGCCAGCTGCGAGGGGACCAGGTTGATGTCGCCGCCCAGGCGGACCCCGAACGTGTCATGCCATTTGCGGGCGATGTTCGCCTGCGGTGGCAATGCCAAGGGGATGGTGTTCGGCGAGCTCGAGAACGCGATGTGGGGTCCCAACTGTTCCGGCACGGCTTCGTATAGATCGATGACGAAGCGATCGACGTGGCTCGTTTGGGACCAATAGGCGTTGAGCTCCACATCCCATAGCTCGTCCGCAAGCGGGTCACTGACGCGCTTGCGTGGGCTGCGCCGGGCTGCGTACCGAATGCCGGCCATCGCCTCGAATCGGGGCAACTTCGCATGGAGGCGGACATCCTCGACCTGGCAGCGGTTGCCGGGGTTCGGGGCCCCCATCGCGTCCTGCGAGCGGCAATCATCCAGCGGTGCGCCAACGAAGCCGTTGGCGTCCAGCTCCGCCGTGCCGGATCCGCGGATGTCGTCCTGGTAGGCGAAGGACGCCATCAGGTCGAGGCCATCGACCGGGGCTGCGACCGCGCTCACGAGCGCCCGTGGCACCAGCCAGTCGGTTACGTTCAGGTCGATCAGGATTTCCTGGTCACGGAAGCTCCCGCCCATGACCGACGCGACGCTGCGATTGTGGATGTTCGCGAACCCCACGCCGGCGCTCGCCCCGATGCGCAGCTGTGGGAGCAGCTCAACCCCGGCGCCCGCCATCAGATAGGCCGCGATCGCACTGCGCTCGAGCAGCAGAAAGCGGTTGGGGGACTCCACTCCGCTGGTCGTACTGGGCAGGGTTTCGTCCGGCAGGGGAGAGACCGTGAGGATCGTGTCGCCGCCGTACCGCTGGTTGGCGATCGCCGCCGGTGAGAAGATCCCGATGCCATAGCCCCAGCCGCTCTCGAAGCTGTGCGCCCACCCGCCGTGCCCGGTGGGCAGGGGCGTTCCGTCGTTGCAGACCTTGGCGAAGGACTCCGTGCCGGTCTCGCCCCGGTCGGGGTTCGACATGTGGTAGTCGACGTTGTTGTCGCGGGCGCGGTCGAAACAGGCCTGCAGCAGGGGGAGCCGTAGCTCAAAGCCCAGGTCGTTGCCCGGGATCACGGCCAGGTTGGCCGGGTTCTGGAACGTCGCCATGAAGTTGTTTACGCGCACGTGGTTTGCGGCCCGTCCGAGCCCCACCGTACCTGTCGGTACATCCTCGATGCCCGACGCGAGGGCCGAATCCGCTCGGACCACGACCAGCGCACAAGCGATCCCGATGCCCCACCCAAGTGGAGCCGATGCATGTCTTCGAAACATTTGTGGTGACGCGCCTTATAGCGGGTTGGGGAGCCCGGCACAGGGGAACAGGGGCTGCTCGCAGTTGTTATCCTTGCGGCACTGGTCGCATTCCGGGGTGTTGCCGGAGAGGCACTGCGGAAGGCAGAGGTTGCCGGCGCACAGGGCCACGTCGAGGAAGCATCCGAGGCATTCCATGGACAGCGTATCCGTAAACTGCGGATCCTCGTACACGCACTGCGCCACGAGCGGTTTGAGGGTTTCGTTGTCAGAGAAAAGGTTCTGGGGCTGGGACTTGATCGTCCGCGCGCAATCCCCGACCACGATGACCAGTCCACCATCGCAAACCTGCGCTACACCGCCCGCGTTGTTGTTGGCACCGCAGGCCCCGTTGGGGTCGAGGGTGTTGTCGGCCACCGGGATCCGCGCATTTCTGACGCGAACCCCGGTGGGCTGATAGTCTAGGACTTCGTCTTCTTGGCGCTGGTTTTTCGGCGGCGTTGGCGTTCCTGGCGCTCCTTGTCGCGCCAGGAGTCTGCGTCGATGT
>JAPPOR010000853.1 GCA_028817905.1 Myxococcales bacterium
CCATCCCCTGGTCATACCCGTCGCAGCAGCACCACCGCGAAGGCGAGCAACAGAAGACCCATGGCGCTCGAGCCTGGCAAACCCGGTGCCCGCAGGGAGCAGAACAAACCGCTAGTATCGTCCATGGCACCTGCAGAAGGGTCATTGACGCCAGCATCTGCGCCATTGTCCGTGTCGGTGAGGTTGGCTTCGCCACCGAGGGGCATCTTGCCTTCCTGGTCCTCCGCCTCCGACGGTTGAGGGGTTGCGGGCGTGTCCTTGATGCGCTGGGGCATGCCCGTTTCCGCTTCGAGCATCCGGTCGACCATCTCGCGATTGTCCACCGACACCATGCCACCGCCGGTCTCGTTGACGTCGATGACCTGCAACGCGGCCGGAACCCCATCGCCGACCTCGATCGGCCAGGAACGCCCCCCCTCGCCCGTGATCACACCTCCCTGGGGCAACTCGATCACCCAAGGTGCCTCCCAGCGGTTGAGCTCCGGCGAACACTTGATCGTCTGCTGCGCGCGGTGAAAGCGGCTGACATCCATCAGGTCCGGGTTGAACCCGAACACCGGGTCTTCGGTCATTTCCTGCGGACTCATGCTGGTGAATAGCCGCGTCAGGTAGGGTCGTTTGGTCACGAGCTTCTGGGTCTCGGCAACCGGCTTGACGACACCCTCCCAGAGCTCCCGTCGGAACACCTGAACGTCGACCTCCGCCACATCCCGGTAGGCATCGGGATTGCGCCCAAAATCGTCGAACGACACGCTCATGGGCAATGTGACGGCCGCCCGGATGGCGTCGCGCCAACCGTCCCAGCTTCGATAGATCCACTGCACCGCCTCAATCGCCTCAAAGCCATCGCTGAACTGCTGCTCACTGAAGCGGTCCCAGTTCTGCTGATCCAACTCGCCGAACAGCATCCCTTCAAACTCACCGCTATCCCCTCCGAACTCGGTCACGAAACCATGGCCACCAGCCTCGTCAGCGGCCGCCGTCACGACATCCGCGTAGTTGCGCTGCCAGAAGAACCAATCGATCAGGGCCTCGTTGAGGATCAGTGACTTGTAGTTCACTGGCACGGCCTGGGCGGCACCGGCCACATAGACCTGGATACCCATGTCTGGCATCGCAGCAACGGATGTCGGACGGATCGGGATCATCGGCCGGTCGCCCTCGTAGGTCACCATCAACGGCCGGATGGAGCCGCTGTCCGTGCCCTTGGTCAGCTTGACCGCCAGGAGGTTGAGCCCGTCGGCCAGGTACGGCCCCAAGAGCTCGGGGGCGGTGGCGGTCACGTCGTACCCGTTGTCGCCAAGCCACTCGATCGCGGCGTCCGCCGGTTCCGGTAGGGAATCGTCGAGTGAGATCACATGAAACTCGTACGGACCGACCTCGCCAGACGACACCACCGTAACGCCGCCTTTTGCGTCGACCCCCTCAGACTCGGCCCTTTCATCGAACACAGCCCCCGCATCCAAACTGGGAGGCTCGGGCTTGCACTCGCCCTCGATTTCCACGTCGAGTTCGTATTGAGGACTAGTGGCTGCACGCAGGCGAGAGAACGCGTAGGTCGAGGACAACGCAATGTCCGGGTCGCCGGGGACAGGTAGGAGCCACGCAAAGCGCTTGGACGGACCCTCATAGCGAATTTCGATCACGCCGGTGATGCTCCCATCACCGTGGTCGACGAACAGGATCTCCTCGGCAGCCTGGTTCACCGGCGCTGCCTGAGAGCAAAAGAAGCCTCCGCAGGCATGCGCGGAGGTGGGTACGAGGACCACCGAGAGGACGGTCGCGAGCGCCCAGGACAAGGCCGCCAGGTGCCCGTGAAATGGTGCCGAGGCCAACCATCCTGAGAGGCCGCAGTTCCATGTTTTCCTATCCAATTCCAGCATATTGACTCCAAGGCAGGACGATCGGGTGCGCTTCCAGGCGAAGCGACACGGAGTCCACGTGGCACAGACTGACACGCGGACCACTAGCTGCATCTTGGAACAGCAAGGCCCGTGCCCAACCGGGCCGGACTCGCGTTCGGCGGCTCACACCTGTCAACAAACGTGCCTTTTTGTGGTTGATCGTCGCATGGACAAGTGGGACCGACGATTCGTCGAACTGGCCGCGCACATCGCGACCTGGAGCAAGGATCCATCCACCCAGGTGGGATGTGTGGTGGTAGGACCCGACCGTGAGATTCGCAGCACAGGGTTCAACGGCTTCCCCCGGGGCATCGAGGATAGCGAAGCTCGACTGACTGACCGAGACCAGAAGTACCCCCTCATCTGCCATGCCGAGGAAAACGCGATCATGCACGCGGCACGGGTCGGCGTGTCACTCAAGAGCTGCGTTGCCTATGTGACCTGGCCGCCCTGCACGCGCTGCGCTCGGTCACTCATCCAGGCGGGCGTGCGCGAGGTCTGTTTCCCAGCGGGCCTCGAGATTCCGGAACGCTGGCTGGAGGACTTTGACCTTAGCACCCACATGCTCGCCGAGTCGGGGGTGCTCGTCCGCCAGGTCGGATGACGGCCGCTAGCTAGCTAGCTAGGACTTGTGAGCACTGGGGGCACCGTGCGATCCTTCGCGGATGCGCAGGCTAGCCTGGTTCGCACTGCTCCTTTCTGTGGGCTGCAGCGACTCGTGCCTGGGCTGCAGCGAGGGGCAACCGCGCCCCGAAGCGAATAGGACGAAGCCCTCGCCCAAGCCCAAGCCAGCGGTGATCGAGACCGATGGCGGCATCGAGGGAGTCAGGCCCCCCCAACTAACCGTCCACCACAAGCAGCGTGAAGCGGGCCCGGAGCTCGAGGCGCTCCAGGCGGTCAAACAGCGGCTGAAGCGCTCGATGGCGGTGCGCGACACCCTGGCGAGCCCCAAGCAGTTGGCCGGCGCCCTGCCCGACCAGCTGGGCACCTTCATGGCCCAGGCAGAGGCGACGGAGGGACCGACGCAAGCGCTGGGGCAATCGATTCGCGGCGTCAAACGCACCTATCGCGATGGCTCGCGGGCCGCCATCGTCAAGGTGACCGACGCAGGCAAATCTCCCGGCCTGCTCACGCCGGTGCTGGATCGCCTGACGTTCGTTGGGGAGGCGCCCGTCGGGAGCGAGCGCGGCGTCCTGATCGGCGAGTCACCGGCGATCGTGAGCCACTACCCAGAACATGAAAACAGCCGACTGACGGCGGTCGTCCATGGGCACCTACTGGTCGAGATTCGCATCACCGGCACCGATGACCCCGATGCAGCCCAGAAGTTGTTCGACCGGCTGACGTTCTAGTCCCCTTGACGGGGGTGATCGTGAGCATTTGAATCAAGTTTGGTCGAGGT
>JAPPOR010000663.1 GCA_028817905.1 Myxococcales bacterium
GGGCGGCAAGCCCCCCACCTTTCCCCACATGCCTTTGCATGTCGTAGGTCGACGTCTTATAGCGATTCATGGTTTGACGAACCAGGACTCCAGAACAAAGCCTCTTGGTATGATCTCGGTGGCGAAATCGTAAACAACGCAGGATCAAGTCACACATCAACAGACATGGGTTCTGGAAGATGCCCATCTTCTTATTCAACGGCGGATTTGTATACGCGAGTTGCGTACATTCGCAACATTCGATTCATTAGCACCAGCTTCAATTGGGCAACTACAAGCTTTGACGCTTTCGATGAAGATGCACCGTACGATCTCGGCCCTATGAACCCACACGGCACCAACACCACCTGGGGTAACCACTTCTATCTTGGAGGAGAGGGGGAGGACGCTTGCCCGTAGAAGGTATGATGGATGCTGGCCCGAAAGCCTCCATTTTCCTCCTAGCCCTGGGCCTGATCATCATCGGTCTCACGGGCTGTGATGGAAGGAAAAACCTGGAGAACATCGCTACTTCAACGGCGTGTTGTGCTGCGCGAAGGGAGAGGAAAAAGCGTGTTGCTCTGAGTATAGCGGCCCAGGCGACTATGATGGACGGCTTGGGTGCGCGGAACACGGCGGGTCCCGTAAGCGCTGTCTTGAGGCGGGCGAAAGCGCTGACTGGAAGTTCCCTTGCGTGCACTGTTGCGAAGGCCTGGACCATGTAGGAGTCGTGAAAATGGTTGATGGCGAGTGCGTTCCCGGCGCCGTAAGCCTGCACGTCTGCTCCCGATGCGGCGACGGTCTGTGCACTCGATACGAAGAATGCACCTGCCCAAGAGACTGCCCTTAGCCCCCTCTTTGGCGGGAGACGCTCGCTCGACATTTTTGCCTATCATAATTGCATTGTGTAATTCGATCGCTGGGCCGCGATCGGCCCGTCAGGCACGCTGAACCCATGCCCAGAACCTGCCCCGCGTGCCAGGCCTCCGGAACGTGTCAACGAAAACGAGGTCAAGGATGGATCGATGCGACCGCCATGATCTTTGACTTCCGGCGTCCGCTTGCCCAAGGGTTGGCATGCGACGAGTGCCGCTACGTGGTCCGAAGTGCGATCGAGCTCCGCTTCCCAGTCGTCTGCGATACTTCCTTGTGCTCCACGCAAGAGTGGGCACCAGCCTTCTATCAGGGCCTGCTGAGGCCATCGTATCGGTTGGTACTCCGAGAGGGCATAACCTATGTATGGGGACTCCTGCATGATGCAGGTGTCCAAGAACTCAATGGATGCTCTCCCTCGAACCATGCTCGACGTGGTACTGCGCGAGGCTTCCGCGCACCGAGATCGCGTACCTGGTCTTCGCCACAGACGAGCGTTCATCCTTTGTTTCGATATTTCTCTGGGTCGTAGGCCTCCTCTCTTCCACATCGCGAGCGCGGTCGCCGCAATACGGCGGGCCAGGGTGAGCTTGGCCAAAGGTGGCTTCGTGCCCTGATCGATCATTTTCCGATAGTCGCCGTACATCGGCTCGGCGCGGTGCTGAATTACGGCCGTGGCTGCCCCTTTGAAGACGAGCTTGAGTCGCCGGTTGAACTGTCGGTTCAGGCCCCGCGTCTTGTTGACCGCGGCCTTGTGCCAGCCGGCGGGCCCCATCACCCAGTCCGAAGAACTGCGCATGACGATCCCCAGGCCACAGTATGACCAGAGCTGTCGGGAGGTGCGAAAGCGGTGCGGCGACATGACTGCCGCGAGGACTTGAGCCACGCGGATCGGTCCCAGGCCTGGACAGGTTTCCAGAGTTCGTGAGATCGCATGCTTGTGGGATTGCTCGATGAGCTGCTTGTCGGCTTCCTTCTTGATGGCATGCAAGGCGTCTTGCTGCGCGTACAGGAGCGCCGCCGAGGGGCGATAGGGCTTCGGCAGCTTGGCCAAATATGTCTCCCGGTGCTTGGTCGTGTAGACTTCGCCACCGGGCGCTGAAACTCCGCGTGAGCGGTACAGAGCTTTGAGGCGGTTCCGAACTCGAACGAGATCGGCCGTCGCCTGGGCCTGAACTTCGACATGTGCCCGCAACTGCGCCAAGCGACCGCCGTCCTTGAACACTGGTGTGACCGCGCCCCGACGCATGTCCTCGGCTCGAGCGAACGCGTCGGTCAGATCGTCCTTTCGCCCCTGACTCCGCTGTTGCATGTGAGTGACCACGATCGCGTCTACATGGGGTGACAGGATCTCGTAGAGCCAAGCACTTTGGGTGCCTTCCTCCAGGCACAAGTGCGTGTTGCCCGGTATCGTCTTGATGAACTCTATCAGCGCTCGACCGTTGGTCTCCACGACCGCAGACTTCAGACGGTTTCCCCGTTCGCTGATCACTGCGAGTATACAACTCTCGGCATGGGCATCTAGTCCAATATAGCGTTCCATTGGCGTCCTCCTCGGCCGCCGCCATGTGCGGTGCCGTCGTCAGCATCAATCCCATCAGGCAACAGGGGAAGCGCCATTCAGGGGCCCAGGCACCTTTGATGCGAGAACAGCCTTTCACGCGGTCAATCGTCGTGGTCGTGCGATCCCGATCGCTTCGAGGACGAGTACAAGCTGCCGTCTCTATCGCCAGTGCGCTCTCAGTTCGCTTCTCGGACGCCACCTTCCAACGATACCTAAGTAGTGACCGCCTGTTCGCCGATGCTCGACGCAGCGCCAGGCAGGTGGATGATGGGTATGTCGGTGTTGGGGAGGGCTGGCCAGAGTTCGGCCAGCTGATCGTCGGGGGTGTCGAGGACGGCCTCCATCGTCGGCGGGGCCGCGTCGAGCGGATTGATCAGGACGCGTTCGGGTGGACGCCGGACGATTGGCGAGCCGGCCACGAAGCGCTCAGGATGGCGCTGGTAGGCCTCGTCGAGGGCCTGCTGTCGTCGGGCTGCGACGGCCTCCACATGGCCCATGTAGACCTGCTGAGGCGTGAAGAGGGCCGGGCGGTCGTGGTGGTGCTCGGCGTTGTACCAAGTGAAGAAGTCGGCGCACCAAGTGCGAGCATGTTCGATGTCGCGGAAGCGACCGGGATAGTCGGGTTGTGACTCCGTCGTGTGGAAGAGCGATTCGGACATCGGGTTGTCGTTCGAGACGCGGGGTCGCGAGAAGCTACGGTCGACGCCGAGCTCGGTCAGCAGCTCGGCGAAGCCGTGGCTCGTCATGGGGGCACCGCGATCTTGGTGTACGGTGAGCGTGCCAGGCGGCACGCCACAGCGCTCAATGGCCTCGCGAAAGAGCTGCTTGGCCAGGGCGCTGTTCTCGTGCTTGGCCACCA
>JAPPOR010000368.1 GCA_028817905.1 Myxococcales bacterium
GCTACGGCCGTCATGCCGCCACCCAGGGTACACCGCGGTTCGAAATTCTGGAACGCGGGCTTGCAACTCATGACGACCGAGCCGCGATCGGGTAGAGCCAGCCTCCTCCGGCTGCTAGTTGCTCGCCCGCGCTCGCCAGGCCTCTCAAAGCATCGCTTGCGCCACGGGGAAGCTGGCGCATCCTATCCAACATGCAAACCGGAAAGTTTGCTGGATAACCGCCGAACCTCACCGATGCCTATCGTGAGCGCGTGCCCCCGACGTCTTCGCGCTGGCATACCGCGCTCAGGGGCGCGACAAGGGCCTTGCGCTACACGCATTCGGGCCGGTAGACGGTCGACGAGAGGAGATTTTGCGGTTTGATTGCTTCGATCTCGCCCCGCACTACCACCTGGGCTGGTCCTACCGTGATGAGTCCCTCATCGAGATCGACAGCCCTGATCCGTTCGAGTGGACGATGGATGCTCTGAAGCGCTGCTTCGGGCAGTTCGTGCAACGGGCGGGCGGCGACCTGGACCTGTCGGGTGCCTGACGCATGGACCTCGTGGAAGCGATCGAGCGCATACGGCACGCGGGTAGGCGAGTCGCGGCCGACAGGGCAGACTCCGCTTCTCCGAGTTGAACCCACAGCCGGGTTTGTCCGGCGGACTCGGCTCATGCTGCGGCTGCCAGCTTCAGCAACGCGGTTCGGAATTCTGGAACCAGGGCGTGCCATTTCCAAATCGTATGGGATTCCGGTGGGTTCTCAGCCCGCTGTCGCCGCGCTTTCGAACTACCCAGGCGCGGGCGAACCAAGTTTCCGCAACCTGGAGGGGCGGCTGGTCGTTGTAGCGCGGCCATCCACGGGAATAGGAGGTGAGTCGCGGTGCGTTGGAGCGGCGGAGGTGACAAATGCTTCGTGGTTCGTGCCTATGCGGTGGTGTCGCATTCGAGCTTGCGCGCGTTTCGGGGCCCTTTGAGCTCTGTCACTGCAATCGTTGTCGGAAGGTATCTGGTTCCGCTTTTGTCGCCGCAGTTGGCGTGAAGAGCGAAGACTATCGACTTGTGCGAGGCGCGGAGTTGATCACGCGGTTCGAACTGCCAGTGCGCGACGTGCCCCCAGCGTACGGCTATACGTTTTGCCGTCGTTGCGGTTGCACGGTTCCACCGGCAGAGCCGGAAGGGCCATGGTTCGAGATCGCGGCGGGCCTGCTGGACGACGAGCCGGACTTGACGCCCGACCGGCACATCTTCGTGGAGCATGCGCCCCGATGGGCACCGATAGCCGATGGGCTGCCACAGCTAGATGCGGGGGCTCTCGCCAGGCTCCGCGAGGATAAGGACTGAGCGGGTCTGGGCGCTGGCGCACGCTTGGACGCGTCCGCGTCAGGGGTACCACGCCTCCACGGGTCGGACGTGCTTGGCTCGCGGTCAAGCGGCTCGATCGAACGCGGCCACCGCGGTTCGCGAACCTGGAACCCACGCGTGCCGAGCACAAATTCCTGTGGAAACAAGTGGCGCCTTGATTTCTGCGCTACTTCCAGCCGCCGAGCGGGGGACCAGGATGGCCATCCCAACTCAGGCCTACGCGCGCGGCCGCCTCTGCCGACCGAATGACGGGTACCACCTCCGCGGAGATGAGGTCCGCCCACGGTTGCATCCAGACGTCCAGGAGAGCCGGATCATCTGTTTCGACGACTTCGTAGCAGACGTCGAGCTTTTCGTCGTCGACGATCCAGCTGTCGACGAAGCGCACGCCGTCCGGCAGCATGCGCCCTTGTTTCGCCGCTCTCTCGTATACCGGACCAGGTCCGTGGAGATAGTGGGTCTTCAGCAAGTAGAGCATTGCGTCATCCTTAGACTCGCGCGCCGTGGCTCAACCGCCGTCGGCGAACTCCCGGCTACGAAGACTGCCGTCAGGCCGATTGCGCCCCGACCGCGACAGCAGCCACCGACAAAGGATGGGGTGGCGGACTGCTGGAATCAAGGTGGCGCCTGCGCCCCAGTCAAGCTGTCTGCGCCAGTTCAGCGATCGCGGTTCGAAACTCTGGTACCCGGGCGTGCCAGTAGAAATCCGCTGAGATCTCGTCCTGTTCCCGGATTGCCCTTCGCGTGCTTTCGAACTTGCGTGCCTTGCCGGAGCGATTCGGCAACGGTGCATTGGGCGCGCGATCGAGCGCTAGGCCGGAAGATCCACGCAGAACCGGCCGATTGCGCTTTGAGACTCCTGAACGGAGGGCGCGACTTCACATCGGGGCAGGTACCGCGCGTACAGCTCCGCGACCTCTGGTGGGTGCTCAGCGTCTTTACCGGGTATCAACAGGGTGGGCGTTGCGATCGCGGCAAGGTCTTCGAGCTGATCGAAGGGCTGAACGCCGGATGCCAGGAAGCGTGTCGTCGCGGCGACGCTTCCGACATCGAACTGGCTAGCCATCGCGACCGCTCGGTCGCGGATCGGTTCCGGAAGCGCATCATAGAGCGGATAGAGTGCTTCGATGCCGTTCGTCAGCGCGCGTTGGGCAAAGCCATCCATGGTTTGCATGGCGTCGCACTGCGCCTGGGTGAGGCCCAAAGCAGTGCCGCGGTAGACAGGAGAGACGAGCACCAAACCTGAGGCGCGGTCGCTGTGGCGCAGTGCGAAGCGCAGGGCGATGGCGGACCCCGCCGAAATGCCACCAATCACCGCTCGCTCCAGGCCCAACCTGTCCATCAAGCAGGCCAGATCGTCGGCAAGGAGATCCCAGCTCAGCTCGCCTCCGAATACAGAGCGGCCGGCGCCACGCACGTCCGGCGCGATGATGCGAAGGGACGAGACCAGCTGGCCCACCACGACGAGACCTGCGCGGTGGTCGGCCATCCCGCCGTGGAGGAACACAAGCGGCGTCCCGGCGCCCTAGTCGATTGCGAACAAGCTTGCATCCCCACTTGTGTACTGGACCTGCTTGACGACGCTTCCCTGACTTGAGCTGTCATTCGACATGTTGCCTCCTGGGTGGTGGTGTCCGCTACCCACGGCACGAGACAACGGGTCAACCCCGCCGCGCCGTGTTGGATACGAAAGCGCCAGCCGGTGGGCTGGCGATGGATACGAAAACGCCAGCCGGTGGGCTGGCGATGGATACGAAAACGCCAGCCGGTGGGCTGGCGATGGATACGAAAACGCCAGCCGGTGGGCTGGCGATGGATACGAAAACGCCAGCCGGTGGGCTGGCGATGGATACGAAAACGCCAGCCGGTGGGCTGGCGATGGATACGAAAACGCCAGCCGGTGGGCTGGCGATGGA
>JAPPOR010000669.1 GCA_028817905.1 Myxococcales bacterium
CTAGCCGCGTCCCCAGAGGAAAGCGACGGCAGTGACAGCGATGAGGATCGCGCCGCTAATCGCGGCCGATATCAACATGTAGTTGGGTGGTGGGCGCACGGACCTGGGTGGGCTCGCGCTGGGACTTGGGCTCGGGCTGGGACTTGGGCTCGCGCTGGGACTTGGACTCGCGTCATGTTGCCGGGGTCGGATCACCGGCTGGGGGAGCATTTGCAGAGCCGTCAGCATCTGGCTGGCTTCGTCGAAGCGGTCGGTCGGCTTCTTGGCCATGGCCCGGTCCAGGAGCGCCTGCAGATCTGGCGTCACCCGTTGACTGGGCAGGGCGTCGCTAAGCCGGGGTATGGGCTGGGTCAAGTGCGCTCGCAGGAGCTGGCCGAAGTCGTTGCCCGTATAGGGCAATCGGCCTGTAAGCATCTCGAACAAAATGCATCCAAGGGCATAGACGTCGGCGCGGCGGTCCACCTTGCTGCCGGAGGCCTGCTCCGGGGGCATGTACAGCGGCGTTCCCATGACCATGCCGGTCACTGTGATCATGTCGCCCTTGAGTGGGTCATCGTCCGGGGCCAAGAACTTTGCCAGCCCGTAGTCCAGCAGTTTAGCGACTTCGCCTTGTGGACCGCTTGTCAGAAAGATGTTCTCTGGCTTGAGGTCGCGGTGAATGACGTTGCGCTCGTGGGCGAACGCGACCGCAGACAGCACCTGCTCGGCGACCGCAAGCGCCCGATCAGCCGCCATGGGGCCCGCCTGCAAAGCGTCCTCAAGCGTCTGCCCCTGGAGCAGCTCCATGGCTACGTAGGGAGAGTCGTCCACGAATCCCAGGGCTTCGACCGCAACAATGTGCGGATGGGTCAAGGTTTGGAGAGCCTTGGCCTCCCGGACAAAGCGACCACGACTCTGGGAATCCTCGCAACCGCGCCACACCTTAAGCGCCACCTCGCGGCCACTCTGGTGGTCGTGGGCGCGGAACACGGTACCAACCGCCCCACTCCCGATCTCGGCCTCGATCCGATAGCGGGCATCTATGGTTCGCCCCAAGAGTGGGTCGACCACGGGGGCTGCTTGCGAACCCGGCATGGGTGTAGAGGATAGCACCGGGCTGCAACCCGGTGGATGCCAGGTCGCACACGGCAACGATTGCAGAAGCTTTATAGGCGCGGTCGAATTTCCCTGGAGGGGGATCGTTATGTGAGGTAAATTGCCTATCTGGACAGGTTTCGCCGGGGCGGAGCCGTCGTACCTAGGCCCCCGGTGTAGACAGTTATAGTCATTGCCACTACATTCCCGCAGAGGCGCGGGTACTTCGACGCTTGTTCGCGGGGATAGCCGATGCAGCATCTGTTAGATTTCATTCACGAACACACGTTGGACGAGCAGGTCTACCTGGTTCTGTCACTGCGGGGAGTAGACACCGAGCTGCTATGGGAGCGACGGCGCGACGGAGACGAGTGGCGGCTTCGACCAAAACAGATCAACTATGATACCCCCGATGGCGAGCCGGGCGACAACAGGGACCTGGCGAGCGGCTGGTGCCGGGTCCACAAGGACGTGTTGGTGGATCATCTGCGGAACCACGGCGCGAACATGCAGACACTCGAAAGCGAGCTGCGCGCCCTAGTGATGACCCAAATCGTGTTTGCAGACATGGTCCTGTGCGATGCGCGCAAGGCCCTCGGGCGCGACGTGGTTCGCAAGGCGGTGCTGAGCCATCGGGATTTCGTGGGCGAGCTCAACTCCGCGCTGCGGCGCCTTGTGCCCGCGGCGGCCGCTCAGAAGCGTATCAAACGGCGCACACCGCTGGCCGTCATCGCCGGGGAAGGGCACTGCACCGAAGCGCGCAGCGGCCATCTGAGCATCGTGCCACCACCGCCGCCCGCACCGATCTAGCTAGCCCGAATTGTTGTGCGTCACGGCTGTTTTCGCTAACCAGGTGATGTGACGATCGAGCGCCACGCCTGCCGGGGCCGGTACGCGCTTGTGACGCTCCTGCTGGTGGTCGGAGCGCTCTCCGCGCCGCGCGTGCTGGCCGTACCTCTGGCTGCCGACTCCCAGTCTGCGCCCGCAGGTCCGAGATCAAGCCCCAGCCATCCGTTGCGCGCACCCGCCGGCGCGCCGAATGTTCAAGCGCTCCCCAATCTGCGGCTGGACGCGAAGGGGTTCCTGGGAGGTTCCGATGCGCTCATGCTCGACAGGCTTATCCAGGGACGGGTCGAGCGCATCAAGAAGGGCTCAGGCGGCCGCAGCCTGGGCTTCAAGCTGAGTTTTGCGGACGGAACGAGGGGCTACTTCAAACCGGCACAATCGTTTTCCGGCGCGATTTGGTACGCCGAGGTGGCGGCCTATCACCTCGATCGGATGCTGGGCATGGGGCGTGTGCCGCCGGTCGTGAGCTATCGAATGCCCTGGCGACCGCTCGAGGCAGCCGCAGGCAGCGACCGGCGCCGCGAAGAGGTGCAAGCGAACGCGGACGGCACGGTCGACGGTGCCCTCGTATACTGGTTGCCAGAGAAGCTGGAACCAGCCAAGACGCCCCCGGGCTGGGAGAATTGGCTACGCATCACCCCCTTCGAGCGTTGGCGGGTGACACCGTACCAGCGCCCAGCAGCCTACACGCGCGCTTTGGAACAGCAGCGAACCCGTCGGAAGGAAGGGGCAGGTGCCACCTCACACTACGACGAAGTTCCCGACCTTCACGACCCAGGGCTCGCAGCTGCCCTATCAGATATGCTCGTCCTGGACTTTCTGACGCTCAACATCGACCGCTGGGGAGGCCGCAACGGCAACGTGTTGAGCTACGGGAACGACAGACCCTCGTTGATCTTTCTGGACAACGGCGCGGGTTTCTCGGATGGCCCTCATCGACGGGGACTGATGGAAGACCGCCTTGAGGTACAGCAGCGATTTCGGCGCGCCACCGTTGAGGCCCTTCGGGGGTTCAGGATCAGCGCCTTCGAAGCTCGCTTGGCGGGCGAAGCTTTGGCACCGGTGCTGAACCCGCACCTCCTTGCGGGCATCGAAGTGCGACGCAAGGCGCTGCTCGCCCACGTGGACGGCTTGATCGCAAAGCATGGCGAAGCCCAGGTGCTTGCCTGGCCGTAGGGCAGAAGGCCGAGGGGCCCGTAGCGAAGCAATGCCTGTCATGCCGCCACCGGAACGAGCGCCGCACGCCGGGTGCCTTAGCGCCTGGCCAACACACACCTACGCATGGGGCAAGGGGCTCCGCGCGGCACAGGACGAGTTCGAGTTCTTCTTGCGCTGCTTTTGCCGACAGGCCGGGGAACCCCTGTGGCTGCTATGCCCGCTGGGACGGCTCCCTGAGGCGCTCAGGGACCTGACCGGGGAGATCCGTCCGATAGCCGTACCCTACGGAGACGTCTGGCTCCGTGATACCGGTCCGGTCTTCCTCGACCCGCGCAATGCCATATCGTTCGCTTTCAACGGCTGGGGCGGGAAGTACAACTACCCGCACGACGCCGTGCTGGCACGTGCACTTGCAAAGGAACTCGATACTGCCATTCGCGAGTTCCCCTTCACCTGCGAGGGCGGCGCACTAGAATGGGACGGCGCAGGCACGGTCGTGACAACCGAGCCTTGCCTGCTCAATCGCAACCGCAACCCGGGGATCTCGCGCTCGGAAGCTGAAGGCGTGCTTAGCCAGGCGCTGGGTGCGCGGCGCGTGATCTGGCTTGGGTATGGCCTCATCAACGACCACACCGATGGCCACGTAGACAATCTGGCCCGCTTCGTCGGCCCTGACACAGTGGTTTGTACCCAGGCAGTCCGCGGAGACCCTAACGAGCGAATACTGGCTGAAGTTGCTGCCCGCCTACGCGAGAGCCGGACGGCTGCGGGCAGACCCCTCTCAATCGACCTGTTGCCCGCGCCAGGTATGGTCCTCGACGACGAGGGCCAACCCCTGCCAGCAAGCTATACGAACTTCTACATCGCAAACGACGCGGTGTTCGTACCGGCCTATGGGCTCGGAAGCGATGACCGTGCCTGTGAAGTCCTCTCTTCGCACTTTCCTGGTCGTGAAATCGTTAGCATTCCGAGTCGAGCAATCCTGGCGGGTGGCGGCTCACTGCACTGCGTGACACAACAGATTCCGACATGGTCACAACCGACGCACTGACAGTCGCTGTAGTACAGATGGCGATGGTACCCTCCCGTTCAGAGAACATCGAGCGCGCCTGCGAGCTCCTGCAACGAGCAGCCGGGTTGGGCGCTCAGGTGGTGGTGCTACCCGAGCTATTCGAGAGCCAGTACTTCCCGGCAGCGATCAATGATCGCCATTTCGGGTTCGCCACGACGGCCGAAGAAAATCCTGCTATCGCGGCTCTGTCACCAGTCTGCCGCACGTGCGAGGTAGCAGCCCCTGTGTCGTTCTTCGAACGCGCGGGAGAGCGTTACTACAATAGCGTGGTCATGCTCGACGCGGATGGCCGCTGCGTTGGGCGGTATCGCAAGACCCACATCCCGGACGGTCCTGGATACGAAGAGAAGCACTACTTCGCTCCCGGTGATACGGGCTTTTCGGTGTTCACGACTCGCTATGGGAGAATCGGTGTCGCGATCTGTTGGGATCAGTGGTTCCCAGAGTGCGCTCGAGACATGGCACTACAGGGTGCCGAGGTGCTTGTCTACCCGACCGCCATCGGCAACGAACCTGAACGTCCAGAGCGCGACACCGCGGCTCCATGGCGGCGAGTCATGGTGGGTCACGCGGTCGCCAATACCACGCCCGTCGCCGCCGCAAATCGCGTAGGGCTCGAAGGGAAGCAGTGTTTCTACGGCTCTTCGTTCGTATGCGACGGTTACGGAGATGTGCAAGCCGAGCTCGGGAGGGACGAGGAAGGGGTCGCACTGTACTGCTTCGACCGCCGGGCTGCCGCCGAAGAACGGGCTTGGATGGGCCTACTCAGAGATCGCCGTCCTGGCGCCTACGCTCGGCTGTCTTCAAAATCCTGAGGAGGGTCCCAACAAGCCCATCGTCGTCGCCGTAGTCATGGAGCAAGAGCCGCAAATAGCGACTCGCGGGCGTCACGGCTGCCGGACCTTCAAATGCCCGGGACGCATCAACTCAGCGAAGAAGTCGTTGCCTTTGTCGTCGACGACGATGAAGGCAGGAAAGTCCTCCACCTCGATCCGCCAAACTGCCTCCATACCGAGCTCTGGGTACTCGAGCACCTCGACTCGTTTGATGCAGTCCTGCGCGAGGCGGGCGGCGGGGCCACCTATCGATCCCAGGTAGAAGCCACCGTGACGAGCGCAGGCATCAGCAACCTGCTGCGAGCGATTCCCCTTGGCAAGCATAACCATGGACCCACCATGACGCTGGAATTCGGCGACATATGCATCCATACGGCCAGCGGTTGTGGGACCAAATGACCCCGACGCGTAGCCCTGCGGAGTCTTGGCGGGCCCGGCATAGTAGACAGCATGATCGCGCATATATTGTGGCATGCCTTCACCCGAATCGAGACGCTGCTGGATCTTGGCATGGGCGATGTCGCGAGCGACGATCAGGGGCCCACTCAGGCTCAGACGTGTCTTGACTGGGTAGCGTGACAATAGCTCGCGAATCCGGTCCATCGACTGGTTGAGATCGACCTTGACGACGTCCCCGTCGAGGTCGGCGGCGGTCGTAGCAGGCAGGTACTGGGCCGGATCATGCTCGAGCTGCTCCAGGAAGATGCCATTGGCATCGATCACCGCGAGCGCCTGCCGGTCGGCCGAACAGGACACTGCGAGCGCAACCGGACACGATGCACCGTGTCTCGGTAGACGAATGACACGCACGTCGTGGCAGAAATACTTGCCCCCAAACTGGGCACCAATCCCGATTCGCCGCGACAAGGCCAACACTTCGGCTTCGGTTTCCACGTCACGGAAGCCGCGCCCGAGGGCGTTGCCGGAGGTCGGCAAATGGTCCAAGAAACGTGTCGTTGCGAGTTTGGCCACCTTCAGGGCGTGCTCCGCGGAGGTGCCTCCCACGACGAGGCCGAGATGGTACGGAGGGCATGCCGCGGTTCCTAGAGAACGCAGCTTCTGCTCGAGAAACTCGAATAGGCGGGAGGGGTTCAACAGGGCCTTGGTCTCTTGATACAGGTAGCTTTTGTTAGCAGAGCCGCCGCCCTTGGCCATGAACATGAATTTGTAAGCGCTTCCGCCGATCGCAGCGATCTCGATCTGGGCCGGAAGGTTGGTCTTGGTGTTCAGCTCCTCGTACATGGTCTGCGGAGCGAGCTGGGAATAGCGGAGGTTCGAGGTTTGGTAGGTCTCGAAGATCCCGCGCGCGATGGCTTCGTCGTCCCGGCCGTTGGTCAAGACGAGGTGCCCGCGCTTGCCCATCACGATGGCGGTGCCGGTGTCTTGGCACATCGGTAGGACGCCTCCGGCCGCGATATTGGCGTTCTTGAGAAGGTCGAGCGCAACGAACCTGTCGTTGGGTGACGCCTCCGGATCTTCGAGGATGCTCGCAAGCTGGGCGAGGTGTCCAGGGCGCAGAAAATGCGCGATTTCCCGCATGGCCTCACGGGCCAGCAGGGTCAGACCCTCGGGCGCGATCTCGACGAACGTGCGGCCAGCAGCGGTCACTGCGGATACGTGGTCGCGCGTGAGACAGCGGTAGGGCGTCGGGTCCTCTCCCAAAGGGAGAAGCTCCTGGAAAGCAAAATCGGTCATGGCGTGGAGCATAGTCACAAGGGCATCCGAAAAGAAGCCTCGCGCGGCCTGGGCAGCCGGCCTCGCCTCTGATAACCGGCGCCCATGCAGCGGTGCGTGCACAGGAGGATGAGCGCGGCGCTCCTAGCCGCCGCGAGCTGTTGGGTCAGTGATGGGCTAGCATCGGCACAGGTGAACACGGAGACCTTGCGGCTCGGGCAGCCAGAACAGGGCGTGCACGGCAGCGTGAAGGGCGACGTGTCGCTCCGGAGAGGCAACGTGGAGCTTTTTGAGCTCGGGGGGGACGCCAAACTCTTCTACCAGACGGGGTATCACACACCACTGGTGGCCGTTCGCGCGGAGCTCGGAAAGCAAGGTGGTGAGCGCTTTGCGGAGAATGCCTTCGTGCACGCTCGGTGGACTGCGATGTGGCTCGAACGCTTGGGGACAGAGGTATTTGGCCAAGTCCAGTACGACTCTTTCGTTCGCTTGAAGTTTCGTACCCTGATTGGGGCCGGACCGCGTGCTGCCGTGGTTGTCTTGGACTGGCTCGAGTGCTTCGTCGGAACGGGGTATATGCTGGAACGAGAAGTACTGAAGATTCCGGCCACAGACTCGCACCCCCAAACTACGCTCAACCATCGTTCGACAACGTATGCTGCGATCAAGGTGCGGCTATCGCCCGTCCTCAAGCTGAACAACGTGACCTATCTTCAGCCCCGCTTTGACCACCTGCGCGATGTGCGCGTCTTGGAGGAACTCGAGCTGGAGCTGGCCGCAACGGAGCAGATCCAAGTCGTGAACACCTTTTCTATGCGGCTAGACAGCGACCCACCCGATCAAGTGCGGAAGTTGGATCTGGGGTTGACCGTCGGATTCCGGGTCGGGATCTAGCTAGTGCATCACACGGTTGCGGCCTGCACTCTTGGCCGCATAGAGAAGCTCATCCGCACGTTTGGCAGCGGCCTTGAAGGTCTGCCGTTGATGCCACTGGCTCGCGCCCGCCGACAGCGTGGCCCCGATCTCGTTGTCTCCATAGAGGACGCGGGCGGCCGCGAACCGGGCTCGGATTCGCTCTGCGACCGACGCAGCCTGAGAGGCGTCGGTTGCCGGCAACAGGACGAAAAACTCCTCCCCGCCGACCCGGAAGGCTCGGTCGTCGCCTCGGAGCTCCATACGCAGCACGTCTGCTAGCCGCCGGATAACGAGGTCACCCGCATCGTGACCGTAGTCGTCGTTGACGCGTTTGAAGTGGTCGATGTCGACCGCGACCAGGCCGGTTGTCTTGCTGTGGTCCGCGAGCCTCGCAACGGCCTCTTCTAGGGCGCGCCGGTTGCCCAGGCCGGTAAGCGGGTCGGTCCGCGCCATCTGGTGAGCGTCTGCTAGGGCGCCCTCAAGGGAAGCGACGTGTGCTTGTACGCGGTCGACCTGCTCGCGCGCATACTCGAAGCGTGCCTCGCGGTTGGCCACCTGCTCGACCAGGGCATCGGTTTCCTCGAGCAGCGCCTGGCGCAGGGCCTGCAGCTGGTTCAGGTCGCCGGCCTGCTTGATGCTTTCGCGCAACTGGGTCAGACGCGAGCGGGCTCCGTGTTCGGTCAATGATAGGCGGGAAAGTGTGGCAATCAGGTCGAGGGTAGAGACCTTGAAGACGTCGGAGGCCGCGCGCAGCCAGCCCACACTTTCGGCCAGACGTTCCATGGCGGCATGAAAATCCCTGGGCAGGTCCGTGCGTGGATGCTCGGCGTCCTTGCGAAGGCGCTTCAGCAAGATGAGGGGCCCGTCGGCGCCCAGGGAGCGGGCGACCGGCAGGACCGCATCGATGGCTTCCCGTAGCCCCCCTGAAGGATCTGTGGCCTCCAGTCCGGAAAGAGCCGACCCGAACTCAAGAGCACGCACCTGGTCGCACAGATGTTCGTAGTCCTCGGGAAGCGTCGCGCGGCCGACATCGGTGCGCAGGCTCGCGATCTCGGCGGTCAGATCGTTGCTCGCTCCAGCGAGGATGGCGACCCGGTTGATCAAGCGCAGAAGGTGCTTGAAGGCCTCGTTGATGTCCTGCGTGGGAAACGCACGCTGCAACTGTCCGCCCGTGCCCGACGCACGCTGACCGCCCTTTTTTCCTCCAAAGCGCAGCATGTTGTCCTGTCAAACGGAGGCACCCGGGGGTTCTTGAACCTCAAGCCAACCTCCTGCTGGGATTTTCCGAGCCCAGGAGTTGTCCAGAAGGGGGCTCCGGGCTAAGTAGCGGACCGCCAGAGACGCTCGACATGAAACCGATGCTGCCCCACGTCCCCGGCCTGGACGAGCTTATCAGGCACGCCGACCGGCTACAGTTGCGCACCGTCTCGCGCTGGCTTGGACTCAGCCTGCTGCTCGGTCTGTGCTCGGGAGTGCTAGCAGCCGCGCTCTTCGTGGGGATGGACTGGGTTCGGAGCCTGGTCATCGGGACCTGGGCGGGGGTGCACATGCTCGAGCCCGATGGGGAGCGGTCCCTGTTTGATCACGCTGCTGGTCCGGCACGAACGTGGCTGCTTGTACTGGCGCCAGCAACAGGAGGCCTCGTCGTGGGCCTTCTGGCCCGGTTCTTCCGGGTCGAAGGTGAGCGATACGGGACTGACGGGTTGATCCGAGCGTTCCACAACAACCGCCAGATCCCACCCAAGGTTCCATTCGTAAACTTCGTGTCGGCCATCGTTCTGATCGGCACCGGAGGTAGCGCTGGACGGGAAGGTCCCACTGCACTGGTCAGCGGTGCTATCGGACAGGTGGTCGCGCGGGTGCTTCGACTGCCCGAACGCGAGGGACGCCTGATGCTGCTGGCAGGGGCCGCGGGAGGAGTCGGCGCGATCTTTCGAACGCCTCTGGGAGCCGCGTTGTTCGTGATCGAGGTCCTGTACCGCGACGACACCGAAGTGGAAGGGTTCGTACCCGCGGTGATGAGCTCGGTGATGGCCTATTCTACCTTTACGGTGCTGCTTGGTGGCGGCCGGATCTTCGCGGTGCCCGAGATCCATGCGTTTCAGCCCGGCCAAATACCACTCTACGTACTGATGGCGATCGGATGCGCGATCATGGGTGTCATCTGCATTGGTGTGCTCGGAAGGGCCCAACGATCCCTGTTTCAAAAGCTGCGGCTACCGGCTCCGTGCATTCCCGCGCTGGGCGGCCTAGGAGTCGGCCTGCTCGCTCTTGTCACGCCCCTTGCGCTGGGTGCGGGCTACGGGTTTGTGCAAGTGGTCATTCGCGACGCCCAGGATGTAATCCCCAAGGGATGGCCAGGGGTAGCCTTTCTGCTCGGAATCGCGGTGCTCAAGATCATCACGACGACGCTGTCTGTGGGTTCGAGTGGAGCAGGGGGAATATTCGGACCGTCGGTCGTCATCGGAGGGCTCACAGGGGGAGCGTTTGGGCACCTGTTTCACTTTCTGATGCCAGGACTGGTGCCTCACCCCAGCGCCTTCGTGATCGTCGGCATGGCCTGCTACGTCGGGGGGGTTGCCAGGGCGCCGGTTTCGACCCTCGTGATGGCAACGGAGATGACGGGCAGCTATGAGCTACTGGTTCCATTGATGCTCGCAGAGGCGATCACTTTTGTGGTGCTCCAGCCCTGGACGGTGTTTCCCGCGCAGGTTCCGTCGCGTCGCGAATCCGGGGCGCACTGGGCCGAGCACATGTTCGATCTGCTGCATGACCACCATGTGCACGAGGCTTTTCGGCCCAACCCGGACGTAGACACGGTACCGGCGGCGACGCCATTGGGAGAGGTCCTGAGAAGGCTTTCGGGGTCGGCGCAGACCGTACTGCCCGTTGTTGACGAGCAAGGGGCTCCACAGGGCTTGGTTACCCTGGAAGCGCTGAGGACATTCATGTTCGAAGAGAGCCTGGGCGATCTGGCCCTAGCCTATGACTGCCAGCAAACGCTGGTCACGCTGCTACCCGACGATACCCTCAGCACTGCGCTCGATCGCTTCATCTCCAGTCGTGCAAGCCAGCTTCCGGTCGTGAGCGAGGAGGATCCGAACCGGATCGTGGGGCTGCTGGCCTACGAGGACCTGATGCGCGTCTATGACCGTGCTCGCGACCGGCCCGGACACCCCGATACCCGCCCGTTCTAATCAGCCAAGAGGGAAGGGCCAGGGTAGGCTAGCGGCCTGCAAGCGGAGCCGCAGGAGAAGGTTGCCCTGCCCGGCTTGGCCGGCGGGGGGAGTAGGCCACGTGGCCCTCTCCGTGGACTAGAACAGCCTGGCCTGGAGCTTCCCCAAGGGAAGCTTCAGCCTAGGGCACACGGAGTCCCAAGCTGAAGTCAAACATCGTTCCACCCGCTGTGCTCACGTCCTGCGCACCGGCAGGTTGCGCCACGCTGATCCCGGCACCACCGGCAAGTTCGACAAAAAGGCCGAAGTCATCGAGCACATACCAGTACACATCGATGGGTACGCGGAAATAGAGGTCAGCAGCGACTTCGAAGCGGTCGTCCAACAGGAGGTCGCCCATGCCGCCCACGCCGATTGAGATGTAGGCGCGTTTGAGATGGATGTTCGCTCCCAAGCCCATGTAGCCTCCCAAGGTCGTGAACTCGCCAGCCGTCAGCATCGGCTCCATGCGGAAGAAGACGACTCCCCCCAGATTGATGGGCAACGCGAGCAGCATGCTTGGCCCCGGTGCGATCGCAATATCTTCTGCGCCCTGGGGGAGCCCGGTGTCGACACCCAAGGCCTCGGCGGTGGCAAGCTGGTCCCCGGCGCCCGAGTCATCCAGGACCCGATCGAGGGCGCTTTCGAAGGTCCGAGTGCCCCAGAGCGCGACCCCCATGCGCAGCCCGATCCCGAAGACGCCCATGGGGTCTTTCGCACGGATAGTATCGGGCTGGAGATAGCGCTCGTCGCGAATGTCCGGAGCCGCGCCCAGGATCGGGCCGGTGCCAGCAGGCGTTGTGGATTGTGCCGAATGCAGGCCGCCCGATGGAGCGCCGGAGGGCGAAGGAGTTGGGTCGGCCGGACGAGGAGGCTCCCCTGGCGATGTACGCCGGGCCGAGGTGGGGGCTGCTGCAGGCGTCGGGATGCTCGCAGAGCCCTGCGGCTCACTCGCTTCGGGCTGCGCATGAGCAAGGGTCGAAAGCGCAAGGAAGCCTAGGGTCAAACACGCTGACAACAGCATATGGAAAGAGACTCCGGTCAGTGAGGTGAGAACAGTACCAACGAAGATTGATGTTAATACTGTAGCGGCGCTTGACCCAAAATTGGGATTTCAATCTGCCCCCAGACGATCGGGGATGTGAAGGGGGAGTCAAGCGTTCAGGTGCGCTCTTGGAGGCCGCTCAGGGCGCGTGCCCTCGCGGGTACGGCAGGATTCGGGTTGGTCGCCGGAAACCCTCAGAAGCCGAATCCCTGCAGACGGTTCGGACGCCCAGCGAATGATCCCGGCAGCCCGGTAGTCGACACCCGTGAAGCATCCGAGCGATTAAACACCGCGGCCCGATCCACCGTAAGGCAGACCGGGTACGGTCTTCGATAGCGAGTGCTGCCGCGAGCTCAGCCGCCGGTGCCGCCGCCGCCGGTGCCGCCGCCGCCCATGCCGCCGCCGCCCATGCCGCCCATGCCGCCAGGCTGCTGACCGGGCGCGCAACGCTGCAGGTCGAAGGTGCAATCAGGCGCACAACCAAGCGCACCAACCATCATCTGGCCCATCGTGACCTCGGGGCAAGTGGCCATGCCGGTCTGGAACACCGGCATCGTGCCACGGTAGTCGCACTGCTCGCCGTCAGCCACGTCAACCATACCGTTGCCACAGTTGCTCGCCGGAGGGGCGTAGCAACCGTCGGTATTGTATTCGAGGCAGCCCGGCATGCAGGCGAGCGCCCCGAGCGGCTTTTCAGGCACGACCTTTTCGCAGGTGTCACCCATCAGGACGAAGGTGTCCTGCCCCGCATAGTCGCACTTCTCGTCGCCCTCGATCACGCCATTGCCACAGGTTGCGGTCGTGACGGCATCGCTTTCGACGGCCGCCATGTTGCTGTTGCTGCTCGAATCGCTACAACCCGCGATCGCGAACGCGACGAGGCAGACTACCGACAGCGGGGCACGCAACGCTGAACCCAACTTACTTCCGCGCATAAGCTTCTGTTCCTCCCAACACAACCCGCCAGTATCCACCGGGTGCCGGCCACGGCGACCAACACCGCGACTCTCAAACTCCAACCAGAGCCAGAAGGAGCTATACGCCAGTCGGAGCCCCTTAGAAAGGGGTGCCGACAAAGTAGTGCGATGTAGGCGGCGATAGGGGCCGACGTGGTAGGCATGGCCGCGCAGAATCGGACGAAGCACTATGTGAAGTCTGGAAAACATGGTAGTCATATGGCGAGTTCGAAATCAGAAGGCCGGTCGAGCCGGGTGAGGGCACGGTGACACGCACGGAAGTGTTGGTTCACCCAGACCTGCTACTCGATGCGGCTCGCCTCCACTCGGTCGCATGTCGCGCAGCAGGGATACGACCTGCAGACGTGGCCTTCGTCCGCGTCGTGCGCAAGTCGGTGGATGCGCGCCGGGGCCGGGTGCGCGTGCGACTCCTGCTTGAACTTTGCCCAACTCGACCCGACCCGAGACCACCTGCACAGCCCCGCGCTCTCGCGGCGGTTACCGGCACGCCGGAGGTCATCATCGTTGGCGCAGGACCAGCTGGTCTGATGTGTGCCCTAACGCTAGCGCAGCGTGGCGTCCGCACGCTGATCGTGGAGCGGGGACAAGCGGTGCCACAGCGGCGCCGCGACGTCGCCACGCTGGCTCAGCGGGGTCAGCTGGACACGGAGAGCAACTACTGTTTCGGCGAAGGCGGCGCGGGAACCTTTAGTGACGGAAAGCTGTACACACGCGCGCGCAAGCGAGGACCGGTGCGCGCCATCCTGGAAGCCCTGGTCCAGTATGGTGCGCCCGTAGACATTCTCGTCGACGCCCGTCCCCACATCGGCACCAACCGACTGCCGACGGTCATCGAGCGGTTGCGCACACACCTACAAGACGCTGGACACCAGTTGTTGTTCGGTGCACGCGTGACAGACCTGATGCGACGTGGGCGACACGTGTGCGGTGTGACGCTCGCCGACGGGAGCTCGCTAGAGGCGCGTGCCGTGGTCTTGGCGACGGGGCATTCGGCCTCGGATGTCTACCACCTGCTGGCCCGACAGGGCGCGACCATGCAGACCAAGTCATTCGCGGTGGGCGTGCGCGTAGAACATCCGCAAGCGTTTGTGGATCGGACCCAGTACGGCGATCTGGCCGGGCACCCGGCCCTCGGCTCAGCCACCTACCGCCTGGTGGAGCAGGGCTGTGGCGCGGCCGTCTTCTCCTTTTGCATGTGCCCGGGAGGTTTCATCGTACCCGCGGCGACCCACGTGGGCCGACAGGTGGTCAACGGATGGAGTCCATACTCCCGTCGTGGACGCTTCGCGAACAGTGGGCTCGTGGTCGAGGTCGGCCCTGCCCAGCTGCGGGCGGCGGGTTTGAATCCGGAAGACCCCTTTGCCGGGCTTGCGTTTCAGGCAGCCCTTGAGCAGCGGGCCTACGAAGCGGGCGGCGGTGAGTACGTCGCACCGGCCCAGCGGCTGAGCGACTTCATCAGGGGAGAGCGCTCAACGTCGTTGCCGAGATGCAGCTATCCGAGGGGCTTACAGTCCGCGGTCATGAACCAGGTCCTCCAAGGGCTGGCGGAACCCATGGTAGCGGCCCTCGCCGCCATCGATCGGAAGCTTCCGGGCTTCGCTGGCGATGAGGGCGTCGCGGTGGGGGTCGAAAGCCGGACCAGTGCTCCGATCCGAATCCAGCGCGACCCCTCGGATCTGCAGGCTCCCGAGCTGCCCGGGCTGTACCCCGCGGCGGAAGGGGCTGGCTACGCCGGCGGAATCATGAGTGCAGCCCTAGATGGGCGACGAATTGCCCTCACCTTGGCCCGGGCGCTGCGGGAAAAATAGACATTCAATTCAGGCGGTTGGGCGAGTCAGCTGGCTGGGAACTGGGCTGGTGGCTCAGATCATGCACAATACCGTCCGGGTACTTACACTCCCAGTCCTGAAGTACAGACGGAATAGACAACGATGAAACACCGTAAGGACCTAGGGGTGGCCGCTCGTGCCATCGGTCGCGTAGTTGTGGTCTACCTCGCGGTGTGTCTTGGGGGGTGCCAGCTCGATCGTCGGCCGGCTCCGAGCGCTTCAGTAGCACCGGATGGCGGTGGCACATCTGCCGTCGGTGTCACAGGAGATGGGGACGGCGAACCCGACCCCTGCGCCGAATGCGGTCCCGACTGCGAGTCAGATCCGCGCTGCGTGCCCGAGAAACTCCCAAATGGCGGAGCCTGCAGAACTGGCAGTCAGTGCCAGAGCGGAAACTGCCGGGGTGGCCTTTGCTGTGATGCGGGGCGCCGATGCTGCGCCGACACCAGCGAATGCGTCGATCTCAATCTGGCCGGCGAGGGTACCTTCTGCGAGCAGATCAGTGCCTGCCAGGGCAAGCGTGGCACGCCGTTGTGCGAGGACCATGGCTGTATCGTGTCGGAGGGCACCGATGATGACAGGGGCTGTGCGGGCATGGAGGCGCGCGATTGCGGCCCATACCCATCCGTAATCTGCACGGACGAAATAGACCAGACGGTCGCGGCCTGCACCACCCAGTGCGCGGACGATGGTGACTGCGACAATGCATCCTTCTGCCACGCCGAACGATGCGAGTACAAGCGCGACAATGGCTCGGAGTGCAGCGACAACGCCCACTGCGCAAGTGGCAACTGCGGCGGGGCCGGAGAACGGAGCGTTTGCTGCCCACATGGGGACACCTGTTGCGCGAGCGCTCGAGACTGTCCCGACGCGTTTGGGCAGCCCCCAGTGTGCATGAACACCATGACATGCCAGGGAGTCCGTCGCGATCCCGTGTGTGACGAGAACTTCACCTGCCGAGCTGGCGAGGCGGTCGATGACGACAGTGCCTGCAGCGACAAAGCACAGGACTGCGGAACCTACGCCCCCGTCTCCTGCACGGGAAGGGCCCAACAGAACCGTCCCACTTGCCCCACCTCGTGCGAGGACGACGACGATTGCGCCACCGGAGCGTTCTGCGACGATGCCGACAAGACATGCAAGGGCGCGCGGGATAACGGGCAGACATGTAGCCGACAACGAGAGTGCGAATCCGGTCGCTGCAATAACCAACACTGTTGCGACAGGGGAACCTGTTGCGCCGACGCGGCCGATTGCGACGCGACCGGCGAATGCACCAACCTCGTCGCATGTCAGGGCGAGCGGCGCGACCCCGTTTGTGTCGACTTCCAGTGTGGACTCACCAGCGGGTCGGTCCCGGATGATTCGTACTGTCAGGGCCAGCTGGCCAAGGACTGCGGCAACTACACGGACATCATCTGCACCGCCCAGGTCGAACAGACCCCCCAGCCATGCGATGTCAGCTGTCAAGCCAACGACCAATGCGACAACGACACGACCTGCATCGACGATACGTGTCAGTAACCGCTGCTGCTAGCCCGTCTGCACCCTGGGAGCTTGCTGCAACGTGCGGGCCAAATGGGCGCCGAGGCGTGCTGCCACGGCGACGATCGTCAAAGTCGGGTTTGCGTAGCTCGAGGTGGGAAATACGGAGCTGCCAGTTACGTAGATGTTTGGCACCTCGTGCAAGCACCCATCCGGATCGACTACAGAGGTGGCGGGCGAGGTGCCCATGCGAGTCGAGCCCACGTGGTGGGCCATGCTGACGGGCTGCGGAAACGGGGCACCGTCAACTCCTCGACTTGGCTCAAATCGTGCGCGACCCGCACCCGCCACCGCGTCTGCTATCAGGTTTCTGATCGTCTCGATCGAGTAGGTATCCAAGTCACCCAGCCGCGCCCTGATGGTCGGCAATGGCACCCCAAAACGGTCGCTGTCCTCGCTGAGCATCACTCGATTGTCGAAATCCGGTGCCTGCTCAAGCTGTAGCATCACCTCGAAGTGATGGTAGCGACGCTCATTGCGCGCTTGCTCCGACCAGCCACCGCGCCCGAAGCCCGGCAACGGTGGGCGGCCGCGAAGTCGCTGAAGAACTACTCCCGGGAGCGCATCGGCTCCCTTCATGATGTCCCGCACATACTCGAATGCGCGTGGCGGAACGCGCCGCTGGCTGAGAACCTCGGTGACGAGGCTGCGGGTTGCGTCGATCGCACGCGTATGGCGGGCCACAGGACGGGGAAAGATCGACAGGGCAGCACCCAACACGTGGTGCCGCTCCATGGCTGCCCTCGATAAACGTGCGTATCCGTGGACCAACGCGCCATTGACGTCGCGAAAATCGTACACGCCCGCTTCGCGCCACAGACTGACGTCGTGCGGCACCACGTTACCCACGTGCAACAATGGGTGGTCCATAAAGCCCCGGCCAACCATGTCGTGGCCGTTGCCGAGAGCCACACCGGTCGCATCCCGGGAAACCAGCAACAGCCGCGCATTTTCGACCCCGCCGCCCGCGAGTACAAACACCTTTGCGTCCAGTGTGAGCGCATCACCGGAAGCCGTTCGGAGATGGGCGCAACGCGCGTAGGGGCTATCGGTCTTGCGCTCGATGCGCACCACTGTGTGCCCCGGTAGGAGGGTGAAGCCGGGCGTGGCCTCGACTGCCGCCCTCAGGTTCTGGTGGAAGGCCGCACCTGGGCCAAAGCGAAATAGGCGGCCCTCGAACGGCCCGTCGAGTCCGAAGGGGTCGCGCTCATGGGCCTGCCAGGTGATCGGCTCGATCGCGTCGGACACCTGCGCGAGCTCCACGGCACGCTGATAGTGTGGCTGCAGGTCGGAGAACCCGAAAGGCCAACCGCTGTGGGGAATCCAGGAACGCTGCTCGAAGTCCACGTCGGCGAATGGCAAGTAGCGGACGCCCAGGCGCCAGGCACGGTCGCGGCGGCCGATCTTCACGCACCAGAGGTTGCTGTTGCCGCCCACCTGCCGGGCTCGGGTCTCGACCAAGTTCGTCCCAGGCAGGCCGTCGACGACGTTGCCGCAACTCAGCTCCTGCGATGCGGGCTCGAAATGCCGCTCCCCGCTCTCCACGACACAGACCCGAAGATCGCGACCGATCAACTCGTGCGCTACGGACAAACTAGCCGGCCCAGACCCCACGACGCACACATCAACCGGACCGGCTACTCCAGTTTGAGTCATCGTTATGCCCTCGTGCTCTCCAACAAGGCGCGGAAGACGACTACCAGCTGGACGCTACTGTAACCCACTTCGCCGGCGCTGTGCCGACGGATCGGCACGCCTAG
>JAPPOR010000156.1 GCA_028817905.1 Myxococcales bacterium
GACACGCCCTCCTTGGCCAAATACGAGGCCAGCGCCGACCCCGCGGGTCCGCCCCCAATGATCACCACATCAAAGTCTACCTTAGACATACCGACTCCCCTTTTCTGCTGCTCTACCGACCTCACGATGTCGAGGACGCCAACTGTGCGATGGCCGCAATGTTTCGAAAGTTTTCGGCAGTCACCTGCTCCGGTGGCACACGCACGCCAAACTCTCTCTCCAGAAACGCGATCATGACCTCGATTTCGAGAGAGTTGAGAACGCCCCACTCCAACAACGGCGTATTCTCATCCAGCCCCATGTCTTTGCCGTCCAACACTTCGTTCGCGACATACTTCCGAATGCGCGAAATCACCTCCGCCGGTTGCTTGTCAGCAACCGTAGCTTTGCTGCTTTGCTTGTCCATTAGCTCTCCTCCGCGTTCAGTTTCTGAGACAGGGCTTTTCGGTCCAGCTTGCCATTCCTGTTCCTGGGTAGTTCGTCGAAGGGCTGCCAAGCGTCCACAATCATGTAGCGAGGCAAGCGCTCGGCACACGTACGCTTCAGCCCCAGAAGTCCAAGCTCGACCCCGGGTTCGGGAACCACACACGCCACTAGCCGAGCGTCGACCCCAGACCCGGCTACCACCACCGCCACCTGCGCCACTCCCGGGTGCTGTTCGAGCGCCACCTCAACGTCGTGCAGCTCAATCCGGTGCCCCCGAACCTTGACTTGCTGGTCGATCCGACCCACATACTCGAGCTCTTCGTCGCCAACCCGGCGAACCATGTCTCCGGTGGCGTACGTATTGGCCCGGGTAGGCTTTCTGCCCCAATACCCCTGCATCACCGTCGGCCCTGTTACTATCAGTTCCCCGACCTCACCCACTGCGACCTCCGAACCACTCCCATTCCGGACGTGGAGCGCGGCGCAGCAGGCCGGGCCGCCAATCGGCAACGGGGCCTCTCTTGCCGGGTCGATCTCCCCAACCTCGTAGCTCGTGCAAACGTTGGTTTCCGTGGGGCCGTACCAGTTAAACATCCTAGCGTCTGCAAACGCCCCACGGAGTCGCCTAAGATGCACCAGCGGAAACACTTCTCCCGCGAATAGAATTACTCGAAGGTGAGTCGCTGGCTCCTCGAGCAGCCCGCCCTTCTTCATCATGAGCATGAGTACGGAAGGTGTCGAGTACCAGATCGTAATCTGCTCGGACCTCAAGAAGTCGACCAAGCTTCCCGGGGAATAGGACGCGCCAGCCGGGGCGATGGACACACAGGCGCCTGAAAACAGCGCCCCATAGATGTCGAACACCGAAAGGTCAAAGTGAAACGGCGCCTGGTTTGCGAGCCGATCCCCTGCGTGCACCCCAACGCACTCGACCGCCCACCGAACGAAGGCAAGCGCGTTCTCGTGACTGATGCAGACCCCCTTAGGCGAGCCCGTGGAGCCAGACGTGTACATGATGTACGCCAGATCGTCTGGACTTCCTCCCCCTGATGTCCTCACATGGCGCTCCCGTCCTGGAAACGCCGGCACATCCCTGGGATCAAGTAGCGCCACCCCATGCTCCGCGAGCGCCCTTCCAGGCTCCGAGTCGCGCGTCGAAAGAACCACACACGACGGCGCGCAGTCCCTCACAATGGCGGCACCTCGGTGTACGGGAGCGAGCACGTCCACGGGCACATAGGCAGCGCCCAACCGCAAAGTCGCCTGCATCGCGGCGATCGCGTCGAACGACTTCTCCATCCACACCGCGACCCTCGCACCACGACCGACGCCTCTACTTGCCAGGGCCTTCACCCACCGTTCCGCGAGCTCATCCAGCTCCCCATAGGTGAGCGAGCGCCCCGAGCACCGCACCGCAAGGGCCCCTGGGGTCTCCCGAGCATGCACCTGCAGCCCATCCTGCAACATCACAGGCCCAGCCCCCGTGCGATCAGCTCCCGCTGTATCTCTGAGGTACCGGAAAACACCGTGCTCGGTAAGCTATCCCGAAGCATCCGTTCAAGCCCCGAATCAACGTGGGTTCCCATCGCCCCGTGTATCTGCATTGCGTTCAGGCTCGAAGCTTGCGCAGCCTCACTGACAGCAAGCTTCGCGATCGAACTTTCAACAACTGCGTCCGCTCCCTGGTCCGCGAGCCATGCAGCCCGATATAGCAGGAGCCGTGCCGTATCGAGACGGATCTTCATGTCCACGATGCGGTGAGAAACCGCCTGATTCTTGCCAATCGGGCGCCCGCCTTGCTTCCGTCGGCTCGCGTATTCAAGCGTCCTGTCTAGCTGCTGCTCCAACATCCCGGCGTAGATGGAAAAGAGACAGACCCGCTCCCAGTTCATCGACCCTCGAAAAATCGCCGCTCCCTGTCCCTCCGCGCCGACACGGTTCTGTACCGGAACCTCGCAGTCGCTGAAGTAGACCATCGAGGCGGGCGAGCTTTGCAGCCCTGCCCGCTCGAATGACTGACCCACCTCCACCCCCTCGAACCCCCGCTCTACGACGAAGGCGCTAATTCCGAGAAAGCCATCCGCCGGCTTGGTGGTTGCGTAAACAAGGAACACATCGGCCACAGGCGCGTTCGTTACGTAGGACTTCTCGCCGTTCAGAATGTAGCGGTCGCCTTCTCGCCTAGCCTGCGTACGCAGCGCAAACACATCCGATCCCGCCTGGGCTTCGGAAATTGCGTTCGCGCCTATCCAGCGCCCGCCGGCCAAGTTCCGAACGTAGCGCTCCTTAAGAACGTCCTCAGCGTGCTCGACGATGGGCATCACCGTCGCGAATAGGTGTGCGGAGGCAGAAAAGAGGATCCCAAGGTCTTCGGCGCCCGCTCCCAGGCCCTCCATCACCTTCGTCGATGTGAGTCGGTCAAAGCCCAGACCTCCGTGCTTGGTGGGAACGCTTAGCCCAAGCACACCTGCGTCCGCCAACGCGCGCCACTTCTTGGGCTCGAACGTGGCCGCTGCGCCAGGCGCGCCGTCGATCTTCAGATCGCTGGCAGCGAGCTTGCGGGCGCCTTCATACAACTCGTTCTGCTCGTCGCTCCAAGAGAAATTCATGCACCCTCCCCAGCGTCTCTGACCCACGCGAAACGTCGCACGGCCCAAGTCATCGCCAGCAGTGACCGAGACCACGCCGCCAACAACCAGCAACCAACAAAGCTGGGCCCCTTTTCTGTGCGGTACGTAAAGCAGCTACGGACCTGCCAGTCAACACTTTTAAGCTTAGGTATCGACCGTAGCTATATAGGTTTTACTAGTACTCAAAGCAGTTGGAACAA
>JAPPOR010000305.1 GCA_028817905.1 Myxococcales bacterium
GATCACTTGCACGATCATCACGTGCCTTGGTGATGGATGCGGGCTAGCCCGCATCCAGATTGCCGTCACGGAGAGCTCGCGAATCAGGGTCCGGCCCGACGGGGAGAAGAACACCCGGATGTGACCCTGCAAGCGCACCGCGTCGAGTGCCCGCTCACTGCTCGGCGACGAAGATGACGCGGCGGCCGTCGCCGCTGATGGTGAGGCGGTCCTCTTCGATTTCGTAGGAGACCGGTGCGGCGTCGAGAATGGACAGAAGGTGCGTGTGGGGATTGAATGGGACGTCGGTTGGGGTCGAGCAGTTGGCTCCGTCGTACACGAGGTTCCTAACGCTGATCGTGGTGTCGTCGGCCGAGTAATCTCCGCTGCCCTGTTGGCAGCCGGTAAAGAACTCGACGGTTCCGTCCTCACGAAAGGACATCGTCATCCCGCCGGTCGTGCTGGTGACAGCCCCTTCGTCCCCGATCCCGTTTGCGATCCAATGGATGCCCATCAGCGGTAGGTCGGGACTGGCGAGCTCGCGATCGAGGAGCGTGAGTCGTGTCGCCGCGTTGGACAAGGTGAGCCGGGGCTCGTCAAGGACCACCGATGGCGATCCCGTCAGCAAGTCCTGAAGCCAGTCGTCCTGCTCAGCGAGCTCGGGATTGCAGCCGATTTCGGTTGAGCTGAAGCCTGCCATGTGAAGCCGGCCCCCGTCGACCCGGTAGGGGCCCCCGAGGTGGTTGCACCCTGCGTACACATGCAGCTCGCTTCCAAACGTGATTCGAACGACAGTGTCCGCTACCAGTTCGCGGCCTTCGACTGATTCCGACAGGAACTCTCGCCCTACCAGGCTAGCCTCCATCGCCTGGTCGGTGCCGCCTCCGCACGCTGCGGCCAGCGGCGCGACGACGCATACAGCCGTTAGAAATCGCTTGCCCACCTGCCCAGTCTGCGATGATACGACCGCGAATGCCACCCTTGGGGCAGGTGAATCATCCCGACTGGGGGAACGGACGCGCCATGCCTACTGGTTTCGGCGTGACAGCGGGGTGCAACGCCACACCTGGCGAGGATCGAGCCCGGCCGCGTCCAGTGCCGCTACGACACCCTGGCTATCGCCGGCACGCAATACCAACACGCTGCGCTTGCCGTCCACCGAAGCGACGTGCTGAACCAGATCGACGTCGCCCTTGGTCAGGCTATCCGCCAGCGTTTCGGCTCCAGGCTGGGTGTCGAGCTCGGCGACCACGTCGACCTCGTCCAGGGATGGGGCACCGTCGGGCTGCCACGGCGTGCCAGACCAAACGCCGTTGAGGTCCGAACCAAGCTGGCGCAAGGCCATGCGCGCTGACTCGGCGTCCGGTGCACGATACCAGCAAAGCACCCGGGCCCCGTTCGACGCGAGAAAGCTCTTCTTCCATTGCACGCGATACAGATCGAGGCACCCGCTCGCTCCCTTGGCGAATTCCATGAACTCGCTGGGAGAAGTAGGGGGGTCCAGGGGGCGTGCGTAGATCACGTCACTCATATCCTTCGCTCCGCGCTTTTGGGACGCCGTTCAGCGAGCAGCCAACGGCGGCTTGGACCGCAGCAAGCCTCCCCATGGTTCGCCAGGCACCCTACCAGCTAGAAAAGGACAAGTTCCCCTTCTGCTTGGGGTTCGTCGTCTCGCAGTTGCAGGGACAGCTCGGGGGCCACCAATGCATCGATCCATGCGAACGACTTCGCGTGACCGTCGGAAACACTCACTCGCACGACCTGTCGATCGTTGACGCGCAGCTTGAGGTTGTCGCCCCGGATCGTCATCGGCATCGCGAGGTTAATATCGACGCCCCATGCGTGCAATTTGTTCTTCACGCGGCCAACGAGCTGGTTCGCCAGCTCACCCAGCCAGTCATCGTGATCCATGTCTTGGCTGGTCCCCCGCAGAGGGTGCAGTTTTAGCAGTAGGCGCCCCGTGGTCCCGATGATCAGTGCGCCGCGCAGATTCCTGCACGCAAAACCGATGGTCGCAGCATGGTCCACGTGGGACGCGGCGTCATCGTCCCACATGGCGGTCCGATACATTGGATGCCCGCAGGCAGCAAACAGCTGTTCAGCGGCGTCTGCCAGCAGGCTTTCCACCGTAGCGTAGAATGGGTGCCGATCGATCGTCTCCACAAAAGACAGACAACGACCAAGTGCGTGGCTTCTTGAGGGTGGGCGACCTTGCGGCCAACGCGTGCGGATCACACCTACGGCTTCGCGGATCCCCTAGCTAGCTAGCCTGCGCAATCAAGGAAGGACCAAGGGTGACGTGTGCGGACTCGAGCGCAGGTCGCTCGTCGCGCCGCGCAGAAATGCGTCGACCCCGCGGGCGCACTCTCGGCCTTCCCAGATCGCCCAAACCACTAGGGATTGTCCCCGACGCAGGTCGCCACAAGCGAATACGCCCGGGACGCTCGTCATGTAGTTGTCGTCGGCCTTCACGTTGCCGCGCTCGGTCAGCTCGACCCCGAGTTTGTCCAGCAACGGCGCCCGCTCGGGACCCAAGAAGCCCAGCGCCAACAGCACCAGGTCGACCTCCATCTCGAACTCGCTGCCGGGGATCGGTTCCATCTTGCGACGGCCGCTCTCTTCCGTGGTCCAGTTAAGGCGCACGCCGTGCAGCTTCTTCACGTGACCCGCGTCATCGCCGCTAAAGCGTAGCGTATTGATGCTCCAATCGCGCTCGGCGCCCTCCTCCTGAGAGCTCGAGGTGCGCATGATCAGTGGCCAATAGGGCCATGGCGTATCGGGGTTTTCGGCTTCCGGGGGCCGCGGCATGAGTTCGAACTGGTGCACGGAAGCCGCACCCTGGCGATTGGAGGTCCCGACACAGTCGGATCCCGTATCCCCTCCCCCGAGCACCACCACACGCTTACCGGTCGCCAGGATCTGACCGTCCACCGTGTCCCCTTCGCAGACCTTGTTCTGCTGGGTCAGGAAGTCCATCGCGAAATGCACGCCCGCCAGTTCTCGCCCCGGCAACGGCAGGTCGCGGGGCTGGGTGGCACCGCCCGACAGGACGACCGCATCGAAATCGCGCTTGAGGTCCTCGACCGTGACGTCCACGCCTACATTCGTGCTCGGCCTGAAAACGACCCCCTCGGCTTCCATCTGGCCCATGCGACCATCGATCAGATGCTTCTCCATCTTGAAGTTCGGAATCCCGTAGCGCAGCAGCCCCCCGATCCGATCGGCGCGCTCGAACAAGGTCACATTGTGACCGGCTCTGGCAAGTTGCTGGGCGGCCGCCATGCCAGCGGGGCCGGACCCAACCACGGCAACCTTCTTGCCCGTCTTCGTCTCGGCGATGCGGGGCTTGAGCGCCCTGCCCTCGGCGATCGCGCGATCGGCGATCTGCCGCTCGATCTGCTTGATCGTCACAGGGTGCCGATCGATGTTGAGCGTACACGCCTCCTCGCAGGGTGCGGGGCAAATGCGACCGGTGAACTCGGGGAAGTTGTTTGTCGAGTGCAGGCGCGTGCTCGCACGCCGTGGCCGCTCCTGGTAGACGAGATCGTTCCAGTCGGGAATGATGTTTCCCAGCGGGCAGCCCGTGTGACAATAGGGGATGCCACAGTCCATGCAGCGTGCGCCCTGCTCGCGAAGCTCGTCGAGCGGAAGAGCACCTTCGAATTCATTCCAGTCCTTGAGGCGCTGGTCCACGGGCCGGCGTGCCGGCTTCTTACGACTGATCTCGAGAAATCCTGTAATCTTTCCCATCGCGGTCTTCCTTGAAACTTGAGGTGGGAAGGGGGCAGCCCGTCATGGACCCGTCGCGAGCGCTCCGAACTCGCTGTCATAACGCGCCTGCTGCATCACCTTGCGGTACTCGCGCGGCATCACGCGTGTGAACTGGGTGCGGGTCACGTCCCAGTCGATCAGAATGCGCTTGGCCACGGCGCTGTCGGTGTACTGGACGTGCCGCAGAATCAACCCCTTGACCTCCTCGGTGTCCACGTCCATCGGCTCCAGGTCGACCATGGCTTTGTTGCACAGCGGCTCGAACTTGCCGTCCGGGTCGTAGACGTACGCAATGCCACCGCTCATGCCGGCAGCGAAGTTCCGGCCGGTTCCGCCGAGCACAACGACCCGCCCGCCGGTCATGTACTCGCAACCATGGTCGCCTACGCCCTCGACAACCGCGATCGCCCCGCTGTTTCTGACACAAAAGCGCTCTCCGGCGCGGCCGCGCAAGAACAGCTCGCCACCCGTAGCCCCGTATAGGCAAACGTTGCCTGCGATGATGTTCTCTTCCGGCACGAACGTGCTTCCCTTGGGGGGAACGATCACAATCCGGCCACCGGACAAGCCCTTGCCCACGTAGTCGTTGGCGTCGCCCTCGATGCGAACGTTGAGCCCGCGCGCCATGAACGCGCCAAAACTCTGGCCCGCCGAACCGTGGAAGATCAGATTGATCGCCTCCTCTGGCAGTCCCTCTTCACCGTGGCGGCGGGTCACTTCGGCGGACAACATCGTGCATGCCGTCCGGTTGATGTTCTTGATCGGAAGTTCGATGGAGACCGCCTCACGCTTGTCCAGCGCAGGCTTGGCACGCACGATCAGCTCGTGATCAAGGGCCTTCGCGAGCCCGTGGTCCTGTGTGTCAACGCAGTGCAGCGGCGTGCCCTTGGGAACGTCAGGCTTGTGAAGGATTGCGCTGAGGTCGAGGCCCTTGGCCTTCCAGTGATCGATCGCCCTGTCCGCTTCCAGCCGATCGACCCTGCCCACCATCTCGGCGACCGTGCGAAAGCCCAGTTCCGCCATAATCTCGCGCAGCTCCTGGGCAACAAAAACCATGAAGTTGACCACGTGCTCCGGTTGGCCCTTGAACCGCCTGCGCAGCTCCTCGTTCTGCGTCGCAACCCCCACCGGACAGGTATTCAAATGACACACGCGCATCAGAATGCACCCGCTGGCGATTAGCGCGGTGGTGCCAAACCCGAACTCCTCGGCACCCAGCAAGGCGGCCACGGCCACATCACGGCCGGTCTTCAGCTGCCCGTCGGTCTCGACCCGAATACGACTGCGCAGGTCATTCAGCACCAACGTTTGCTGCGTCTCCGCCAGGCCGAGTTCCCAGGGCGTGCCCGCATGCTTGATGGAGGTCAGCGGCGAGGCCCCCGTACCCCCCGAGTCCCCACTTATCAGCACCAGGTCAGCCTTGGCCTTGGACACACCCGCAGCCACTGTACCCACGCCTACTTCCGACACGAGCTTGACCGTAATCGCGGCCTGCGTGTTGGCATTCTTGAGGTCGTGAATCAGCTGAGCCAGATCTTCGATCGAGTAGATATCGTGGTGCGGCGGCGGCGAGATCAACCCGACTCCCGGCGTCGAGTGGCGCACGCGAGCGATCACCTTGTCGACCTTATGCCCCGGAAGCTGCCCGCCTTCCCCAGGCTTCGCGCCTTGCGCCATCTTGATCTGAATCTCGTCCGCATTGACCAGATAGTGACTGGTCACGCCGAAGCGTCCAGAAGCCACCTGTTTGATGGAGCTGCGCCGGAGATCGCCGTTCTCGTCGGGGGTGTAGCGTGCCGGGTCCTCACCGCCTTCACCCGTATTGGAACGCGCACCAAGCCGGTTCATCGCTATCGCTAGGTTTTCGTGCGCCTCCCTCGAGATCGAGCCGAACGACATGGCACCGGTCTTGAACCGCTTGACAATTTCCTCGACCGGCTCGACCTCATCCAGGGGGATCGCTTCACCCGTCTTAAACTTGAGGAGGCCCCGGATCGTACACAGTCGTTCGTTGTCACCGTCGATGGCCTTGCTGTACTTCTTGAACAGCCGGTAGTTGCCGGAGCGCACAGCATGCTGCATCGCCCCGATCGTCTCCGGATTGTACATGTGGTATTCGCCACGACGACGCCACTGGTACTGGCCCCCAGGATCGAGCTCAGGGTCGAGAATCGCTGGCACGTCGTGCGCGACGTGATGGCGCACCGCCACCTCGGCGGCGACTTCCTCGAGGCCGATTCCCTCGATGCGGGAAGCCGTACGCGTGAAGTATCGATCGATCAGGTCCCGATTGAGGCCGATCGCCTCGAAGATCTGCGCGCCGCGGTAGCTCTGGATGGTCGAAATGCCCATCTTGGACATCACCTTGAGAAGACCCTTGGTGCAGGCCTTGAGATAGTTCCGCTGACCATCCTCGGCATCGTGGTTTCTGAGCAAGCCCAGCTCGTGCTGACCGACAATCGTCTCGAATGCCAGATACGGATTCACCGCGCCCATTCCGTACCCAAATAGCAGCGCGAAATGCATGATCTCACGCGGCTCACCGGACTCGAGTACCAACCCGCAACGGGTTCGCTTGCCGACTCGAATCAGGTGATGGTGCACCGCACCGGTAGCGAGCAGACTGGGGATGGGGGCCCGGTCCTTATTGTGCCCGCGATCGCTGAGAACGAGAATGGTGAAGCCCTCATCGACAGCCTTCTCGGCGGCACCGCACAGGTCGTCAAGGGCATCCTTGAGGCCTGCCCCGCGCCTTGCGATGTCAAACAGGGTGGGCAGTACGGCGCTCTTGAGGGCGCCGGTATCGATGTCCTTGATCGCCTGCAGCTCGGCGTTTGTAATCACCGGGCGCTCCAACACCAGCTGATGGCAGTGCTCGGGTGTTTCGTCAAACAGGTTCTGCTCCGCGCCCAGCAGCGTCCGGACCGACATGACCAGGTCCTCGCGCAGTGGATCGACGGGCGGATTGGTGACCTGTGCGAAGAGCTGCTTGAAGTAGGCGAACAGCAGCTGCGCGCGATCAGACATGACCGCCAGCGGTGTGTCGTTGCCCATGGACCCGATGGCTTCCTCACCGTTGACAGCCATCGGGCGAATCAAGGTTCGTACGTCTTCGCGCGTGTACCCGTGCACCTTCTGCCTTCGTCGAACGCTCTGCGCATCGTAGGCCGCAGGCACACGCTCGGCGGGGGGGTCCGGTAGGTCGATGAGTCGCTTCTGGTGCACGTTGAGCCACTCGCGGTAGGGGCTGCGATTGGCGATACTCGACTTGAGCTCCACGTCGTCCACAATGCGACCCTGAGCGGTGTCGACCAGGAACATGCGGCCGGGCTCCAAACGGCTCTTGAACGCGACCTGCTCGGGTGGCACCTCGAGAGCGCCCACCTCAGACCCCATGATCACGACGTCCTCCTTCGTGACCACGAAGCGCGACGGCCGGAGACCATTGCGGTCAAGTACCGCGCCTACGACCGTCCCGTCTGTGAACGCAATCGACGCCGGGCCGTCCCACGGCTCCATGAGGCACGCGTGGTAGTCGTAGAACGCTTTCTTGTCTTCCGGCATGAGGTCGTGCTTTTCCCATGCCTCGGGAATCATCATCATCACCGCGTGCGGCAGCGAACGCCCGGTCATGGAGAGCAACTCAAGCCCGTTGTCGAACAGCTCCGAATCGCTACCGTCCGGCCCGTGGATCGGCATCAGCTTCTGAATGTCGTCGCCGAAATTCTCGGATTGGAACTGCTGCTCCCGGGCGCGCATCCAGTTGACGTTGCCGCGCAGGGTATTGATCTCTCCGTTGTGCACGATGAAACGGAACGGATGCGCGCGCGACCAGGAAGGTAGGGTGTTGGTGCTGAAACGGGAGTGCACGAGTGCAATCGCCGAGGCGAAACGCGGGTCCGCCAAGTCCGGGAAGAACTTCGGGAACTGGTAGGCCATCAGCAAGCCCTTGTAGACGATCGTGCGACTCGACATGCTGCAGATGTAGAAGTCGCCGGGGCGAGTCACCTCTCGTTCGAGGGCCGCCCGCTCGATGCAACGCCGGATGACGTATAGACGTCGCTCAAAGGCTTCCTGGCCGATGTCACCGGCGACACCGATGAAGACCTGACGAAACACGGGCATCGATTCACGCGCGAGCCAGCCGCAGGCTTCGCGATTGAAGGGGACGTGCCGCCAACCGAGCACCTTCTGCCCCTCCGCTTCGACGATCTCCTCGATCAGACGCTCGGTGGCGGCCCGCTCGTCGTCGTCGCGCGGCATGAAGAGCATGCCGACCGCGTAGCGGCCTGTGCTCGGAAGGGAAAAGCCCTCGTTCTGCTCACAGGCAGCGGAAAGAAACGCATGGGGAATCTGGATGAGAATGCCCGCGCCGTCACCGGTTTCGGGATCCGAGCCGGCCGCTCCGCGATGGGTCAGGTTGTCGAGCACGGTCAGCGCGTTCTGGATGATCCCGTTGGTCGCCCTGCCCTTGATGTGGGCGACGAAACCCATGCCGCAGGCGTCGTGCTCAAACTGGCTCCGATACAGACCGTGCGCCTCGGCGGCCTGGGCAAGTCTGAGTTTCTGGTCTGTGGTTAGTGCGCTCATTGGCGTGCTCCGAATCATCTGCTGGGAAGCTGCGTGGTCCCCGGAGGGTCACGACCCCGGGCCCTAGGACCCAAGCGTGCGTCCACCGCGTAGGTGGCGATAACAGGCGGGGTTAGACCCGCGCCCGCGGGGGGCCCGCGGGAGACGACGCCGCTTCCACATCGTGCGGAACCGACGCCAACAGGGCGTCGCCGAGGCCGGGTTTCTCGACCATCGTCGACAGAACTACATTGGTCTCGGTGCGCTCGACGCCCTGGTGCTGGCGTAGCGAACCGATGAGCTCCTCAAGCGTCTGGGTGTTGCGCGTCTTGACCTTGAGCAGCAACGAAGGCCCGCCCGTGACGTGATGGCACTCCAGCACGTCATCGTGGGAGGCGATGTAGGCCTCGAAGTCGGGGGTGCGCGGGCGACTCAGCCAGACCCCAATGAAGGCGGTCACGTCGATGCCCAACCTACGCGCATCGAGTTGGGCGTGATATCCGTGTATGAAGCCTTCGGTTTCGAGCTTCTTCACCCGCTCCACGACGGAGGGGGGCGACAGCCCTACGCGCTCACCGATCTTGGCCAACGACGTCTTACAATCGGCCTGCAGAACCATCAGGATCTGCCGGTCGATGTCATCCAAACCGTGTTCGTCGCGGCGCTGGCGCATGGCTCAATACTCGAAAATCCACGAACTATTAGAGGCAAAACAGAGGGCTGTCAAACATTTCTTCGGCAAGACCCACCCTGCGCCCTAAGAAAAACAGGCATCGGTGAGCTGCCGAACGCACGCAGCGCGCTTGTTCCGCGCCCCCGTCCCGCGTGCCCGCCGCATACCATGGGCACCACCGAATCGAAAGCGCGAGCTCACCAACCACAACGGCCCGCAAAGTAGACGCTTCAAGCAGCGACTTCCGCCCTGGCGGCACTACGGCCGCTACCTTCGCGCACAAATGTTTCGGTAATGTTTCGGGGGGACCAAGTGCCCCCGGTGCAGTGGCCCCAGCATGGACTTTTGGGCGCGACGGTCTGCAGCAGGCGCGGGGCGAAGCGGCGCGGCCCGCGGAAAAGGGCAGTGATGGGCGGCTGGATTTGCCTCACGCAGACCCGTCGCGCGGTCGTCATCTGAACCCGCAAGGTTCGATGCCTCGCTAAAATGCCCTGGGAAGATCCAGCACCGTGTGGGACAGGTAGCTGAGCAACATGTTGTTGAAGACATAGACCGAGCTCTCCCGAAGCTTGCGCTCCACGTGGTACTCACCCGACAGGCCCCAGGCCCCGAACGTCGTCAGGGCAGCTCGGGCCGTCTCCCACGCGGCCTCGGAGGCGAGCACCTTGGCCATCGCCGATCGCCCGCCGGCATCGGGCGACCCGGAGGCGACCGCGCGTAGGGCGTCCCAACGCATCAGGTCGGCAGCCTCCACCTTGGCGTACGCCTGCGCCAATGGATATTGGACGCCCTGGTTTTGCCCAATTGGGCGGTCAAACGTCCGACGGACGCGCGCGTGTTCGAGGCTCCGGTCGAGCAGAAAGCGCGCGTTGCCGATGCACTCGGCGGCAGCCAGGATGCGGCGAGCAAAAAAGCCCTTCCCCAAACAGGCCAGGCCCTTGCCAGCTGGCCCCACGCGAGCACTGTCGGGCACCCGTGCCCCATCGATGAACACCATCGTGGTCATGCGGTTCGACATCAGTTCAACGGGGCGTATCTCGAGCGCCTCACCGAGCTGCTGCGGTTCGACCAGGAAGACCGTTGGGCCTTCCTCGGCCTTCATCAGCAGCAGCATTCGCTCCGTATGCTCGGCCATGGAAATGAACACCTTCTGGGCGTCGAGCACCCATGCATCACCGTCGCGTCGGGCGGTGCTCTGCAGCGAGCTCATGTCCGCACCGCTGTCGGGCTCAGTCGCCGCTACGGCGAGAAACCGGAGCTTGCCCGCTGCGACCTCGGGCAGGCAGGCGCGCTGGCTCTCGGAACCGTCGCGAGCGACCGTACCGCAGATGGTCATCTGGGCGTTGACGGCGGTCGCATCCCCTCCCGCCCGATTGATCTCTTCTACGATCACACTCGCAACCGCGGGACCCGCGTCGACCCCCCCATGCGCCTGTGGGATGAGCGTGCCAAAATAGCCAGCCTCCGCTACGGCATCGAAGAACGCCGTAGGAAAGGTGCGCTGCCTATCCTGTTCCGCCCAGTAGTCCAGGGGAAAGTGCTCCATTAACTTACGGATACCCGTGCGAACACTCTCAAACTCGGAAGACGTCGGTACATCAGCGAAGGTCATGCCGAGCATGTTTTGGGGAAAGCCGCGCCGCGTCAAGAGAGTCAGTCCCCAAGATCGACCAGCAGGACCGCGGCCAGCGCCACATGTTCGACGGGCTCGGATTGGGCGACGATCGTGCGGACCTCGTTAAAGTACGCGCGCTGGAGCTGACGTAGGCGCTCCAAGTCCGCACCCGATACGCCAAACAGGTTGTAGACCATACCGCGGCTGCCTGCCCCGACGCGGTCCAAAGCCAACTGGCCCCACCAGGTCTTCAAACGCAGGGCTGCTTCTGGGTCAGCGCGGGTGTCCAGTGCGAGCACCTCCGCAGGCCGGTAGCGCTCGCCGTCCCAGCGAATCTGCCCGGCCTCGGCGAGCTGCGCCAGCGCCTGTTCCTCGGTCGCGACATCGACCCCGATCTTGGCTGCCAGCCAGCCGGGGCGGTGGGGGGCCGCCCCGTAGTCCTCGAGTTCCAACGCGCGCAGGATCGCCTGCGTCCAAGGCGCGTCGTACGCAAGGCGTCGTGCCGCGGTCAGCCGCGCATAGCGCGCCCGCACGCTGTCAAGCCGACTGGGATCCACCAGCTGTTCGAGAAAATCGATCAGGCGCAGCGAGCAGCACTCCACCATCCGTAGGAAATCGGGAAGCTTGGGCTCGGTCTCCCCTTTCATCCAGCGTGCGATCGCAAAGCGGCTTTTCCCGCTGTAGGCGGCCAGGTCCACGATGCGCGTGTGCCCGCGCAGATCTTGCAGAAAGGCCGCGACCGCCTCGGGACTGTCAGGCGCCAGGCCGACGAGCCACGGCGGCGGCGTACTGCTACCCGAGCGGTAGAACCCGCCAAACGCCGCCAACAGGTCCACGCCGGCCCGCTTCGCGGCTCTCAGGGCGCCGGCCGCGGTGGGAAAGCCCCGCCCCGACTCCCACGTGTAGACCACATTGCTCCGGTACCCGAGCCGGCGGCTGAAGGCCGGCTGAGAGCGCCGCCCACGCAGCGCCCGCACGAGCTCCGAAGCCAGCCGTTCGTAGTCCACGTATAGGATTTTTGCACATTCAGAGGCGCAATGGAGGCATGAAATGTGCATTTCGACGCTGGACACGCACAGCCACGGTGTTCACGATGGAGACACAGGAAAGCTTCTTGGTCGCCCTTCCCCGAATGGCCCGAAAAGGGTCGGCGCAACGGCGGCCGCGCAAAGGCGAGAGGACGAAACCATGTTGAAGTGGGGTTCGGTGGACAGGGTCACGTGGACAACGATCGTGCTCGGAGCGCTGCTTTCAGGCTGCGCAGGCGGGCAGACGGGCGATGGAGAGCCATTCGGCCCGATCGGTGACGACCCCCTCGTGGGGCCCGGCGTGTTTGGGGACCCGGGCAACGACGATGGCGACGACGGTCCCACCCGCGGCGAGGAGGGCTCGGGCTGCCACTACGAGACGGAAGTGGTTGTGGACCTCGAGGCACCTTCAGATGTGGGCTTCAGCCCGCAGGCAGCCATCGACGCGACCACTGGCGCCTTCGAGACCACCTTCGCGTGGCAGAGCTCCGAGCAGTTCGAGATAGGCCCGGAGACCGGAACCAGCGCCCTGACCCTCACCATCAGCTATCGTGGTGGCGAGGTACGCGTGCGCCGGCCCGCGCCTCCACCGAACAACAACGATGAAGGCGGCAACTTCCGCGCCGAGATCGAGCGCCACTGCCCGGGCGGCTACGAAATCGATGTGGAGCTCGGCCTCAAGACCGAGGGAGGCGCCTTTGACGAGACGCTCGACGCGACCCTCGTAGCCAGCTCGGAGACCGTGGCAACGATCCGCCAACCGATCGATCACGAGGCGCTCAACGGTACCTTCGATGTGCTCGCCACCAAGCCGGAGGGCGGCGTCGTCAAGCAGGTGCACATCAACGCCACGGTATCGCCCCTGGGGACATACGGCTCGATCGACGGCGTACTGGAATACCGCACGCCGGACGACGGCAACGGAACCGGCGGTGCGGTCAGTGACGTCGCAGTCGGCGGGGGTGGTTTGATCGGCGCCTGGCCGGCAAGCGATGCCTGCACGAGCGACTACGGCTCGCCCGGAATCCCAGTAACGGCCGAAACCGACATCGGCGGGGAAACTCTGGCCGACGTCCTGGCCGGTATCCACGAGGCCTTCCCGCGCCCCCTGACGTGGCAGGTTCCCCCCGCGTCATCGGCGTCATCGGCGTCATCGGCGTCATCAGCGTCATCCGGCGCGGACGGCGATACGGACTTCGATCCGGACGCGGACCCGGAGCCCGATCCCCTGGAAGCGTCCGACCTTTCCCAGCCCGAGTACGAAGACGTCGGCGAGACCACGCTCGAGCTTGCGATCCAAACCGACTCCGAGGGCTGTGCACGCCGGTTCGAAGGCTTCGGGGAGGCAGATGCCGGCGACCGGTGGGACGTGGCGATGCCCGTCGAGCTCTCGGCTCGCACCGACGATGGAACCTGGAATGGGACCTACCCTGGCGAGCTCGAGGCCGTCCTCGGCCGCGACGGCGTCACGCGCGTGACGGTGCGCGTTCGAAAGGAAGACGTGGCGATCGATGCGTTCGAAGCCACCACCGGCATCTCCGGGATCGACCTGACGGGCTACGACAGCGGCGGCTTCCATCTGTGGGTGGAGCGGCGCGCCGACGACGACACACCGGGCACCGACCTTGGACGGCTCGAGATCCAGGGCGCGGATGTCGCCGACTGCGTTGACAACCCGCCAGAGCCGATCCGCGACGACAATGGAGACGTGGTAGGCGCTCCGGGATGTCGAGGCACCGACTACATCACCGTTCGGCGCGGGGTGTTCTAGCTGAGGTCGTCATAGCACTCCACCGGGGCCCTTCGTTGTACAGCGGTGGAGCTATGCGCGCAGGCGGTGGCCCGTCGCGAAAATCCATCGAATTCCCAGGAGGCACGCCAGCATGAATGCCAGGGTCATGCCCAGGCTGACGCCCACGCTCACGTCCGCCGTTCCGTAGAAACTCCAGCGGAAGCCGCTGATGAGATAGACGACCGGGTTGAGCAACGTCACCTTCTGCCACAGGGGCGGGAGCATCTTGATCGAGTAGAAGCTACCGCCGAGAAAGGTCATCGGCGTGACGATCAGTAGGGGCACCACCTGCAGTTTCTCGAAACTGTCTGCCCATAGGCCCAGAATGAAACCGAACATGCTGAAGGTCACGGCTGTAAGGATCAGGAATCCAACCATCCAGACCGGATGCACAATCTCGTACGGGACAAACAAACGAGCGGTGAGAAGAATCAATGTACCCAGGAGGACCGACTTGCTGGCCGCGGCACCGACGTAGCCGATGATCACCTCAACGTGCGAAACGGGTGCCGACAGCAGTTCGTAGATGGTCCCAGACCACTTGGGCAAGTAGATGCCGAACGACGCATTCGAGATGCTCTCGTTGAGAATCGACAGCATCATCAATCCCGGCACAATGAAGGCCCCGTACGCGACCCCGTCGATGGTCTCGATGCGCGAGCCGATCGCTGAGCCGAATACCACGAAGTAGAGCGACGTCGTGATGACGGGTGACAAGATACTGGTCATCAACGTCCTGAAGGCGCGCGCCATTTCGAAGACGTAGATCGAGCGAATCGCCCTAACGTTCATGTCGGCGCCCTCACGAGGCTCACGAAGATGTCCTCTAGAGAACTCTGCTGCGTCTGCAAATCGGTGTACTCGATACCGAGCTGGGACAGCCGTGCGAGGAGGTTCGCGATGCCCGTGTCCTCCTGGTGTTTGTCAAACGTGTAGACGAGCCTGTAGCCGTCCTGGCTCAGCTCCAGGGTGTGGTCTTCGAGGCCCTTTGGCAGCACCTTGGAGGGCTTGCTCAAGTGCAGGATCAACTGCTTTTGCCCGAGCTTGCGCATGAGCGTGTTCTTGCGCTCGACCAGAACGATCTTGCCCTTGTCGATAACCCCGATCCGATCGGCCATCTGTTCGGCCTCCTCGATGTAGTGGGTCGTGAGAATAATGGTGACGCCCCGCTTCCGGAGCTCATGCACCATCGCCCACATATCCCGCCGCAGCTCCACGTCGACCCCGGCGGTGGGCTCGTCGAGGAACAGGATGTGGGGCTCGTGTGAGAGCGCCTTGGCGATCAACACTCGGCGCTTCATGCCACCTGACAGGGTCATGATCTTGTCGTCGCGTTTGTCCCATAGGGACAGCGCCTTGAGAACCCCCTCCAGGTAGGCCGGATCGGGTCGCTTGCCGAACAATCCGCGGCTGAACTTTACGCTACTCCAGACGCTCTCGAAGGCATCGGTGGACAGCTCCTGGGGCACCAGCCCGATCGCCTGACGCGCCTTGCGATAATCGCGAGCAACGTCGTAACCGTCCGCAAGGATCTGACCGGACGTCGGACGCACGATGCCACACACAACGCCGATGAGAGTCGTCTTGCCGGCCCCATTGGGGCCGAGCAGGGCAAAGATTTCTCCCCGCTCGATATCCAGGTCGATCGCGGACAAGGCCGTGAGCCCACCCTCGTACACCTTGGTCACCCCGCGTAGGCTCAGGATGGGATCAGAAACCCTCGTGGCCGCGGGCGTCGTGGGAGGATCACCGATCATGGCAACTCGACGGCTGGCGTCCGGGCGCCCTGGATGTAGCGGCGCTCGCGGTAGCGCATGGCGACAAAGATGAACAGCACTGCGGTGGCGAACATGGCGCCCGCGAAGAACAGATAGTAGTCGGCCCCGGCAAGCTTGCTCGTCCCGTCCGCGTTTTGGATCACCTTGTTCACGGCGGCGGTGAAGAGGTTGCCAACGGATACGGACATGAGAAACGTTGCCATCACGAGCGACTTCATGCGGTTCGGCGCCTGGGTGTAGGAAAACTCGAGGCATGTGATCGAAATCAGGATCTCCGCTGCCGTGAGCACCACATAGGCCAGGAGCTGATAGCCGATCGAAGGCGCATCGCCAGCAGAGATGCGCGCCTCGACAGCGGCTGGAATGACAAACGCGACCGCCGCAACGAAGAAGCCAATACCTATCTTGCGCAGCGGAGTGAGGGGAAAGAACCGGTTGATGGCCGGGTAGATGACGTAGCTGAACAGGGGGATGAACAAGACCACGAGCAACGGGTTGGCGGCCTGAATCTGGGCTGGGAGGAGCTCGACACCGAGCAGTCGACGGTCCATGTGGTCGGCCTGCAGCACCCAGGCCGAGCCGGTCTGGTCGAAGAGGGACCAGAACATGGCGACGAACAGATAGATAACGAACAGCCGCCCCATCGCGCCCAGCCCTTCGCGACTAAACGCCTCGCGCACGAACGAGCTCCCGGCGGCTGGGATGTGCGCAAAACGATGGCGACCCATCCAGAACGCCAGGGTCGCAAGCACCATGAGGATCCCAGGCACACCGAAGGCGAGCGAGGGCCCCACGTGCTGAAGCAAGATCGGTGTGAGCAGGGTCGAGATGAGGGACCCGATATTGATCGAGAGGTAGAACCAGCCGTAGACGCGTTCGAGCAGCCCCTGGTTGCGTTCACCGAACTGATCGCCGACATGTGCCGAGACGCACGGCTTGATCCCTCCGCCCCCGATCGCGATCAACGACAGCCCGATCGCCAGTCCCAAGCGCGTCTCGTCGAGGGCGAGCGCGAAGTGCCCAAGGCAGTAGACGAGCGACAGCGCGATGATCACCACGTACTTGCCAAAGAACGCGTCCGCGATGATCGCCCCGAAGAATGGGAGGAAGTACACCGCCGATGTGAACATATGGTACCAATACTTGGCCTCCTCGTCCGTCATCGGCGCCGCCTGACCGTCCGCCCCCAATAGATGCTTGGTCATGAAGACGACCAGAATGGTCTTCATGCCGTAGAAGCTGAAGCGCTCGGCCGCCTCGTTGGACACGATGTACGGAACACCGGGCGGCATGGCCTCGGTTTCAAACGGGGTCTCTCGGTACTGGGCCATGGCGGCGAGGGTACCCCAGCCGCAAGGGTGACCAACCGAAAAGCGAGCCGAGGCGGTTGGCGTCGATGAACAATCCGGGCTAAAAGCGCGCGATGGTCGGGGTCGTCGATAGGCTGCGGCTGATCGGACCGGCCGGCAGCAATCGGGTCATGGCCGGCGAGCTATCGCGGCTGGCCCGGCGCGCGGGTCTCGCCCGCGACCTCGTGGCGCCCAAAAAGGACGGTCCCGGCACCCTTGTGTACCCGTTTGGGCCCAAACTGGGCGCCCTGGCCGCAACCCACCACCGCACCAGCACGCGGGTGGTGTGGGATCTCTGGGAGAGCTCCGCAGCGCGCCTGGAACCGCTATACGCGTCGCTCCTGTCGGCCGTGCAAGCGGACACGCGGTCCCTGCTGGGGCGGGACTTTCGCATGAGCGTCGAAGCACACAACGTCCGGGAGTTTGCTGCCGGCGAAAGGCAAGTGGTCGGGACCGTGAAGAACGCGATTGTGGACGGTCTTGCAGCGCGCGGGCTTCGGGCACGGGTTGCACCACGCGATGCGGAGGTACTCTTCGGGGTTCGGCTGTCAGACGAGACCGTCGTTGTGTCCCTCGACCTAGCCGGGCGGCCGATGAACCAACGTGGCTACCGGGATAGCATCGGCAGAGCCCCCCTCAAGGAGAATCTGGCTGCCATGCTGGTCATGCTCGCCCGCCACGACGGCCGGCGTGAACCACTCGTCGATCCAATGGGCGGAACTGGCACAATCGCTATCGAAGCGGCCTGCATGTCCGAGGGACGCCCGGTCTTCTGCGCGCCGCGACGCCCGGCGGCCGCCGAGCTCACCTACCTTGCACCGCACGCGAGCTCGCCAGAGCCCTTACTTGCGGATACCCGCGCGACCGTGCTCACCAACGAGCTGGACCCGCTTGTGTTCGAGACGAGCCGAGCCCAGGTCCAGCGCGCAGGGGTTGAAAGCCAAGTCCGCTGCACCTGCGGAGACTTCCGCGACCTGGACATCGACTCCCTGCGCTCGCTGGTTCCCGGAGGCCGCGCGGCAACTGGGGGTGGCCTCGTGCTGTGCAACCCACCCTATGGTGTGCGGCTCGATCATCTGGGCGAACGCGAGCTCGATGTCCTGTACGAAGACCTGGGACGCTTCTGCCGCCAACTGCCCGGCTGGCGAGCGGGTTTTCTGGTGGCCAATGCCCTATTCGAAGAAGCCTTCACCCGGGGCGCCCGCGTGCGACCCCGCATCAAGAAGCCGCTCAACAACGGTGCCCTACGCGGCTACTTCCTCCTGTACGACCTGTAGCTCGGGCGCACCTGCACGTGTCCCCGTGCAGTCCCCTTCGAACGAGAGACGGGGCTAGCCCGCATCCATCACCAAATCACGCGCCCTCGCACAACTGCTCGACTCCGCAG
>JAPPOR010000387.1 GCA_028817905.1 Myxococcales bacterium
TCCGTCCCCCCCGCAATAGGAGGCGCACGCAGGCGACTCCGGAACACCCCCCGGCCCCCCCCCCGGACAACCGCCCGATGGACGGGCGAACGATCTCAGGGATGCGGGTACAAGAGAACCGCATCCGGATGGGACGGCTGTGGTCTATAGCGCCCGATGGGGCGTCGGCACCGCTGCCTTCACGAAGCTGTCCGCGACGGGAGCCCTCGCTCCAACGGTTGCAATCGCTCCCGGCCGGGGTGCGGGCTTCGGTTTGGGGGAAGGCCACGTACGCTTTGCGGCCGCAACACCTGACGGAAGCAGAGTCGTCCTGACCTTCCAGGATCGGTCCACGCGCGGAATATCGCTGCACGCGGTATCCACGGACGGTACAGACGCCGCAGCACCCGTGCTGGTTGCCCGGTCGGTCCAGGGCTTCGACTACGCGCTCTCTCCGGACGGCTCGGAAATCGTATTCGCCGGGGACGGGGCCCTGCTACGCGCCTCACTGGACGGCTCCATGGCTGACCAGCCCGCGCGCGTCGCCGAGCTGCCGGGGCGGCTGAGCTACCTGCACTGGATCCCCGAACAGGACCGCGTCGCGTTCATCACCAACGGTCCGGGGCAAAACGAGCGCACCTTGTTTTCCGCCCTCGTCGACGGAAGCCAGGCCGACACCCCCACGAAGCTATCGCCCCAAACGCCGGGAAACTACTCGATCAATGGCTTTCTGCCGGATGGCCGTGTCGTCGCACAGCTTAGCCCTGCCCTATGGGTGATCCCTCCGGCGGGCGGCACGCCCGTGCGCATCACACCGGAAGGCCCCCGCTCCAGCGGCCTGCGGCGCGTGTTCGACGGGGGCGATCGGGTGCTTGTGGAGCTCTGGGACAACCAGGGTACCGACACGTTCATCACGGTTAGTACGGACGGAAGCCAGGCGGACCGCCCCGTATCGATCGCTCCCGAGTTTTCGTCGACCACTTCTGAAAACTTTTCAAACGAGCGTGGCTTGGCGATCATCACGGGCAGGTCGGGCGTGTTCAGTTCCATGTTCGAGCTCCAGTATGACCCGCCGGCAGCGGCCACCCGGTTGATCGACATGTTCGATGGTGTAGTCACCGACCTGAGCACGGATGGTCGCGTGGGGGTGGGATGTGAAGAGGGCGCGGTCAAGCGCTACGACTTCAACGACACGGGCGTAACGCGCACGACCTTGGTTGAGTTTCGCGCCGACTTGGATCGCTGCCCGTGGCCTACACTGTGGGGGCAGGACAACTACCTGGCGTACTCGGACGACAGTACGTGGGTGATGCCGATCGCGGGCGGCACAGCGAGCCGGGTGGGGGCTCGCCCTGCGGAGGTCCTACCGACCGGCGTACTATCCTTCAAGGATACCGGAGGATGGGCCGCCTTGTACAAGCAGACGAGCGACATGGTTGAGACACGTTTGAGCATCGAGCATGTCGGGGGCATCGAGCAGTCCTTTCTGCCCGCAGGCTCGAGCTACGTCTACTACAAGACGGCTGATACGGGCTGGCACGCGGCCAACCTGGACGGTTCCGATGCGGAGCAAGCGCGCGCTCTGCGCGACGTGCCCGCAACAGCCAGCTTCGTCACATCGCGCGGTACAAGGGGGCTGTTTTGGGCAGCGGAGCCACGCCGGCTGCTGAGCGTGGACGCTGCCATGCCAGCGCTCACACCGATCACGCTGGGGGCCCACCACCCCGGGGGTGCGCCGCTGCTCCTGGACGACGATGTGGTGGTCTTGGAAGACAGAACCCTGATGCGAAGACCGCTGGACGGGTCACAAGCCACCACGTTGGCCACAGAGGTCCTCCAGAGCTGGGCCGGAGGGCGCCCATATGTCATGGACCCGGCCCGCAACCAGCTACTACTGCCAGTACGACGTAGCGATGGCACCACACTGGTCGGGGTCAAAGCCGATGGGTCGGAGGCAACCACACCTCGTGTTATTGTTTCGGAGCTTCCCCAGGACTTCTACGGTCTTTCGCCACCGGTGGGAGACTCGCTGTTCATAATCACAGCCGAGTTCACCGGCGTCGCACACCCCCACGGCATCCTTGTCGCAAGTCTAGACGGCTCGGACATGTCGGGCGCCCGACCGGTGGGCGCGGGCCGCCAGACCCTGGCCCTGCCCCTGCCCCTGCCCCGGGGTGACGCGACGGAAACGACACGACCCATCGTCAGCCCGGACGGGAGCTCGCTGCTGGTCTACCGTGGCCGAGGTCTTTGGCTTGCGCCAGTAGACGGTATGAGCGATGGCGATCCAACTCCGGCGCTGGATCCTGGAACGCTGCTCGATGTCTCCCCGAGCGGCCGCTGGGTGCTGGCCGTCTCCGCTGAGGACGGAGCATTGTATCGGGTTCCGCTGGTTCGCGGCCAAGCCAACACGCGCTTGACCCCCGGACTCCCCAACATGCCCAGCGCCGTTCGCTGGCTCGATGATGGCGCAGCTATTGCCTTCGCACTGGCCGGCGGAAACGCGAGCTCGCTGCACATCGCCCGGTCGTCCGGGGAGGATCGCGACGCGCTCGTAGACCTGGTGGACGAACCGGTGGGTGGCGCGGGCACCGGCGTGAAGACCCTAGAAGTAGTGGGCGAGCGGCTGATCTTCAACGTTCAACACGACGACGGCACCAGAAAGCTGTTCCAGACGACTGTTGGGCGCCGTGCGACCATGGGCAGCCCATTGGGGGTCCCAAGAGCGGTGACGCCACTGACCAGGGTGACAGACGCTCACGAGCACTACGTAGGGGACTTCGAGTAATCGCCCCAGCCCGACGAAGCATGGGCCCTAAGGGTTCAGATGCCGACCTCGCGATGAGTCTGCATGAGGCAAATCTCGCCGCCCACCAACCCAACCCGTCAACCAGCGGGGATCAACGACGGCAGACTTCAGGCGGGTGTGTGGCAGACCACTTCAACATTGTACCCGTCTGGGTCGAGTACGAACGCACCGTAGTAGTTGGGATGGTATTGCGGCCGTAGGCCAGGGGCCCCGTGGTCTGTACCGCCGGCGCCCAACGCAGCCGTGTGAAACGCGTCCACCGTTGCGCGATCGGGCGAAGCGAAGGCGATATGTGTGGGCGCGACGGACTCCGCCGGCCGCAGCCACAGGTCCGGCTTGCCTCCGGCCCCGAATCCGCCGCTGCGTTCGAAGGGCAGGTCCGGGATTTGTTCCCGGGTAAACTCCATCACGAGTTCATACCCCAGCGGCCGAAGGGCAGCCAGGTAGAAGGCCTTGCTCGCGTCGTAGTTCCGGACCAGCACGGTGATATGATCGATCATGGATTCCTCCAGGGTGCTTTTCCCTGCTTGCATGCCATGTACACCGTCCGACCTCAAGCGACCGAGGCGACAGCTGCTCGACCGTACCCGGGGTGCGCCGTGAGCTACTCGGAAGAGCTCAATCGACCCCGTTGGCGTCGATATCCGATGAGAAGTAGATGCTGGCCCAGGGCAGGTGCGAGACGCTTGGCATATTCGATCGCTCGAGCGCCGCGCGCCACCAGCGCGCGCTGTTTGTTGGCCTTGATGGCCCGTACGATCTGCTCGGCGGCTTCCTCGGGAGCGACACCGATGCGATCCAGTTCGGCGATGTTTATGTCCCTGTGGTCGTCGCTGCTCGCGCGGGAAGAGCGAGCGATATTGGTCTTCACCCCTCCTGGGTGAACGCTGGTCACACGGATATTGCTGTCTCGCAACTCGACCCACAACGACTCGCTAAGCCCGCGCACCGCAAACTTCGTGGCGCAGTAGCTGGACTGGGTTGGGAAACCCGCCAAACCGAAGACACTCGAAACGTTGACGATGTGTCCTTCCGATTGCCGCTTTATGTGAGGCAGAAAGAACTTGCAGCCGTAGACCACTCCCCAGAAGTTGATCCCGAAGATCCACTCGAAGTCCTCGAGCGATTGTTCTTCGAACGTGCCAGCCACCGACACGCCGGCGTTGTTGACCAACACGTGCACGGCGCCGTGCTCAGCGACCACATCGTCGGCGAAGCGCCTCATCGCCGCCTTGTCGGCGACGTCGACGGTCCAGGCCGACGCATGCCGCCCCAGCAGGCGGACCTCATCCGCCGTGCGGCCCGCACCTTCCCCGTCGATATCGGCTACCGCCACATCGCAACCCTCGCGAGCGAGGGCGAGTGCCGTGGCTCGTCCGATCCCGCTGGCAGCCCCCGTAACCACCGCCACCCTGTTCCTCAAGTCACGCATTCTGCTACCTGCCGGCTGCTTATCGCGCCAGGCCCCACAGGGCAACCCCGCTGGGGCCCCTGCGCAACCGCCCGCGCCCGGGTCAATTCACGACTTCGACGTCGGATCGCGCAGGGGTTCGGCCTCACAGGGCTTTCGACGACCGACGGGCGCCCCCAATCACGACCCTACGGTTCGCCGCCTCGGTTCACGTGGGGTAACATGCGCGAGACCCTTCATGAACGCACGCGTCCTGGTACCCGCCCTATTTGTCCTAGCTGGGGCCCTCGGCTGGCTACTGCTGTGGAATACCCCGGGCGACCCGCGCGAGCGCCGGAGCAAGGTTCCGGAACCGGAACCCCAACTCATCGCACCCACGGTACGTGCCGCTCCGCCCGTCAAGCCCGTCGCCAGGCCGGAGCCAACGGCGCCCGCCCGCAAGAAACCACCCCGCGTCCGCGATCTCGCGGTCGAGCCCAGTGAACAAGACGAGGCCAAGGCACGCCAGTACTACAGGGATCTCATGAACCACCAGCTCGCCATGCTAGCGCAGGCACGCAAGCAGGCCGAGGCACTGGAGCGCAGCGACGACGAAGACGACCTGCAACGCGCAAGGGACCTGAAGCGAGAGGTCGAAGGTGCCGAAGCCGAGCTGCAGCGCCTGAAGGACTACATGGCCGCGCTGCCCGACTGACAACCGCGCGCAACACTCGCCAACGTCGCGGCGCCTCGTTTGTTCTTCGATTTCACAGCACTTTCGTCTCACCTGCAAACGCAGGTGCTGTTCGGTAACTCGCCGAAAGCCCTGTGAAGCCGCACCCCTGCGCGATCCGATACCGAAGTCGCGGAAGCCCCGGGCAACCCAGGCCGTTCCCGCCCTAGCCCGCATCCATCACCAGGGCACGTGATGATCGTGCAAGTGATCGGCTTCGCGGGGCTTTCGGTGAAGGAGGGCATACTCGCTGTATTTTCGACTGAGGCGAAAGCGCTGCGGGGTCGAGCAGTTGTGCGAGGGCGCGTGATTTGGTGATGGATGCGGGCTAGCTCCTCTGTCCCACGATCCCTCCCGAACTCCTCTGCCCCAGTAGCCTTGACACGGGCTCCGAACGAATGTCCATTGCTGCCGTTCGATCGTGCCTGCACAGCGACTTGAAAAGGCCCTGCTCGCCATCCTTGTACTGATGTGCCTGGTTGTGGCGCTATGCGCCTCATTGCCGGAGCCGCCCAACGCCATGGGCGTCGCGCACCCCGTGCACGCCACGCTGCGAAAAGGGGGACCAGAAGGTCGGCACGCTGGTGTCCTGGCGCTCGGGTGGGCCTTCGGGGTGCTTCAAATCGCCTTCTTTGTGGGGCTCCTGGTGCTCGGCACGCGCAGCAAACTCGGCAACCGTGGTGCCATGGTCCGGGTCCTGCCCGGCGCCCTCGTTTACCTGGCCACTTGGACCGCACTGGTGCTCGCATATGCACACGCGCGCGGTCGATGGCTTGGTTTCCCGCCGGCCACCGCGATCATGTTAGTCGGCCTGTGGCCAGCTCCGCTTGTGTTCGTCGCACTGTACATGCGCGGCTTCCGGAGCCTCGTCTACGGCCCCGATGAGGCTCGGGCGTTCAAAGCCATCATGGCGCGGCAGCGCGAGGCAGCGCCTGCGAGAAAGCCCTAGTGGAGCCGCTACGTACCCCCATCGTGCTCGCCTGCGTCGGGGTCTACATGCTGAGTTGCATCGTCGTGGGCGCGTGGGCCATGCGCCGGACACATTCAGCCAAGGACTTCTTCGTGGCGGGCCGCGACCTGGGTGTGATGGTCACCGCACTGGCGGTGTTCTCGAGCACTCTCAGCGGCTTCGGTTTCGTCGGGGGACCAGGACTTGTCTACTCGCTGGGAATGAGCTCGATCTGGATGATCATCGCCTCCTCGATCGGATACGCCCTATCCTTCTTTCTCCTCGGTAAGCGTATCCGACTGTTCGCGGAGTTGCGCGACAGTGTCAGTCTCCCAGACGCGGTGGCCGCCCGCTATCGAAGCGAAGCGGCCAGGTTCCTCACGGCGCTAGCAATTCTGCTTGGTGTCATGGGGTATTTGGCCACGCAGATCCTCGCCATGGCGACTGTCTTGCAGAGCGTGCTCACGCGCACCGACACATTCTCGCAGATCAGCCTCGGCGCCTGCGTCACATTGTCCTGTGCCGTGTTGGTGTTCTACAGCGTGGCCGGTGGCATCATAGCCTCCGTCTACACCGATATGCTCCAGGGCGCGGTGATGGTCGTCGCTGCCTTGATGGTTCTGATCGCTGCGATCCTCGCGGTTGACGGTGGTGTCCCGGCCATCGTCGACATCATCGCAGCCGACGACCGAGAGGCGGCGAATCCCTGGGGCACCCTGGGCATGCTTGGGACCTTGAGCTGGTACTTCGTATTCGCCCTGGGCGGCGCCGGACAGCCGCACGTGGTCACGAAGCTGATGATGAACCGGCGCGTCGAGGATGCGCGCCATATTCTACCGGTTTCGATCCTCGGCTACAGCGTTTCCGCGCTTCTGTGGATCAGCATCGGCCTCACCATGCGCGCGCTGGTGCTTTCTGGCGGACACCCCGAGCTGCCAGGCGCGGACGCCGCTGCCGCGGAGTTTCTACAACACTACGCCCATCCGCTGCTCGCCGGAGTGGTCTTTGCGGGTCTGTTTGCCGCGATCATGTCGACGGCAGACGCCTTCCTGAACATTGGGGCGGCGGCCGTGATTCACGACATTCCGAGAGCCCTCGGAAGCACGGCCATCAAGCCCGAGCGGGAGCTCTTCTGGGCACGCGTTGCAACCGCGGTGACGGCCGTCGCCGCCGCTGTGTTCGCCATGTACTCCCACTACGAGAATCAGCGCCTGGTGGCTCTGCTCGGCGCCTTCGGCTGGGGCACGTTCGCTGCGGCACTGGTCCCGACCGTGGCGATCGGCTTCAACTGGAAGCGCGCAAGTGCCCGTGCCGCTTGCGTGGCGATCGTATCAAGCCTGGTGATCAATCTCGCCATCGAGTTGTTCAAACTTCGGCTACCGTTCGGCATCAACGGCGGAGCCGCCTCGCTGGCTGTCTCACTGACGCTGTTCTTCTGCGTCTCGTTCATGGGACCGCCTCCACCGATCGACCCCGACGTGGAAGCAGTGATGGACCTCTAGCATCCATCGCCAAATCACTAGGAAAGGGCACACGCCCTTTCTAGATGAGAACTACTGCCCCGGCATCATGAAGCCAGGTGGTCTGGTCGGACCGCTACCTGGCGGCACGAAGCCTACCCCCGGAATCAAGATATCGCCCTGCCCCTCCGGTGTGAGGGACCGCAGGTAGACGATCAGACCATCCACCTGCTCCTCGGTTACCTGCCAGGTGTGAAAGTACTGGTAGAAACTCTGCACGAATGGCGGTAGCACCCGAAAATCAACACCTTCAGGCTTCATGCCCTTCGTGAAGATCGTGCGGAGCTCATCATCGGAGAAGCGTGCCGCCTGGGTAGGCGTGTGCTGAACCTGGAAGTTTTCCGCGCCCTGCGTGTGGCAGCTGTCGCACCGCAGGTCGGTGGGAGAGCCACCGAATTTCTCGGGGTCCCCAACGAAGGTAACCATCCCGTCCATGACCTCGAAGTCATCCGGACTGAACATCATCCTCATCAGCCTCGTCGCCTCCATGAAGTCGAACTCGGCGCCGTTCTTGTAGCGCTCCTGCCCGATCTCCCACTGGTCAGGCGTGGCGTTGGTGATGTGAAGCTCGGCCCTCGCACCGATGTCGCCGCTCGACGCGGCGATCGTGACGGTCGGCTCGTGCCTTTGAACCGTGATCAGCACCCCTTGCGTTCCGTCCTCAGAGGTCCATGGATCAAATGACACAGCATCGGACGGGATGGCCTGCCAATCCTCCACCTCGACGCTGACACCGTTCACGTAGCAGGGAACCTGAAAGAGGTGGTCCCCGTCGTAGGCGGAGTACATGGGCGAGTAAACCAGGTCCAACGCATCCCAATCCACGTCGGGCGACAAGCTCTCCGATTCCAGCGAGAGGGTTTCCGAGCCATCCCTGCCCCTCCGGTGTGAGGGACCGCAGGTAGACGATCAGACCATCCACCTGCTCCTCGGTTACCTGCCAGGTGTGAAAGTACTGGTAGAAACTCTGCACGAATGGCGGTAGCACCCGAAAATCAACACCTTCAGGCTTCATGCCCTTCGTGAAGATCGTGCGGAGCTCATCATCGGAGAAGCGTGCCGCCTGGGTAGGCGTGTGCTGAACCTGGAAGTTTTCCGCGCCCTGCGTGTGGCAGCTGTCGCACCGCAGGTCGGTGGGAGAGCCACCGAATTTCTCGGGGTCCCCAACGAAGGTAACCATCCCGTCCATGACCTCGAAGTCATCCGGACTGAACATCATCCTCATCAGCCTCGTCGCCTCCATGAAGTCGAACTCGGCGCCGTTCTTGTAGCGCTCCTGCCCGATCTCCCACTGGTCAGGCGTGGCGTTGGTGATGTGAAGCTCGGCCCTCGCACCGATGTCGCCGCTCGACGCGGCGATCGTGACGGTCGGCTCGTGCCTTTGAACCGTGATCAGCACCCCTTGCGTTCCGTCCTCAGAGGTCCATGGATCAAATGACACAGCATCGGACGGGATGGCCTGCCAATCCTCCACCTCGACGCTGACACCGTTCACGTAGCAGGGAACCTGAAAGAGGTGGTCCCCGTCGTAGGCGGAGTACATGGGCGAGTAAACCAGGTCCAACGCATCCCAATCCACGTCGGGCGACAAGCTCTCCGATTCCAGCGAGAGGGTTTCCGAGCCATCCCCCGCTGTGGGGCCCCCTTCCCCGGCGGCATCCTCCCCACCACAGGAGAGAGCCAACAAGAGAGACGCCGCAAGTACGCATGATTCAAGTCGATTTTTCGTTCGCATCGCTTACCACCCGTTCCATCACACAAGCCGGTGTTCTTCGATTCACCGACCTACCGCGGCGACCGCCGCCTCTCTGGGGCACCCGAAGGGCATCGAACCCGCGCTTTGAAAAACGTTCACCACGCGCGTGTCAAGCTACAAGCCTTTATCAAGACCCGCTGACAACAGCAAGCCGGCTCGCGCGAGGCCCGACCCGGCGCCGAGCAGCGAGCCGCCGCAGTGGACCGCTGTCCAGCCGGGAAATGCGGCAAGTGCTTGATGATCGGGTGGCTCAGCCCTTCAGGGAGCCAAGCGATAGGCCCGGATGTCGACGGGCTCGGGCCGTGCCAATGCACGTCGCAAGCCGACAAGCTCCGACGGCAAGGGAAACAGCGATGCCGCCAGAGCAATGCGGCTGAGGGCCTGATCTCGCAAACCATGATGGGCAAGGTACAGCGCGTCCCCGTAGTACTGCCATAGAAGCAGCTCCTGAGCGCCAGCCGACTCCCGCGATGCCCTGCTGTGCGCGTGCATCCGGGCGAGCAGCTCCGTCTGGTGGTCCGCCCGGACCACCAGCGTCTGCCGGTCGGGCAACCGAGAGACCACCCGATAGAGACGGCCGTCGGGAACCAGATGCCGCATCATGGAGAGCGGCACCCGGACATCGAGCTCGACATATACTGGACGCTGGCGTGCAAGCGCGAGCACCGCGTGCTCATCCAGCACCCCATGCGCAAGCCGGGTGATCACCGGTTCGAGCTCAGGGCCTTGCGCGCGCAAGCCCTCCTGCCCGCCTGGATAGGACACGAAGGGCACCGGTACCATCGCGAGATCCGGACGCGCCCGATCGAGAACCTCCCCACCCCAATGCAGAAACACGGTCTGGGGAGTGAAAGCGATCAAAACCGCTTTGGAAGGCAGTGGCAGTCGAGCGTGAGCATCCAGCACATCGGCGAGAACCGAGCGTGCAAGCGAACACCGGACGCCGGCTGCCCCCTGCAGGGCCACCAAACCTGCGGCACACGCCAGCACCAGGTTGTGAGCCCGCGGTAGACGCGCAACCAGCATTTCCCCGAGTCGCGCCAGCAGAGCCACCCCTAGGAAGGAGATCGCGGCGAATGCAACGGTGAGATACCCTTGCGCATCCGGGTTGCGCGCAATGGCTCCCATCTGCAGCCGGATACCCAGACCGGGCAGCGCGTAGAGAAGCATCAGGAGACCCAAAGCGCGTGTCCCTTCAACGCGCAACAGCGCATATGCGCCCCCGAGCGCGAGGACGGCGACAGGTCCTAGCGAGTCGACCACTACCTGGACAAGTTCGAACGTTCTCTGCTGAAGGCTCTCGCCCGCGACGCTCAAGCTCTTCTGAAAGGCCTGCGCAGACACGACCCACCACAGCCGAGCCACCGTGGTCGGCGCACCGAGATTGGGCGTCGGGTCGGTGAGTGCTCGCAGGGGCAGATATCCATAGACCGCAAGCGAAAGAGCGACCATCAACGCAGCCCCCCCCAAGCGATGGCCTAGACGGGTCATGAGCCGTTCCCGGAAAGCAAAGATCATCGCGGGCGCCAGACAAAGCATCGACAGATGATGGTTCGAAAGACCCAGCCCGAAGCACAACGCTGCCACAAACAGCGCCCGCGTCCGTTCCGCGGACCGCAGCTCGCCCCGGCATACCACGCACGTGGTTCGCTCGATAACCGCCGCGCTCAGGACCAGATGGAGGGCATAGACCTCGGCACGCACACCCTGGTTCCAGACGCCAGGCGACAGTGCAAAGATGCCGACCGCGGTCGCGGCGAAGCCCGCTGAAGTCCGCGACGACAGCAGCTTGAAACGCGCACAGGCGACCGCAAACGCTCGATATAGGAGCGCGACCGCCACCCCGAGCAGCAGCGCCGACGACAGCGCCGCACGGAAGGCAAGTGAACCCAGGGGCAACCACAGGAAAGCGTGCGTCACGACGCTGAACAGGGGCTGACCCGGGGGATGGGCGATGCCGAGCTGGGCGGCAGCCGCAGATAGCTCCCCCGAATCGAACACGAAACCGTGGCCGGCCGCGGTGAGGCCATAGCAGAGAGCCATGGCCGCCCCAAGGAGGCCCGCAGCCTCCCAGGACACAAGAGCGGACGGCCTTGGACCGACCGAGGGCCTTCCCTGGCGCAGACCCGGGCGAACACCACCGCGCTTGCTCTCACCTCGTCCCATGGCGCCGATGGTAGCGTAGGTGTAGCCTCGCACCATGGAAAGCACCCGACCGCGCTTCGTCCACGCCGTGGTGCTCCTGATCACCCTGGTCGCACTCGGGGTCGTGGGCCACTACAGCTTCCGGACGGCGGCGCAGTTTGAGCGGCTTGGAGAGAAGTCTATCGCGGAAGCTGGCCTGTGGCTGGCGCGCGCAAAGCTGAAGGAGCTGGAAGAAGAGATCATCGGCGCGGACAACCGCGTGTTCAAGGCCATCGACCTGAGCAGGCCGGCCGAACTCAACAACCAATGGAAGGACAAAGCGCGCGAATTGTCACCTAGCGTCAGGGCCGTCGCCATCATCGACGAGAACGAGAACGTAGTCGCACTGTCAACCCGTACCTCGCGATCCGGGCGTCGAAAATTCAAGCGACTGCTCACCCAGCGGATCATCCCGGATCTGAAGCTGTCCGAGCAGAAAACCGACCGCTTGCGCCACCTTCACAGGGACTACGACGGCAGGAGCCAACTCATCTCCTACAAGGCCGTGCGGCACCGGGGGCGGCGACACTACCTGACCGCGCATCACGACGTGGGCTATCTCGTGCGAGAGGTCTTTCCCAAACTGTTCGTGTCGACCAGCGGCAAGGAAATTCTCAACGTCATCAACCAGGACAACCGCAGGGTCTTCGGCGACAGCCTAAGCACGGCCGGCGACTACGTCGTAGGCCACCGCTTTCCGACGACCCTCTATACCTGGCGACTGCAGGTAGCCCCCATCACGGCCCCACTGCTCAAGGCCAAGGGGCGAAGTAGCCGCTTCAACCAGGCTGCCCTGATCAGCTTGTGCCTGGTCCTGATTCTGCTCGCCGTCACCTACAGCCTCTACACGGCCGAGCAACAGCGCAAGCTCGCAAACCTAAAGAGCGACTTCATCGCCAACGTCTCACACGAGTTGAAGACGCCACTGTCGGTCATCCGGATGTTCAGCGAGATGCTGCTGACAGGCCGAGTGCCTGAACCCGGAAAGCAGCGCGAGTACATGGAGACGATCTTTGGCGAAAGCGAACGCCTCAGTGGCCTGATCCAAAACGTCCTGGATTTTGCGGCCTTTGAGCGTGGCAAGCCACACTACGAGATGCACGACCGGGATCTGTACGCGGTCGTGGAGCGCGCGGTAGACACGTTTCGCTACCGGTTGGACCGCAGCGGCGGCAAGGTAGTCCTACGAAGAGAAGGTACGGGTAGCGGGCAAGCGCGCATCGATGAACAGTCTATCCTACTGGCGATTCTCAACCTGCTCGACAACGCCGCCAAGTACGCTTCCGGCTCGCCGATCGAGGTCACCGTCGACGCTCACGAAAAGGAAACGCGCGTCAGCGTGCGAGACCGGGGGCCAGGAATCCCAGCCTCCGACCTCAAACGAGTATTCGAGCGCTTCTATCGAGCGGAGGGCCGCGGCGCGACCCGAGGCTCCGGCATCGGACTGTCCCTAGTGAAGCAGATCGCAACCGCCCATCGAGGACGTGCGTGGGCGGAAAACCCTGCCGATGGCGGCGCGCGCATCACGATCGCAGTTCCGACCAAGCCCCCGTCGGCCGCTTCCCTGCAGCGGTTTGACACGCGGTCGGGCACTGATATCGTGGCGCGCCATGGGTGAGAGCGGTTCACTCGGGTCACGCATCGGCGCGAGCGATGTGCTCGAACGCCACATTCTGCTGGTCGAAGACGACCCTGGCCTCACGCGCGGTCTGTGCGACGCTCTGCTGTTCGAAGGCTATCGCGTGAGCCACACGGAGAGCGGCCAACGGTGCCTTGAGCTCCTGGAGCGGGAACGACCCGACTGCATGATCCTCGACCTCATGCTGCCGGACCTGAATGGATATCAGATCTGCGAGCGAGCCCGCTCGGCTGGCTGGACGATGCCGATCATGATGCTGACTGCGCGAGGCCTGGAAGCGGACAAGATCAGAGGGCTAGACGTGGGTGCTGACGACTACGTGACCAAGCCGTTTTCGGTCGGCGAGGTGCTCGCGCGCATCCGGGCATTGCTCAGGCGCGGCGCAGGAGCGGACCCAGCCGCAGCCACCTTCGACGTGGGCGGGGCGACGATCGATACACGCGCTCATCAGCTGACCCGCGACGGCGCGACGGTAGAGATCTCGCTCTATGAGACCGCCCTCCTCAGCTTGCTGTGGGCTCGGCGAGGCACGCCCGTATCACGTGAGGAGATCCTCCAGAAGGTCTGGGGCACGCGAGCAAACCCCACCAATCGAACCGTCGATAACTTTGTGGTCAAGCTGCGCAAGAAGATCGAGCCCGCCCCGGAGAAACCACGTCACATCATCACCGTGTACGGGTTCGGCTACAAACTGCAGCCCTAGCCCGCATCCTTCACCAAATCACGCGCCCTCGCACAACTGCTCGACTCCGCAGCGCTTTCGCTTCAGTCGAAAATACAGCGAGTATTCCCTCCTTCACCGAAACCCCTGCGAAGCCGATCACTTGCACGAGCATCACGTGCCTTGGTGATGGATGCGGGCTAGCCCGCATCCTTCATCCGGGCCGCGAGCGGATCGCGCAGAGCACCGGCTTCACAGGAGTTTTCGCGGACCGACCGACTACCCTCGTCGATTTGAGGGGGAACCGACAGCACGCTCACTTGGCTGGCAACACAGCCAAAAGTCCTATGATGTCGAAGATCCGACGGCGGGGCTCCGGGGCCGCGGCCGAGCCGCCGCAGGAAGCCTCACCCAAGTCGGCCCCCGTTGGAAAAAGGTCCCTATTTCGGACACTTGTAGGAAAGGGCCAGGACCCATCCGGGGTCCGACCCCGCTTGACCGGCCTTGCCACCGCCGCTACAAAGCTGCCCATTGACTGAAACCACCCCCAACCCCGAAGGCAGCGAGGATGGCCGACCCCTGGGCGCCGAGCGTGCTGGTAGGTGGATCGGGGTGGCGCTGTTCTGGCTCATGGCAGTCTACGTTGTAGGCGCCTCCACTTTTTCAGTGGTAGGCCAGCTGTTCGGCGGTCCGTTGATCGCGCGAGCGGACGAAGCCGCGTGTGCCACCGAACTTGCGCGGTTGACCAACGAACTGCAGGATCGGGCATCATCAACCCTCGCGGATCCCTCAACCACCTCGCCCGAGTGGTTGGCCAACTGGGATCGAACGTTCACCGCGCTCGCTGGACAATGCGGGCGTTTGGAAGCAACCCGCACGCTGCTCGGTGGTGTGCGCAGTCGAGTAGGCAACATGTTGCGCGCATATCGCGAACAGGACGGGCCGGAGATGGCCCGAATCGCCCGCCGACTTGAGCCCTTCATCACGCCTCCCTAGGCGCTTCGGAATCAACATGACGTTAGCAGAACAGACCGACCCCGAGGACCGCGAACCCAGCTTCGACGATCTCGATCTAACCGACGAGGTCCGCAAGGCCTTGACGGACATCGACTACCGCGAGCCCACGCCCGTACAGCTCGCCGCTTATGGGCCGGCCGTCGAGGGTCGGGACATCATCGTTCAAGCGCAAACCGGGACCGGCAAGACGGCAGCCTTCGGTATTCCGCTGGTCGATCGCATCGTTACAAGTGAGCCGGGCGTGCAGGCTCTGATACTCGCACCCACCCGCGAGCTCGCCCTGCAATCCACGCGAGAAATCCAGCGCCTGGGCAAATACCAGGGGGTGCGGACCGTCGCAGTCTACGGCGGGGCTCCCATGCAGCCACAGATCAAGGACCTCGCCGAAGGCGCCCAGATCGTGTCCGGGACACCCGGACGCGTACTTGACCACTTGCGACGAGGAACCCTGGACGCAAGCGGCCTCAAGGCCCTCGTACTCGATGAGATGGACGAGATGCTGTCGATGGGGTTCGCCAAAGAACTCAACGCGATCCTCGACATTATTCCCAGTAAGGACGACCGCCAGACGATGTGCTTCTCGGCCACCGTCGACAGCTCGGTGCAGCGCCACGCCCAAACCCACATGAGCGAGCCCCTGCTCGTCTCGCTCTCGAGCGATGCAGTAGGCGCCTCGGAGATCACGCACTACGTCTACATGGTGAGTGGCACCGATCGCACCGGCGATTTGATCCAAGTACTGAATGCTGAGGATCCCGAAAGCGCGATCGTCTTCTGCAACATGCGGTCGGAGACCGAGAAAGTCGCAACCCAGTTGCAAGCTGCTGGCTTCAACGCGGATTGGCTCAACGGCGACCTGCCGCAGCGCGACCGGGAACGGATAATGGGACGCACCCGCGAGGGTAAGCTGCGGTACTTGGTCGCGACCGACGTGGCCGCTCGCGGAATTGACATCTCGCACCTGACCCACGTGATCAACTATTCGTTTCCTGAGTCGGCGGCTACCTACGTCCACCGCACAGGGCGCACCGGCCGCGCGGGACGCACCGGCTGCGCGCTCTCCCTGGTAGCGCCCCAGGAGCTTGGCCGCCTCTACTACCTGCGACTCGAATACGGGATATCACCGGTCGAGCGATCCCTTCCCAGCTCGGGGGAGATGAAGACTCGCATGGAGCTCGACCGGATAAAGCTCCTGGAAGCATCGGCAAGCGGGCCTATCAGTACCGAGGACCTGGACTTGGCACGCCGCCTCCTGTCGCACCCGGAAGCGGAGCGCATCGTCGGCGGTCTGCTGCACGCCGTCTTCGGCGACCGGGAAGGCGTCAGCGACGAAGCCGCAGACGCGCGGCGGAACAGAAGTGCCACGCCGGTGGAGCCGCCACGCGCCCGACGCCGTCGGGGTCGAGCCGAGGACCGGGGAGAAGCTGAAGTCGCCGACGCGCGTAGAAAGCGACGACACACACGCGATGACGACGACCGCCAAACAAAACGCCGCGCACGCAGGGACGCGGACGCCGTGGCCGCGTCGGCCGAGGCGGGGCCAGCGCAACCGAAAGACAGGACGCCCGACACCGAGCAGGAAGGCGGAGATGACGCGGCCGAACGCAAGCGCTCGGCACGACGCGGATCCAGACGCCGCAGGAAGACCAAGACCGAGGGAGCCGCTGCGAAGCCGGGAGAGGCACTCGAAACGGTCACCGAAGACACGGGCGAGAGCCCCGCCGTGGAGGAAGTAGACGGTGCCTCCGACCCGCGTTCCGTGCCCCAGGAATACGAGGAAACGGGTGCCACGATCTTCCTGAACGTGGGGCGCAAGGATGGCGCAAGGGTCGGCGAAATCGCCAAGCTGATGCGAGAGCTGGGCCAACTTCCGCGCTCGGAGGTGGGAAAGATTCGGGTGCGCGACCGTTACACGTTCGTGGACGTGCCCGAGGAACAGCTGGATGCTGTGGTCGAGCGGCTCCGCGATGGCGAGTTCAATCGTCGGGCCCTGGAACCAGAGCGCGCCAAAGTTAGCAAGTCATGAAGGGGTGGCGCCGACCGGCGGCTGCAGCTTTCGGCGCTACGCACGGCAAGCGGCCCTGTTCAAGCGTGGGAGGGACCTTGTGCCAGACATCATGGCCAACATCATGGCAGACATCATGGGTGTACACGAACAGCACGAGGGGCCTTTGACGCTCCCGGCGGCAGGCAGCCTGGCCCGGGGTTTGCGGAACGCAAAGCTCCCGTTCCCGTGGTTGTCGACCTGCTCCTGGAGCCTGCTTCTCGTTCTATCAGCTTGTGGCGACAATGATGAGCCGTCGGGCGGCGAGCCCCCCCCGGTCAGGGGCCGCAGCGTCCAGGCAGCCCCAGCGGAGAATCGAAAGAGTCCGAACAACGCGCAGGCCCGGAAAGCGACTCAAGAAAATGAGCTGAACGCCGAGCTCGCGAAGGAGGCAGCCGAGATCGAGGCTGCGCGCAAGCGCCTGGCGCAAGAAGCCAACGACGCCCCCGGCCGCGCGGCGACCAACGAGCAGGCCAAGCCTCCCAAACGCGACTTCGCCCGTGAACTCAACCAGGCGATCGGTTCACCTCTCACATGTCTGCGTTCGCGCACCGCCAAAGGCGCCGCCCAAAACATACATATTGCGGTCACCGCAGTCGTCATGGGTAGTGGCGCCGTGTCGCGGGCCGACGTGAGTAGCGCGACCCTCGACGAAACCGAACGTGCCTGCGTGAAGCGGGCCGCAGAACGTGCTCGCATCCGCGGCCCGATCGACGCCGCGCCACTTCACATCAGCACGACCTTCACGCTCGAGCAGGCACCGACACCCAAACCATAGCGGGGCTCCACCCCCGCCCAACGAGGCATGTGCCTAGCGACCTTGTCCAGACGCATCGAATCAAGGCAACGCGACCAAACTTGACGCAAACGTCCACGAAACGCTGACTCAAGGTCGCTGGCCCGATCCATCACCAAGGCACGTGATGGTTGTGCAAGTGATGGGCTTCGCAGGGCTTTCGGTGAGGGAGGCAATACTCGCCAAAGTTCGTGACCAGCGACATCTACCGACAGATGGATCGCGCAGCCATTCGGCTTCACAGCGGTTTCCCTAGCCCGGATGATTCATGAACTCTGCGTCGGATCGCGCAGGGATTCGGCTTCACACGGCTTTTCGGCGACCGACCCACATACTGCCTGTATTTGCGAGGGCGACGAAAGGCGTGTGAAGTCGAAGAACAAGCGAGGCGATGCAGAGTTCATGAATCATCCGGGCTAGGTCGTCGCCCCCCCTACAAGCAGGGTAC
>JAPPOR010000188.1 GCA_028817905.1 Myxococcales bacterium
CCTCCAGCACCCAGGGCTCCCGCTGTCGAACCGAGCCGGGTCCGAACGCCGGATGTGGTGATCGTGATGGTCGACACGCTCCGGGCCGACCATCTGAGCCTGTACGGCTACCAGAAGCCAACCTCGCCCGAACTCGCAGCGTTCGCGGGTGTGGCAACCGACTACGTTCGGGCCTACGCACAATCGTCATGGACGGCACCCTCCGTGACGTCGATGATCACCTCGCGCTATCCCAGGGAGGTTGGGGTTCGCCGAGACGCCGAGCGCCTGCCAGGTCATACACGCACCCTCGCAGCGGTCCTGCGCGAGCACGGCTACCGGACCGAGGGCGTTTCGACGAACCTGTTCATTACCAGGAAGTACGGACACCATGTGGGATTCGATCGCCTCTTGGAGGTGAAGCCATCCCAAGGCGCTGTGCCGACGTCGCACTTGGTGACCGACCTGGGACTCCTGGCTGCGCGAGAGGCGCCACCCACCCGGCCTCTCTTCATGTATCTGCACTACTTCGATCCCCACTATGACTACGTCATGCATTCTGGTTTTCGGTTTGGGTGGTTCGAACCCGAGACAGGCCCAGATGCATCGCGATTTTCGTTTTTCGACGCCAGGATGAGCGCTGATCTCGACGAGCGCGATATGGCAAGGGCGCGCGCTCACTACGACTCGGAGATCGGATTCACGGACTATCATGTGGGGCGTCTGCTTTCAGGCTTGCGCGCCCTTGCGCGCTTTGACAACGCGGTGATCGTCGTGGTGGCCGATCACGGAGAGGAGTTTCTCGAACACGGCGCGTTCGGGCACGCGGTGACGCTGTACGACGAGCTGGTGCACGTGCCCCTGCTTATCAAGGCACCTTTCCAGAACCGGGGGCAACGTCATCAGCAGCCCGTTGCGCTACTCGACGTGGCGCCTACGATTCTTGATCTCGCCGGTCTACCTCCGGAGCCGGGCCACCGTGGGGTGAGCCTGCGTTCACCCGGCCCACCACGACCCATCTTCCTGAGCACGTTTCGACCCACGCACAAGGTTGCCCTCGTTCGCAACCGGTTCAAGGCGGTGCTGGACCGGGATGACTACAACTTCGACGTGTTTGACCTGGTGGCCGATCCGTATGAGCAGCACTCCATCGCACGGGAGCGACCGGTCATGGCGGCGCTCATGCGCTTTGAGCTGGAACGCTGGGATGAGGGCACCTTCGATGGTCTGCAGACCGTACCAGTGGACCTAAGCGGGCTGCAGAAACAGCGCTTGCGCGTGCTCGGCTACGCCCAGTGAGGGCAGGCCCCCACTGCCACCGCAACGAAGCGGGACGGCATGCGACGCCCTGAAGCGTCAAGTTCCCGTTATCGTTCCGTTTCGCGAGTGGTTTTGGCACCCCGCTTCGGTTTGCCAAGGTTGACATCGAGGTTCGAATCCCTTCTCCCGCTCCGACCTTCCGATTTGATTCCAGCTCGTTGCAATGACCACTGCGATGGGCCGTTCTCGCTGCAGTGTGCCGGTTCACGCGCGTGGGCTGCCGAGCACCAGGCTAGCCGTTTACGCCGAGTGCGGAGGCGAGCGCGGCGAAGAAGTCAGCCTCCGAAATGGTGTCCAGCAATCCTACGACTTGGCCATCGCCGAGTTCGATGATGCACCATTCCCCGTCGGCCTGGCGGGCGAGGTCCATGGTGAAGAAGCGGCTTTTCACTGCTTTCATGGTGTCGGCGAACTCACTGAGCGGAATGTCCTCGTTCGTATGTTCCCCGTCGGTCCAGTACCGCCCGACGGCGACGGGTTCGCCATCCAGGACGAACACGCGATGCTCGCGGGTCAATGGCATGCCGCTCTTGGGGTGCGTACCGATGGACTCCAGCTCGCAGAACTCGCGAATCACCATCCCTGGTGTGAAGGTCCGCGTGACCGTGGGATCACTCGGCATCAGTGGTGCAAATCCATCCCTAACGACCGGACAACTCGATCGAGGCCCTCGACGACGCGCGCGAGGCGTTGGTAGTCGAGCTTGTCGGGCGTGTCCTCGGGCTCGTGATAGTGGGGGTATCGGAAAGGTGCTGTGTCGGTCACCATGAGCGCGGGGTAGCCCTGCTGCCAGAAGGACCAGTGATCGGACCAGCTTACGCCTGGCAGCAAGGCGGGCAGCGCGGCGCCCTCGGAGGGGAAGGGTGTTTGCTTGCGGAAGGCCGAGGCGACACGGTGCACGAGCTCGCGCGAACCAAGGTCGCCGACGAACGCCACGAAGTTCCCTGCATGCGGGTAGAGGGCCTGGAGCGGGCCCGGGTACTTCTGGCTGCCAGCCCTCTCTGAGAAGTAGCCCATGGTCTCCAGGCTGAGCATGGCAACAATCTGCTCGCCCCGTTGCCTGGAGCGGCTGGCGTAGCGGAGACTGCCCATCGCGGGGGTTTGAAAGTGCGGGGGTTCCTCGTTGGTGAACCAGACCAGGCGCACCGTCCGCGCCGTCTGGAGCCCTTTCAGACGCCCTGCAAGGGCGAGCAGCGAGGCCACGCCGCTGCCATTGTCATTCGCTCCCGGTGTACCCGGCGCTGAGTCGTAGTGGGCACCCACGACGACGATCTGGTCGGGGTGCTGCGTGCCAGTGATCTGGACCTCGAGGTTGTGGCAAGGCTTGCCCTCCACGAGAAACGTTTGACGACGGGCCGTGTAGCCGGCCGTCTCGAGCCTGGACTGGATCCAGTTTGCCGACCGCTCCAGTACGCTGTGGCGACGCAGGTTCCGTTCCCCGAGCGTGGTGGCGAGGTATTCCACATCTCGCCGCAGCGCTCCGGCAAGGGCGATCTGGTCGTCAGTTGCCGCGGGTAGCTGTCCCAGGTGTGACGCTTGCGGCATCCGAACCATGCGGTCCCATGCGACGAGCGGAACCGCCAGCAGTAGCAGGAGCGCCGCGAGGGCGAGAGCCCGCTGGCGCGGCGTGCGTCGGGAGCCAAGGGGGGCTTCTGTCATATGCGGACCTTGAGCAATGGCGGCAGGAACGTCGGATCGTCCATACACGAATGACAAAGCACGCCTCGTGCCAGTCCGGGCAGTACCGAGAAAAGACGCGTTCCCGATCCGGTGAATGCACGCGGTTCTGACAGGCTGACACGGTTGCGAGCCGGGAATGCCAGAGTGGCACGCGCAGCGCCCCTCATTTGTCCTCACCGCCTCTTCAGTCCTGTGCTAATGTTTAAGGATGGACGCTCGGTCAAGGCGCCACTTCGATGCCATTGCAAAGGCCTTCGCCCAGG
>JAPPOR010000539.1 GCA_028817905.1 Myxococcales bacterium
TCGGGCACGCAGGTGCTTTTCTCGCAACTGGCCAGGGCATGGGCCGATGGCAGGGCGTAGCCCTTCACATTCCGGAGAGCCCATATGCCCAACGCACGCCCCACCCGCAAGGCCGCCCAACACGACAACGTCATTGACCTCGAGCGTCACCGGCGGACCTGGACCGACGCTAGACGGGTCGAACGGTTCTTGAGAAGTAAGCGCGTGGAGGCCCCTGTCGCACGGGCCACCGTGCGTTTCGCCGACGCCGTGCCCCCCCTGGGGGACACACTGCCGCGCACGTGGACGGCACCACTGATCGCCAGCCTACCCAAGCGACCCACCGCAGGCGACCTGGAGCTCGCGGTGGCGGGGGCAGCCCGCTACTTCGAGTACCTCGAAGCCCAGCAGGCGCTGCCGCGGGAGGGGGCAACCATCTGCCAATACGATCTCCTGAGCGCGGCCCACATCGTGGAGGAGCTGATCTTTGCTGGCCTGGATCACGAGCGCATGGCTTGGGAAGAGCGACATGGGGCGGCGGACAAGGTGCGGCAGCGCGATGCGCTGCTCGCAGAGCGCCCCGAACAAAGCATCGCGGGCGACGTGAGCTGGCTCGGAGGCTGGGTACAGTACCGGAGCACCTGGGTCGTGCTTTGGATGCCCGCAGGCGGTGGGACTCCGGTCGCCACGTCGACCGCACCCGCAAACGAACGGCCGGCGGCGCTGTCTGCACTCTACATGGAGGCGTTCATGCGAGCCGCAAAGGCCCGGCGCGCCCCCGCGCGCCTGGGCGTGTTCTCCGCAGCGCAGGAGCGGGCAATGCGCGCATTCGCCCTGCAGTGTGATCTTCGCCTGCTGCCCCTCTACCGCCTACGAGCAGCCTCACCGCTGCGCTTCCACGCTGCACAGCTGCTGCTCGAGTAGCAAACTAGCCCGGGCTAGCCCGGGTCGTCCACGACGTCTTTGGGACGGTCCTGGGGCGACCGCGCGCCCTGGGGCAGGTGCTGCTGCAGGACAGCGATCACCTCACGGAGTTGGAACGGCTTGGGCACGTGGCCAACCATCCCAGCCGCCCGATAGGCCTGCACGTCTTCGTGCATGACATTGGCGGTCATGGCCACGATCGGGACGGTCGCCCCCGAGTCCACAAGGCGTCTGGTGACCTCCAGGCCATCCATGACCGGCATCTGGATGTCCATGAGGATCAGATCGGGGTCGGACTGCACAGACAGTTCGAGCGCCTGGGCACCATCGCCCGCGACCACCACTTCGAGCCCCAAGCCCTGCAGAATCTTCTTGCCGATGGTCTGATTGACCCGGTTGTCCTCCACCAGCAGCACGCGACCTTCGAAATGAGACTTATCTCGCTCTGGAGGTTTCGCATGTAAGTATTCGGAATCACAAATCACGACGGGAACTTCAACCGTAAACGCTGTGCCGGTGCCCAGCTCGGACTCGACCGACAACGTTCCGCCCATCAGCTCGACGAGCCCCTGGCTAATCGAGGTTCCAAGCCCCGTGCCACCGTGGATCCGGGTGGTGCTTGAGTCGGCCTGCGAAAAGCGGTGAAAGATGCGCTCGAGCTCTTCACTGCTCATGCCGATCCCGCTGTCGCGCACCACCAACCGGAGCGTCCACCCGGACTCATTCTCCATCATGCACCCCGATGCCGTCACGCTGCCGCGTTGAGTGAACTTGACGGCATTGGAAACGAGGTTGAGCAGCACCTGCCGCAGTCGCGTCGGATCACCAGCGATGGTGTGCATCCCCGCTTCGATTTCGATCTTCAGATCGATACCCTTGTCACTCGCTTGCGGCCGAAAGAGCTCGACCGCCTCTCGGACAAGCTGCGGCACATCCACGGGGACGCTTTCCAGGGTCAAGCGCCCCGACTCCATCTTGGAAAAGTCCAGGATGTCGTTGATGATCACCAGCAGGGCTTGACCCGAGCGTCGGATCAGCTCACTCAGTTCTTCCCGCTCGGTCGGCGACCTCGTCTTGGCCAGGAGTTCGGCAGCGCCCAGGATACCGTGCAGGGGCGTGCGAATCTCATGGCTCATGTTGGCCAGGAAGTTCCCCTTGGCGCGCAACGCGTCCTCCGCGACCTGCCGCGCCTCCACAAGCCCCGCCTTGAGCCGCTCATGCTCACTCACATCCCTAAACACACTCGTCACCTCGCCGGGCGCCGACTGAAACGTGACGTTCTCGAACACCCGGCACGGGTACCCGTCCGCGTGAACCGCTTGGCGGTCGGAAAACCCGCCCCCGTTCATCGCAACATCCGCAAGACGCTGCCAATGGGCCGCGCGCTCGGCCTCCAGGAGGATGTCTAGCATCGCCTCACCTTTCCGAAACGAGGCACCCCGCACGAGGACCTCGTCGGCTGCAGAGTTCGCCCGGACAAGCACGAGACGGCCCGTCTCGGGGACGTGGCGATAGGTCACCACACCCATCGGCATGTTTTGCACAAGCCGCTTTAGTTCCTCCGCCTGCCTCGCGACGACCTTCTCCGCCTCGCAACGCGCGGTGACATCCAGCGCGACACCCCCTACCCCGAGTCGACCGTCCGGTCCCGGTACCGGAAACAGGTTGACGTTGACGTGAAACGGACCGTCGGGGGTCTCGAACGAGTCCACAAAGGAGGTGGACTCCCCGGATCGAAGCATCTCCACATCCCGCCCTTCCACCAACGCCGCGCTTTCGGGATCCAAATCCCGGTGGTGCAACCCCACGACCGAGTCGAGGTCGCGACCCACAATGGACGAAAGCGCCTTGCGTTCGGCTGCGTTGGCGAAGCGAAAACACCGCTCGGCGTCCTTGAGAAACACGGGCAGCGGCGCATGCTCGAGCAGCTGGCGCAGCATGTGCTCGCCTCCCTTGAGATCGGAGACGTCCTGAAACACACCGACAAACCGATCACCGCTCCCCTGGAATGTCCAGCGAATCCACCTATAGCGCTCATCGCACCGCATGCGAGCGTCCCCGCTGACCATCCCGTGTCCCCCGCGATGCACGCGCGTCAGTGCCTCCGCGAAGTCCCCATGGTCGTCAGGATGAGCCAGCGTACTCAACCAAGCGAACGCGCCCTCCTGCGCCGGATACTCGAAGCCAAGCCGGCGCAGCGAGGCGCCACCGGCACACAGGCGGCCCCTTTCGTCGAATCGAACGATTGCCACGCGGGCCCCGCCAAGAACATCCGCGAGTAGGTCATCACCGAAGAGCTGGCCTTCGTCGTCGATGCCTACCTCGCCCTTCATTGGT
>JAPPOR010000316.1 GCA_028817905.1 Myxococcales bacterium
CACCATGATGATGGGCGACGGCGACGCCACCATGATGATGGGCGACGGCGACACCACCATGATGGAGAACGGCACGTCGGGCTACCGCCACATCGGGGGAGGCACGTTCGGACCCCTCACCGGGTACGAAGCGAGCACCGCATCGGGGGCTGCCCTGATCGCGGTCGGGGACGGAGGCACCGAAGTGAGCCTGCAGGTCAACGGCCTATCGCCCATGACGGAATACCCGGCCCACGTCCACGCGCTCCCTTGCGCGCTGAGCGGCGGCGGGCACTACAAGATCGATCCCAGCGTCGAGGATACGGTGGCCGAAAACGAGCTATGGCCCGCCTTCACGACCGCGGAAGACGGCACAGCGACGGCTGCGTTGGTGGCCACCCACGTTGCGCGAGCGGATGCGATGTCGATCGTGATCCACGACCCTGACGCGGACAACGCCAAGATGCTGTGCGCCGATTTGCTCCCCACCGGCTTCGCCCTCAGCAGCCAGAGCGGCGCACTCGCTGCCTTCGCGGATGCAGAGCAGGCCGACCAGGGCATCATGGGGATGGCGATGTTGGCACGCAGTGCCACCGGTACGACCGTCAGTATTTCCGTCGCGGGGCTCTCTGCAGACAGCCAATACGGTGCCCACGTGCACGCGCTCCCCTGCGGCACCGGCAACGCCGGCGGACACTACAAGCTCGACCCTAGTGTGGAGGAGGCCCTAGCCGAAAACGAACTGTGGCCGAGCATCATGCCGGACGCCATGGGCGAAGCGAGCAACACTGTGATGTCCAATCACGTGGCGCGCGCCGACGCCCAGTCGGTCGTGATCCATCGCGAGACGATGGCCGGAGCCCCGAAGGTCGCCTGCGCTGACCTGACAGCAGAGCCCAAGGGGTTCACCACATCGGGAGATGCGATCCTATTCGACCTGGCCACCGAGCGCGGTCTGGCCATGATGGCCGCCCAAGCTGAGATGAACCGCGGGATCGAAGGTGATACGACCGTTAGCGTCACGGTCTCTGGGCTCACCGCCAGCACCGAGTATCCGATTCATGTGCACGACCGGCCCTGCGGCGTAGCCTCCGGCGGCGGGCACTACAAGTTCGATCCGTCGGTGATGGACACGGTCGAAGAAAACGAGATCTTCCTGACCCTGACCACCGACGCCATGGGCGCCGGAACGCGCGAAGTCGAGGTCGCCCACCACGCGCGCGCGGAAGCTCAAGCGCTCGTGATCCACGATGCAGACGGGATGCGGCTAGCCTGCATCCCGCTGCAATAGGTCTTCCCGCTCATGGACACGCCGGCGCCCCGTTGTCGGTGAACCGGCAGCCATAGTCGGCTGCCGAGACCACCTCCGGATCGAGCACGTCGTCACCTTCAGGCTTGACGCCATCTTGCTCCCAAGCAGCCAGCGCATCAAACGCCGCAACCTGCTCAGCCTGGCTGAACCCGCAATGCGCGGATCCGCGAATCGCCCGCTGGACAAGATGCTCCCCGTTGCCCATCTCGTCGACCCGTCGCCGATAGATTTGCTGCATGTGAAATGGGACGAATAGATCTCCAAGGGTGTGAAGTGAGAGAACGGGGATGTCGATCTCGCCATGGATCACGGGAATCCAGCGCACCCCGTCCTCTCGCAGGGGATTGGGCTCCGGTGCCGGCTCGGCACGTGCCACCTCCGCGTTGAACTTCTCCTCCTCCTCGCTGAGAGCGGGGTCGTCGTCGAGCTGGTATTCCACCATACGCGTATCGACCACCGGCAGCTCGAGAATACCGTTGATGGTTCCGTCGCGCCCAAACGTACCCCACACAGCATCCTGCCACGTTCTCGCGGCAAAACCCTCATCGAACAACGGACGCGCCCCGCCAGTAAGGTTCTGGACGATCATCTTGAGCTGATCACCCGCGGCAGTCGTCATGGTCGGGTACTCCGTGAACAGTGCGTCCTGCGTTTCCATCCGCACAGCCATGAAGTCCTCAGGCGTCATCGCTACCGGGGTCCCCGCCAGGTGCTGCGCCGCCAAGTGATACGCCGCGAAGTAGTTGAAGAGCTCCAGGTCCCCCATCACGCCACACATCGGCAAGGCGGCCGCGTAGGTCACCTGGTTGGCGGCGGTTTCCATTGCTTCCTTCTCGATCGCAGCGCCCGTAACGTGCCCCCCCATGGAGTGCCCCATCAGGTAGCGCTTGACCGGCTCGTCCAACATGCGGCCGTTGTCTGCGGCGATCTCCGTGAAGGCCAAGGCTAGGGCGTTCGTATCCTCCACTCCGGCTCGAACGTCGTAGTAGTTACGGCTGTAGCTGGATGCAGCCCAGGCGTAGCCTTGTTCGATCAGGTGCTCGCGGATGGGCGGCGTGGAAACGCGCAGCGCCTCACTGGTCCCGACATAGCCGTGCGCGTACATCACCAGGATCCCGTTCCACTCCGTGGGAACCTCGATCCGATAGCCCGCTCCGTCCAGCACACCCGTCCAGCGATCGCTCTCGATGCCCTCCAGCGCCTCGAAGGGAAGCGTCGCCTCATCGATGGTAAAGGTGCGCCCATCCTGCGGCCGCTCACCAGTGGACGACTCGACGGGGTCGGAGTCCTCATCCATGGAGTCCGCCCCTGAGCCAGCCCCGCCAGCCATAGAAGCGTCCTCAACCGGCGATTCTTCCTTGCCAATCGTTTGGGTTTCCCCCATCGAGTCCGAAGCCCCAGCCTCGGGGCTTGCGTCCCCATCCTCACCACAACCCATGCCCGCCAGCGTCAGCCAAAAAACAAGCGCGCCGAATGGAATGCGTGTCGCCCTGTCTTCCACGTCCACAACCCTCCCCGTAAACCATCGCCATTAGCACAGGCCGTGCCGAAGCAAAAGGGTTCCCGTGGCCACGACCCGCCCATGCATGACGCACGTCACCCACCGCCCGTGCGACGGCGCAGCCCTCCTGCTAGCGTCCGGCGATGAGCAAGCCCGTCGCCGTTGTCGCTCTGCTGCGTATTCGCCCCGGAAGGGACCCGGAGTTCAACGCCTTCGAGTCCCGGGCATATGAGGTGGCAGCCCGCTATGGAGGGAAACTCGAGCGCCGCGTGGCGTTCACCGATGGCAGCGACTGGAGCGAGGCACACGTGTGGAGCTTTCCAGACCTGGCTAGCTTCCAGGGCTACCGCGCGGATCCGGACTTGGCGGCGCTCGCAGCGCTGCGTGCCGAAGCCATCTCGGACACCACAGTGATGGTTGGACAGCTCGAAGGCGCATTTGAAGACAGGCACTAGTGCGACAACGGACTGCGCTGTGCAGAATGTGCGATAGTCGGCATATGGAACAGGTAAGCGTCCTGACGCTCAACGTTTGGAATCGAGAGGGACCCTATCCAGCACGGCTCGAGCTGCTACGGAGATGGATCCACGAGCTTCAGCCCGACGTGATCGGCCTGCAAGAAGTCGTGGAAGGCCAGACTGAGGAGCTTCTGGAGGGTACCGGCATGCAGCATACCTGGGTCGGCACGGAGCTGTCGGGCATCGCCATCGCGGCGCGTTGGCAACTCGATGACCCGGTCGAGCGCCAGCTGCCTGGCGCGGAGGGGCAACAAGCGGGCGGTATCGCGCTCGGTGCGCACGTCCAGACCCCGGCCGGCTCCCTTCCATTCGTGTGTGCCACCAGCTTCTATCCGATGCCGTTTGACGGCTGGAAGCGTGAGCAGCAAATGCCCGCACTGGTCGATCTCGTGCGAGACGTGGGGCGTCAGCAGAAGCTGCCAGCGGTTCTCGTAGGTGACTTCAATGCAGAGCCTGAGTCGAACGAGATCCGCTTTCTCAAAGGCTTGCACTCGATCGGCTCCCGTGGAGCATACTTCTGCGACGCCTGGCAGCGGGCGGGCACCGGTTCCGACGGGGCCACCTGGACCGAGCGCAATGCCTACTCAGGACCGTGGGGGCTTCCCAACCGACGCATCGACTACATCTTCGTCGCAGCACCCGGCGTCGTCGGACCCGGCGCGGTACGCTCCTGCCGAGTCGTCTGTGACGAAGAGGTCAACGGCGTGTGGCCCTCCGATCACTTTGGCGTCTCGGCGATCCTGAGTACCGCGTAGCTACTGCCCCCGGGCCTCAGATGCCATCCAGCCCACCGCTGAAGCACTACTCTCGCGGGCTGCTGGCCAAGCGTGAATGAACGAGAAAGCTGCTATCAGCTCACGGGACGGGCGGTGCAGCCCCATCGGGGCTTGCGCACGTGACACCGAGCTCAGGGGCGGAAGAATCGGCGTCGTAGATGACCAACTGATGAAAGCCATCGGGACAGACGTCGGGCACCGTCAAGACCGTCGCGCCCGGCATACTCTCCGGAGTCGGGGGATCGACCTCCGCGGGCTCGCACTCCCCATCCGCCTGACAACGGTAGCGCGCACTCGGCACGGAGCTCGGGAGTTGAAGCATGACGTGACCGCTGCTACACGCGACCATCCCCAATACCATCCCAGCGCAAAGGACCCGGCGCCCAGCATGATCGAAACCCATGAGTTGACCTCCGCAGGGGGAGCTATCGCGAACGCTGGGGCGGGTCAACGGGGTGTCAAGGCGCGGGCCCGGCCCCAGTGACCTCGCCCAGGAGCTCGGGCATATGCCCCCTGAGAAAGGCGACTGGGTCTGCGACCCCTCGGTTGGCGAAGAACGCTTCTGCCGTGCGGCGCTCGCTCTCTCCCGCGGCTCCCCCCCGTACCAGGCCGAGGGCAAAGCGAGCGCGCTCCCGAGCTCCCTCCCGATCCGCATGCTCGATGGCACGCTCCAGCAGACGAATTGCATGCTCGCGCTGCCCGTTGGCAACCGCGAGCCTCGCCTCAAACAGCAACGCGAGGGGCCCCGCGCGCTCTCTGGGATACAAGTTCCGCAGAGCCTGGACCTCCTTGGAGAGGAAGCTCGGGGGACGCGCGGCCGCGCCCCCAGTAGACCCTTGTGCAAGGTGGTGGTTGAATAGAAGCTGCGCGCGAGCACCCTGGGCGAGGAATCCAACCGCGCACATACGATGGACGGGCGACCGCATGTACAGCGGCCAATCGGTATCCAGGAGCTCGAGACCCCACGCATACTGACCCGTGATCGCGGCCGCGTGGCAAACCGAAATCATGTGCAGCGCGTGATAGGTGCCAAAGCCGATGGGCGGAAGCTGCTCGCGCTCTTGCATAAGCCGCTCGACCGCCGCCTCAGGACGACCGGCGAACTCGTCGGCACGAATACGGCTCAGCGAAAGTTGAAGCAGACCCGCACGATTGTCTGTACGCTCGCACTCACCAACGATCGCCTGTAGATGCTCGGTGGCTTCCTCGTACTCCGATAACTCGAAGAGCGTCCCTATAAAGGCAGCCATGACTCCCTGACGGAAGTAGTGATAGTAGCTGTCGAGCCCACTACCAGCCAGCTTCTCGTAGAGGGCTTCGAACTCTCTGGCAGATCCGAGAACCTCTTCGAAACGGCCTAGCGTCCAGCACACCAGCGCGTGCGCGCCAACGGCATACATGCGCGCCTCCTCCGTATCGATCAGATTCGCGAGCCCGTCCATCTGCTCGAGAAGGGCGTCGGCCTTACGCTGACCGGTTGCAGACCCGATGGACGCCTGCAAGTACCCGACGCCGAAGAGTGCCTTGAGGAACCGGAGAGGCTCGCCCGCGTCCAAAGCCCACCGCAGCAGCTTGCTCAGGAACAGGCCTCCACGAAGGGGATCGATCGAGCCGACGTCGACACGGAGGTCGTTGAAGACGTCGATCCGTTCGAGCATCTCCGTGGGAATCTCAGCCTCCGGACGCGGTGTGAACTCCATCCCTCGAACTGCCAGGCGGGCGCGTTCCCACGCAATCGCGGCCTTCAGGCCCACCGCGGTCTTCGGAACCGAGATGCCTAGCAGGTCAAAGACACGCTGGAGCATCTCCTCGCCCTCGACGAAGCGGCCGCTCCGCAGCAGGTGCGAGGTCGACAGGTGCGTCAACCGGATCGCCTGCGGTCCCTCGACCAACTTCGAGGCTTCCATGCAGGCATCCGCCGCCTGGGCGCCACGACCGCAGTATGCGAGCACCTCCCCCAACTTGAGACAGACCTCGTACCGCTCGTCCGCCTCGGGCCCCATGATTTCGAGGCATCGGCTGTACAGCTCAGCTGCCCGCTCAAACGCCAGGGTCGCCTTGGCACGATCGGCCGCCCGTAGGCCATAGCGCAAGGATGCTGGGGTGTCCTCTGCAGACATCGCAAGCATGTGCAACCACTCCGGATCGGCACCCCCGTTGTTTTCCAGAGAGTCCAAGAGGGTCGCGTGGTACTTGCGAATGTCGTGAGGAGACATGTTCTCGAGCACGCCGTGCCGAACCCGATTGTGGTAGATCTCGAGCAGCCGCTGGCCACCTACGTTCCGCGTTCGCACGAGCTGCAAGCGCTGCAGTGCATGCACGGTTTCGCGTCCACCCCGCTCGATGCCGGCCGCCTCACTGGCAATACGCGGCTCCATGGGCCGGCCGGCCACGGCCAAGACCGACAGCAAGCGCTGCGCCTCTTGCGGCAGGAGTCCACCGGTTTCGGCAACCATCTGACCTATCGACAGACTTTCCGTTTCAACCGTCCCCAGCTTGAGCTTCTCCACCGCAAGCGCCGCCAGCTGGCCAGCCAAGAAGGGGCTTCCCTGGGCCTCTCGCACCACGTGTTCGACAAGCTCGGAACGGTCTCCTTCGTGGGGTCCTAGCCTGCACTCAACCAGCCTGCGGACCTCGTCGTCGGAAAGCGGCGCCAGGTCAATCATGGTGGTTGCCGAAGCGTGTGCCTCCGGGCTGGGCTGTGTCAGAAGCTTGAGGCACTCACTGGTGTCAGCCTCATCGCTGCGATAGCTGAAAAGGAGTAGAAGCGGCAGATCGGTCGCATCGTCGACCCACGACTTCAGGATCCCCGCGCTGTCCATGTCGCCCCACTGGAGATCATCGATCCATACCACCACGGGGCGCCGAGCCGCGAGCCGACAGAACAACTCGCGCAACGCCTGCTCGGCGCGCCGACGGTTTCGTACGGCCTCCCCCTCAGGCGACTTGGATGGAAGAAGGCGCAGCACAGCGCTCAGGCGCTGGAGTGCGGGAAACAGCTGCGCGAGGATCTCGACGTCGGTCGGCAGCAGGTGGCTGACCTCAAACTCGTCCATGCGCGCGAGGTCGTGGGCAAGCGCATCAACGACCCCGTCCAACGCCTTGAAAGGCATCGCCTCGCGCTCGTAGCAGCGACTGCGTAGAATAAGGGGGGGCAGCTTGTACGTAAGCCAGGCCATACGCTGCTCGAGGCCATCGAGGAAATGCTCGAGAAGGGCCGACTTGCCCGAGCCGGCGGTTCCGCGCAAATGAACGACCACCGCCGCGTTCTGCTCCAGGGCAGATAACATCGCTTCGTCCAGCTCGGCGAGCAACTCCGGGCGCCCGACGAAGGTGGATGCGAGGGCACCCTGGGTCTCGATGTCGGTCGACAACGGAACGACCGAGTGGGGCATGCGGTCTACCGTAGTCCACTGCGAGAGCCGTGACACGATCTCGGCCCCGTCCGGGCGGTCCTCAGGCCTGCGCGCGAGCAGCGCCATACACAGGTCACTCATCGGACGGGGAATCGACGGGGACAGCAACGTAGGGGGTGTGGGGTCGTGGTCGAGCTTCGCCTTGAGCAACGCGAGGACTGCTCCCTCAAACGGAAGCTGGGTGGTGAGCGCCTCGTAGAACATCCCGCCAAACGCGTACCAATCGCTGGCCGCCGACAGGGGCTTCCCGAGGGCCTGCTCGGGCGCCATGTAGGCGGGTGTTCCCGAAATCACCCCCTCTTCGGTAAGGGAGGCGGTCCGCGCATCCAGGTCGCGCACGAGCCCAAAGTCCAGAACGACCACGCGGCCATTGCTCACCAGCACGTTGGAGGGCTTCAGATCTCGATGGAGCTTGCGAGCCTGATGCAGGGCATGAACCCCTTCGGCGAGCTGAGAGAAGGCTGGCAAGATACGCTCCTCCAACCTCGCTTGAAAGGACATCATTCCGCCACTGCTGCGCACGGCACCGGGCATCGACGCATCGTCGTCGAGACCCACGTAGGACCATAGCTCCTCGCCTGGCACGTACTCCATGACGATGAACCAGCCATCCTCCCCCCGCCCCAGCTCGTACAGCTTGACGAGGTTCGGATGACTCATATCCGCAAGCGAACGAAACTCACGCTTGAGGCGCAGGACACTCTTTGCGTCCATTTTGAAGAGCTTCTTGAGCGCAAAATACTCACCGGTCTCGCGGTCACGAACCAGGTGCACTGCTCCCATCGAGCCGGTTCCCAGGACCCGCTCCAACTGGTAGCGCCCCGCATCGATGCGAAACGTATCGCGGGAGATGAGCGGATCGCTGGTGGTGACGGGCGTGCGTTCCCGGTCGGTCGCCATAGCGGGCGCGGGCTCAGAGTTGTGGGTCATTCGCCCCTCCAAACCGATGCGCACACGACCACAAGCGCCATTTCATAATGCTTTCACAGCCCAACACCCGCTTCAATGTGTGCTCGTGAGCACACAAAGCCGCCATGGGCCCAGGCCGCCGGGAGCGGGCCCACCGAAGTGCTCCTTGGGGTATGCCAAGAAGTGGCGTTTCCCCTACCTGAGGTCACGTAGTCCGAGCTGTCTTTACCAGCCGCCCACGACCGTGGTTCCGGAGGTCAGTACGACAAGTGATCGCACGTCGGGGTAGGTGGCCGAAAGCGCTAGCGTGACTCACACCGCAACCAGCAAACACATGGTGTCGTCCGACACAACTCGCCTGCACGCGGCAAACGCGTTCGTTCGTCCTGGGTTCCCCACGCGCTGGACAATCCGAACCGGCGGGAATCTATGTACTTGCACGACACCGGGAGGTCTAGCTAGCTAGATGCGCACTTGGGACGCCCGGTGGCGAAAATGCTAGGGTCGCGCCCGGGTGTGGGGCGTGAAGCCAACTGCCTGGCAGGGGAGCGTACAGATGAAGCAGCCTTTCTCGATCCGCCGTAGTCCGCGTCCGCGCACGATCTCGACCGGGCCTACAATCCTGCTGACAACGCTCCTCACGGCGGGCGCGATCCCCGCTGAGCAGGCGCAGGCAGATGACGCGGTCACCGTGCGTTCGGTGCGCGAGGAACTCAGCGACTATGGCGCCGGCCAGGCGCACGGACTCTCGGCCCTGACGACGCTCACGAAAGTGGTCATGTCGCCCGGAAAGCCGTCACGCTATCGCAAGGAGGCCCGTTTCCTGCGAGCAGCGATCGCTGCCGACCTGCACTTCTTGTCGCGCTACCAGAGCCCGGAACTGGATGCCTATGTGGCCCAAGCGCTTGGCATGAAGCGCAGCGAAGCGCGGCGGCTGAACGCTGCCATCCAGCGCGAGTTGTCGGCGTTTACGCGCGGCGTCTTCGCACAGCCCGCCAAACGTGTGCGCGCCCTGCTCTCGATAACCGAGACCAGTAGGTCGGAGGATCTTCCCTCCTTGCTGGCTCAAAGGCCTAGCACGGCGCGGGATGCCTTACTGCTGCGGCAAGCTGCCGAAGCGTTGCACAAGGGAAGCGATCTCAGCAGCTTGGCCTATGCGCTGGGACAGCGCGCGCAGGTAAGCGTTCCGTCGCTCCAAGCACGAATATCGAAGGACGTCGCGCCCGCTCCGCCCCCCAAGGGGGCAACCCAACCGGGCGCCAAGGTGGTCATTGCACCCACACCCGGACGCCGTCCGTCGCATCAGGCCGAGCAAGACCTATCGCGCCTTTCGGAAGACTCGCGACGCCTGCTCGCAGGGCTGCGCGAACTCGAACAAGCGTTCGGCCGGCTCCGCGCGGCTGCTAGCAGCGGCGACCTGTTGGCCCGGTCGCTACGGATCGGCGCCGAAGGCCACATCCGGACCCTGAGTACGCAGCGAGTCGCGGTGGCCGAGCGCCTGTCGGGCACGCTGACCCCCGAGGCCCCGAGCGACCTTGGGCAACCCGTGGTGCCGCGCCTGTTCCTGGTCCTCACAGATAAGGGCGTCGACTACGCCGTAGCGCCGTACCTGCGCGTGAATGCGACCGGCAAGGTCCAACTCAAACGCGATCCTCACACCTGGCCTCAGACCACACGCGTGCAAGTACCCCGTGACCACTGGCGGTTGGCCGAGCACCGCGCCGAGCTCACCGAGGTGGTACGACCAATCTGCGGCGGCGACCGCAACGCTGTGATTGGCCTGCTCACCGATGACAAGGCCAAAACGGCGCAGCTCACGGGACTGCTGCATGCGCTCAAGGGTGCCGAGTGCGGCCCCGTGGCACTCATCGCCCGGGGCGACGGCGACACACCGGTCGGCCTGCCCATCGAGCCCATATTGCGGAGTGAAGCGGCCGACGACAGCCACCCAATCGAGGTACGACTGAAACCCCGGGGCTATTCGATCGCAACCCGCGGGCACGTCATCGAGTGTCCACGCGAGCGGGGCAAGGGGGGTCGCCCGTACTTCAAGTTCAAGCGACTCGACCGGATCCTGAGCGCCAAGCGTCGCTCCACCAAGCGTTCCGACGTGGCAATGGTGTCCTACGTGGGGTGGTCGCGCTTGTCCGACCTCTTCACGGTCCTCTGGCGTACGGCCGCACCGTCGAAACCCGTGCGCGTCAAGATCCCCTAGCCCGCATATGTGCGGGCTAGCTCGCTAGCTACGGCGCGTAGTTCAAACTGACGCCGCTAAAGCCCTTCTGATCGCTCGCCTCGACGCTTTGGGCCTCAGCCCCCTTGGCAAACTCGAGCTTGATTACGGGACCGGGACTGGCGGCTCGGTCTTCGGTCATCTCGACCACGGCGACGTAGGGACCGTCGGGCAGAAGCTCTCCGCCCACCATGAAGTCCCAGGTCACCGTGTGGCTCTCATGGTTGCGAATCGTCGCCTGACTCATGGCGTCCATCATGTCCTCGGCGTTTCCGCCACCACCGAAAAGGGAGGAAATCGAGGACGGCCAACCGCCCGAAGCCTCGTTCCAGGCACCCAGATCGCCAGCGTGCAGCTGACCCGCCCAGCGCTTGACCGTCTTGATGAAGGTCCCATCGGGCTGCTCAAACCAGATCGCACCATAGTTGCCTGGCGCGTACCGGCCACCATAGGTAACCGTGGTGAAAGTGAGCGTCACGCTTCCGGGGGTATTGCCGCCGGTCCCCGGATCACCCGCGCCCGGGTCACCCATCTCGGGATCCGCCATAGCCGGATCGCCCATCTCGGGATCCGCCATAGCCGGATCGCCCATCTCGGGATCCGCCATAGCCGGATCGCCCATCTCGGGATCCGCCATAGCCGGATCGCCCGCGCCCGGCCCGCCTTCCATGGGCTCGGGCCCTGCGCCGGCCGTATCCATGGGCGCCATCCCCGCGTTCGGGCTCGGAGCCATCCCTGTCATCGGACCGCCGGTGGCCATCGCCGAGCCCGCAGCTCCATTCGTCGCAGGCTGCATGGCAGACGGTGTTCCCGACATCATCGCGCCCGGTGCGGCCGCAGTCGCTGGCATGGCTACGCTCTGGGTCTGCGTCCCCTGACCGGCTGCTGCGCCGGGCATCGGTGGGGGCGGGCCAGCAGCTTCGTCTCCCCCTGAGCACGCTCCCATCGCGATCAGGCAAAGCATGGTGATGCTGGACAACCTCGTCATAGAACTCTCCCTTCAGGACCGGTCCGGTCCCGTCGACACCCAAGGAGCGGCATACGACGTGACCACACGGCGATCAAGGCGAGCCGGTTTCAAGTCACACACTCCTCGAAATCGGAACCGCTGCGTGGCATGGTAGACGCCAACCAGGCGGCGAGTTTGGCACGCTTTGCACGCACCGGCGGCCGAATTTCCGTCGCTTTTGGAAAGACGGTGGCCCAAATTGATCGCGCTTGCTGCACCCCCTGCGGATCCGCGGTACGGATCGCATGATGGCCAGTGGTGTCGACCCGGCCCACGCTAGGCGCAGGGAGGGACATGAAATGAATCGGTTCTGGCGAACAACCTGGTTGGATCTGGCAAGTCGGTGCAGCGTGCTCCCCATGGTCTTGCTCGCGGTGGCCTGCGGAGGCGGTGGGGAGCCCGCGGAACCACCGGGAGCGTCGATCGAGACCGAGGGCGGTGAAGCCTTGCCAAGCCCAACCGCAGACAGCGAGGCGGCGAGTCCCACAGCAGTATCACCGACGCCCAGCGGGCCCTCGACGATTCGCTTTGACGTCAAGGTGGCGGGCGAACCGGTTGGCGCAGAAATCAGCATCCTGCGGGGGGGCGAAGTCGTTGCCAGCGGCCAGGCCGGCCAACCGATCACAACCGAGTCCGGCGACTACGAGATGGCCATCAAGGTCACCGACGGGTTGGTCGATCATCCGGTCGAGCATGGACAGTTGACCTTGGAAGCTGGAGCAGACGTCGCCCAGACCATCGAGCTCGCCTGGGCCAGGATCCAGGTGCAGGTCAGAATTAATGGTCGTGCGACCAAGAGCGCAACCGTCGACGTGATGCGCGACGGCGAAGTCGTGGCCACGCTCAAGTCCGGCGCGCCCCACGTGCTGATTTCGCCGGGGCGCTATCAAGCGATCGTCAAGGCGCGCGGCGCGAAGATGGAAGTGCCTGAGCTGATGTTCCCGTCCGAGGCGACGCGCACGGTGCCGGTCAGTGTGAAGATGTAACGACGATCGCGAAGCACACTCCACGGTATCGGCACCGATGGCCAGATGTGGTTGCTCTTGGCACCTCCTCGCACGAACGTCGAGCAGGCTTTGCGCAATCCCTTTCATAGCGGGCAAGCCAACGCCCCTTTTTGCGTAGCGCAGGCCAACGCCGTGGGCCATCCTTGCAATGGTCTATGGGGAAGACGATCCGGGGAGCCCACGGCATTCGGTTGCTGGGGGTCGCGATGGTCTGTTTCTTGGCGCAGGCATGCCTGTCGGGAGCTTCCCGATCCGCCTACGACTCGGACAACGATCGACCCGATGCATCCGATGGAGCGAGCTTCGACTCGGATCTGCCAGCGCACGTACGAGAGTCGCCCTTACACGAGACGACCGCTGCCTCCGAGGAGCGTCCGAGCAGGCCCAACTTTGTAGTTGTGATGGCCGATGACCTCGGCTTCGGTGACCTTGGTGTTTACGGATCGCGCACGGCCAAGACCCCGCATCTCGACACCCTGGCATCCCAGGGAATGCGCTTCACGCAAGCCTACGCGGGCAACACGGTGTGCACACCCTCGCGGGCCGCGTTGCTGACGGGGCGCGCAGGACGCAAGCAACGTCTGCCGGGACGAGTGGGAGGCGTGTACTTTCCGGACGCGCCCGGCGGAATGGCGCTCGAGGAAGTCACCATCGCCGAGGTATTGGCGAAAAGAGGCTATGCCACCGCGATTGTCGGCAAGTGGCATCTCGGCGATGCCCAAGAGTTCCTGCCCACGCGCCAGGGGTTCGACACCTTCTTTGGCCTTCCCTACAGCAACAACATGGACCCGTTGCCAGTGTTCGAGGACGAGGAGGTCGTCAACGTCATTCGCTTGCCCCCTCCGATGGAGCTCGCGGGGGAACCCGATAGCGAGCTCTCGACGCTGACCGAACAGTATACAGAGCGCGCCCTTGCCTTCATCCGTGATGCCCACGCGGACGGTCGTCCGTTCCTACTGTACTACCCGACGCACCTTCCACATGCCCCGATAACCCCGTCGGCAGCGTTCGCAGGCCGCTCTGCCCCATGCGAAGGGCCTGCGAGCGAGCGCCCATGCGGCCGGTACGCCGATGTGCTGATGGAGCTGGACGCAAGCGTGGGCGCAATCGTCTCCGAACTATCAACCCTGGGCATTGCACAGAACACGCTGGTCGTGTTCACCAGCGACAACGGTGCATGGCTGGAGCTGGGCGCCGACAGCGGAAGCAACGGCCCGTTGCGCGCGGGCAAGGGCACGACATTCGAGGGCGGCTATCGCGTGCCGCTGATCGCGACCTGGCCAGGGACGATCCCGGCCGGCGTGGTAGAAGACACGCCGGTCGCCATGGTCGACTGGTTCCCCACGGTCGTCGTAGAGGCGGGCGCCGAACTGCCAACAGATCGCAGACTGGACGGCGTCGCGCTCGGCCCGCTACTGCGAGGCGTAGGGGAGCGGAACTCGGACGGCCCCTTTCGCTTCATCTACTACCGCATCGACAACACCACGCCGGGTGCCTTCCGCGAGGGCCGATGGAAGTACAAGGCGGCGGTCACGGGACGCGAAGGCCTGTCACAGTTCGACCACGAGGAACTGCTGTTCGATCTGTCGACAGACCCGGGGGAAATCACCGACCTGGCGGCCGACCACCCCGACGTACTCGCGCGACTCCGGCTCGGCCTGCTGGCCGCGCAGATGCGCTCGCGCGAGCTGAAACAACCGGCGCCGGCCGCGCCCTGAGGCCAAACAGCACCTCGCCTACAACCGAAGCTTTCCGGAGACGACGTCCGCGTACAACTGCTCTGTCATCTCGACGTACCGATCCTCGTCCGGGTGACGGAAATAGAGCGGATCCTCGACGATCTTCGGATCGAACCCTTCGTCGCGCAAATCGTTCTTCTTGAGCTTGAGCGTGCCCGTGGTGTCAAGCGCACGTGAGACACGGACAAAAAGGGGCCGTGCGTAGCCGGGAAGAGACGAGTCCACGTGCTGTTTGAACGAACCGGCGTCGAACTGAGCCTGCTCGTCCAGAACCACCGAGGCCATCCCCGCGCGCCCCTCGGTGCCTTCCACATGCACGCCGTACACATTGACCTCGCTAGCGACCGGCCAGGACGAGATCTGCTCCTGGACTTCGAACGTCGAGACGTTCTCGCCCTTCCATCGATAGGTGTCACCCAGTCGGTCGACAAAGTACAGGTACTTCTTGCTGTCTATGCGCAACAGGTCACCTGTGTTGAACCACTGGTCACCCTTGGCGAACACATCCCGCAGGATCTTCTTTTGGGTCGCCGCCTCATCGCGATACCCGTCGAACGGAATGCGGCCAATACGACCGAGTAGGATCCCGGCCTCGCCCGGCTTGCATCGAACCATGAAGCCCTCGGGACCACGCACGAAGTCCTCGGCCCGCTCATCCCACCGCACCAGAGCGCCCAGGCGGGAGAGTTTGCCCACCGAGCCAACAGGACCCGCAAGATTGGCGGAACTCACGTTGCCCTCGGTCGAAGCATAGAACTCGACGACCCGCTCAACACCAAAGCGCTCCTGGAACTCACTCCAAATATCAGGCCTCAAGCCGTTTCCCATCACGCGGCGCACCGCATGCCGCCTGTCGTCTGGCCCCGGCGCAACGTTCATCAAGTAGCGGCAGAGCTCACCAATGTAGATGAAGGAGGTGGCGCCATGGTGGCGAATGTCATCCCAGAATCGGTGGGCGGAGAACCTGCGTGCCAGTGCGAGTGTACCGCCGGCAACGATATTGGAGCCAGTCGCGAGCATAAGGCCATTGGAGTGGTACAGCGGCAGACAACAATAGACGACGCTATCGCCGCTCACGGGGAACCCCAGGCTCGCCGCCAGCCCCGCGACCACGGCGCGCTGGTGGCGTATCACCGCCGCCTTCGGCATGCCCGTAGTACCGCTGGTATAGATGTAGGCGGCGACGTCCTTTCGCCCTTGAAGCCCGGTCTCGGGAGGGTTGTCCTCGGAGGCGGTTTCCAAGCACGGACCCCACGCCGGCACGTCGACTGGCAGATGGCTGGGGACGGGATACTCCACATCTTCGTCTACCAGAACCCGGAGCCCATCCGGCAGTTCGCTCCGCACGGCGGCGAACGCCGGCCACAGCTCCGAGCCAACCATCACGAGCTTCGGCTCGCAAACACGGATCGAGTGCAGCAGAGGGACACCCGTATTGTGGCTGTTGACCAGGCTGATAGTGACCCCGAGTTTGCCCGCCGCCAGGTAGTGCCACAGAAACGACGGCCGGTTCTCCATCAACAGTGCGAGCGTGTCGCCCTTCTTGAGGCCGATGGACCGATAGGCATCGGCATAACGGTTCACAAGCCCGTTGGCCTGGGCAAAAGTGAATGTCAGCTCCTCGAAACGAAGCAGGATGTGCTGGGCGCGATGCCCGGCAGCGTGCTCTTCGAGCGCCTGGGAGAGGGTCTTGGGACCGAACGCAAACCGAAAGACGGCCCGGAGCAGCGGTGGCAGGAGCGCCCACATGGTAGGTCCGTGTATACCACCACTTGGATGTTGCGGGCGAGCTCCCAGCGCCAGCGGAAGAAACGGCTGAGCCATCCCCGCAATTCCCAAACAATTGACAGGTCTCACCCATCGTGGGTAGGACGTCAGGCTTGCCTGACCACTTCCGCAAGCAACCGAATACCCGCTACTTTTTGGCGGTGGACCAAGCACCATGAAGACCAAGATCGGGCGAGCCAGCAGCACGCCGTAGGCGATCGCGACCGATAGCTGCCCGGAGGACCCCACGCGTGCCGATCGAATAGCGTGCGCAAGCCTGTGCACATGGCTCGCTGCCCTCGCCACGGCGGCCTCGCCTGTCTACGCCCAGACCCAGCAGATGAGTCTCTCGGGGGCAGAGTTCAACATCGACGCCGTCACCGGCCCGGTGCTTGGGTCGCACCCGGTCTTGGGCATGGGCGGCGCATATACCGCGCTGGCCGCGGGCACCGACAGCGTCGCGCTCAACCCCGCGGCTTTCGCTTCACGACACCTGTGGGGCCTCGAGTGGTTCGAATGGGACTGGTCCTTTGATTTCATCCCTGGAACGCTCCACAACACGGACTTCGACAACAACGGACAGCCGGGCTTCACCTACAGCGACTTTGTCTTCCTGACGTTCGGGCTCGGGCTGTACTTCGGGGACCTGGGGCTGGGTGGCCTGTTTCGACAGCAGACCTACCGCATCGGTGCCGACACCGATCTGAATCTCGTGCTCGGGAACTTCGGAATCGGACATGGCTTTTTGGACGGCGACCTGGTGCTCGGCCTGGGCATCCGCTCCGCGCAATTGTTCGTGTCGCGCGCGAGCATGCGCCAAAGTCTGGTGGACTTCATCGGCGTGGCCCCGGAAGCGGGTGTGGTCTACCGACCGGCCTGGGCGCCGTTCCGGATCGGCGTCGCGGCCCGCGCCCCGGTGATCTCGGAGCCCCTAGACCGAGCTGCTGCAGAACGCACTTCCATCACGACCGGTCTCACCCTGCCCGCGGAGGTCCGGCTCCCCTGGGAGGTCCAAGCGGGCTTCGCCTGGCAGTTCGGCAGCCGTCCGCTCAACCGCAAGTGGGTCAACCCCCACGACGTGGAGGCCGAGCTGAAACGGGAGATGCACGCACGGTGGAAAGCCCGACAGCGGGACGCGTGGCGCGAGGAACAGGGTGTTGCCAACGAGCCGACCACTGATAGCCAGACGCACCGACCCACGAACCCCGCCTTCTGGAAAGCGGAAAGGATGCGACGCAAACGGGAAGAACGAGACGTGGAGGTTGAAGAGATACGACTGGCCGGTGAGCGGATGCGCGCGTACGAGCGCCTTTCGCGGAGCTATCTGTTGCTTTCCGCAGACGTATTCGTCACTGGCCCGACCGACAACGCGGTGGGCTTCGAGTCGTTTCTGCAGCAACAGCGACAGTCATCCGGTCAACGGATCTCGGTCGGTGTACGCGCCGGCGCCACGACGGAACCGATCGCAAACCGCGTCAAGACGCGCCTGGGAGGCTACCTGGAACCCAGCCGTTTTTCCGGCGTGGGCTACCGGGCCCATCTCACCGTAGGTGGCGAGGTGCGACTGTTCCGCTGGGACGTATTCGGCCTGTTCGACCCCTTCGACTGGCGCGTCGGCCTGACCTTCGACTTCGCCGAGCGATACCTGAACTGGGCCTTCGGTGTAGGCACCTGGCACTAGCTAGGTAGCCGCAGGTGGGGATCTGTCGTTGGGGTGGCCACCGTGACGGGAACG
>JAPPOR010000896.1 GCA_028817905.1 Myxococcales bacterium
CCGAAAGCCCTGCGAAGCCGATCACTTGAACGATCATCACGTGCCTTGGTGATGGGTGCGGGCTAACGCCAACAGGCGGCCTTGCCCCCACGTGGCGACGTGTTGCCGCCGAGTGCGGCGCCGTGGTTTAACCGCCCGGTCAACACTCGCTAAAGGGGGCACGGATGGCGTACGCACAGGGTCGGGTCTTTTTCGATGCGGACAGCCACATCATGGAGCTGCCCGATTTCTTGAGTGCCTTCGCCGATCCAGCGGACCGGGAACGCATTCCCCCCATCTCGGTGAGCTCGGGGGGACGGGTCTCCGATGGCATGGAGGCGATGGTCGCGCGCAAGGCGCAGACTCCCGAGCGGGTCGCCGAGATCGTCGCAATGGGCGACCGGATCACCTTTGGGCCCAAGGGCTATCACGCCCTGGGGGCCTTCAATCGCCAAGAGCGAGCGCAGGCGCTCGACCAACTGGGTTTCGACCGCCAGCTGGTATTCGCCACCTTTTCGGCCGGGATCGCGTTCTCGGAGAAGCTCCCGGTCCACCTGCGCTACGCCACCGCTCGCGCCCACAACCGCGCGATGGCTGACTTCTGTGGTCACGACGGGCGTTTGATGGGGGTGGGCACACTGCCACTCGATGACCCGGCGAGCGCGCTTTCGGAACTCGAGCACCTGCTGTCGCTTGGTCTAAAGGCGGCTTGGGTACCGCATCGGCACTGTGGCGGACGTTCGCCCGGTCACGATGACCTTGATCCGGTGTGGGCGCGACTGGCCGAGGCGCAGGTGCCATTCATGCTGCATGTAGGCGGGCGCCCGCTACAACTCGGCTCCCAGTGGATGAACACCGGACGGCCCGTGCCCACGGACTGGTTGGGCGGGGGCGAGAACGTGCGGGGCAAGGACATGACCTCTTTGCATCACGGTGCCGAGACCTTCATTGGGACGCTCGTGCTTGATGGAGTGCTCGAGCGGCACCGTGAGCTGCGCGGCGGTGTCATCGAGTTGGGCGCAGGCTGGGTTCCCTCGATGCTCACCCGGCTGGACTGGGTCGCCGACATCTGGAAGAAGTCAGAGCCCGAGCTAGCGGCCCTATCGCGCACCCCTACGGAGCAGATCGTCGACCAATTGGCCTTTACCCCATTTCCCTATGAAGACGTCGGCGAGCTGGTGCGACAGTCAGACGACAGGCTGTACCTGTTCTCGAGCGACTACCCTCACATCGAGGGCGGCCGCAATCCACTGGGGCGGTTCGAGCGGTCCTTGTCCTGCACCGAGTCGCAGACGAAGGATCGCTTCTACGCCGACAACTTCGCCAAGCTGTTCAGACTGAGCGACCCGACGCAAACAGCCTAGCCCGGATCAATCATGACTTCGACGGCGCCTCGCTTGTTCTTCGACTCCACAGGACTTTCGTCTGCTAGAAGAGCGGCCTTCCGGCGGGGGATGTGACCCCGCCCGCGGTACGACCTGGATGCGATACCTTGTGTCGGGTCGACGCGTGCGTACTTAATCAAGGTGCTGGGCAGCGATTGGGAAGCTCTGGAGGGTCTGACGCCCTACATGGTGGCGACCGGGGTGTTGCAGGCCGCCGTGGCGCCGTGTCCGCTCGGACTGCAGCTTGGGCCCGAGCTGTGCCTGGACCCGACGCGCCAGGGCAGCGCGCAATTCCTGCGCCGCCTCGAGCGACTCGACCGGATTGTCTACGGGCCGTTCGCGATGGCCATGCCACGATGGGCCTTCTACGACTGCGCCGAGCTCCCCGGTCTGGTCTGCGGTTTCGCATGCGAGGCGGACGCAATGCCGGCGCGGCTGCGCGAAACGGCGTGGCTCGATGCCGTCGACGGTCCGGTGCCCCTGTCGATGTGCGTGACGCTGCCCACCCTCGACCCCGGTCGATGGCTCACCTACGTGCTTTGCGACGTGCACGAAGCCTTGCCGGGGCTCACCCCGCCATCACTCCGCGTGCTGAGCCTGGCGCTGGCCTGCGCCTTGACGGGTGCCCGGAACATGCAGGCGGTCACCCAGTGGGCCTCGTCCAAGCTCGCCGCTTTGGCTCGCTTCGCACCGCTGAGGCTGGACGCAGCCTGGGTGCCTGCCCACAGCCTCGCTGCCACCTGCGTCGTCAGCTTTGACGCCGACTCGCCCGCGATCGAGCGCGCGCTGGAGGCAAGTGAGCCACAGCTGCCCTCCCGCCCTCGCTGGCTCGACGTGGGCAACGCCCGCGGACTCGAAGCGCTGCAGCGGGAACTTGAGGCTGGCGCCGAGCTGCATATCCTTGGGCCGCCACGCCATCGCGGCGCAGCGCTGTGCGTACCGCTGTCGCAACGGGAGCAGGGGTCGGTGTGAGCTTGACGCCGGCTAATCCGTGGCTACTGCACCACCTGCAGCCGTTCCTGGTCGCGACGGGTGACAACGCTGCCCGCTTCGACATGCGGCCCTTCGACGTGGCGCTCGAGCCGGAGCTGGCATTCGATCCGCTGCGCCTCGCGAGCGCACCGTTCCTCGACCGGCTCTGCGCCCTCGACGCCGCCGCCTTTGGACCCGAGGGCATGCCAATGCCCCGTTGGGTCTTCCTCGACGGCGGAGAGCTCACCGGCGGGGTGGTGGGGCTGGCTGGGCAGGCGCAGGAGCTACCGCAATCCTGGCGGAAGGCCCTGTCCGTACCGCCAGGATACGGGGGACCCGTGCCCGTCTCGATGTACATTGCGATTCCGAGCGCCGAGCCAGGCACCTGGATCGGGCACAACCTCTCCAGTGTGGCGGCCCGCGTCGCGGACTCCCGCCTGCGCGGGCTGGGCAGCGTCACCAAAGCCCTGGCCCTGCGCGTCTTCGGCGCCGAAGCCCAGGTCGGCGCGGCTCAGTGGGACAGCCTCGCCCTGCGCGTGCATGCCCGACTCGGAGCGCTCGAGGTCGTCAGCGCGTGGACGCCCGCGCACGACAAGCCGTGGAGCGTGACCTACCGCGCACCCATCGACGAACGCGCATTGCTGTACCTGGCCCGGGATGCACGCGGTGCGGTCGACTACCCCGCCCCGACTCTATGGCTTCGCAGCGACGATCACGCGTCCATGCGCGAGCTGCAGGCACGGATCGAGGGTGGCGAGCACTTCCGCTTCGCCGGTCGTCCCGAGCGCGCCCAGGACGGCGTCCAGCGCATTCCGCTAGCGGCCCACTAGCCCGCATCCCTCACCAAATCACGCGCCCTCGCACAACTGCTCGACTCCGCAGGGCTTTCGCTTC
>JAPPOR010000386.1 GCA_028817905.1 Myxococcales bacterium
TCTCGGAGGGCTCACCGAGACTACCGAGCGCTGTGGAGCTGAGCTGCCAGGGAGGGCATGTCATCGACCCTACCTGCCACATACCGTAAACGCACCCAGACATCGCAACCCCGGGGCGCAGTCATCGTCGTTGTCGCACATAACTAGGCAACGCGCGAGCACTGGCAACCGTCCGAGCCCATTGAGCTAGCAGTCGGAGTACTGTTCCCGCGAACAGAATAGGTCGCCCGGTCCCAACTCGGCGGTAGAAAGGTGCGTCAGCAAGGCCGTCGGCACACAACAGGACCGCCGGCGAGGCGCGCCAGCGTCGACTAGAGGATCGGTGTGGGCGAAGGCAAGCCTACAGGGTACCGCACACGTTTCCGGTATCTTTGGTAGGCTTCCCCCCAATGAAGAAGGATGCGAAGCCCTTGCAGCTCGAGCAAGCCGCTGGCTTGCTGCACCGCATCCTGGACACCATCGCCGATCCGCTGTTTGTGAAGGACGAGGAACATCGCTGGATCGTTGTCAATCAAGCGTTCTGCGATTTCATGGGTCATGGGCGAGACGAAATCATCGGCAAGTCGGACTTCGACTTCTTTCCGCGCTCGGAAGCCGAGACGTTCTGGCAAAAGGATGCGGAGGTATTTGAGAGCGGTGAGGTGAACATCAACGAAGAGCCGTTCACGGACGCGGACGGACAGACGCACGTCATCATCACCAAGAAGGCGGTCTTTACGGATGAGGAGGGCCGGCGGATTCTGGTCGGTATCATCCGCGATGTCAGCGAGCTCAAGCGCACGCAAAAGGCCCTTGAAGAAGCGCATGGGGATTTGGAGCGCAGGGTCCAGGAACGCACCCGGGAAGTGGAAGAGGCCCATGCACGCCTGCATCAGGCTCAGAAGATGGAGGCGGTGGGCCAGCTCACGGGCGGCATCGCCCACGACTTCAACAACCTGCTTGCGATCGTCATGGGCAATCTGGAGATGGCGCTTCAGTCTGACCCCACGCCGGCCTTACGCCACCTGATCGAGCCCGCGATGGAGGCTACCCGACGGGGTGCCACCCTGACCCAACGTTTGCTCGCGTTTTCGAGGCGGCAGGCGCTGCAGCCGCGACCAACGGACGTGTGCAGGCTGATCGACGGCATGTTGGACCTCCTGCGGCGCAGTCTGGGCGAGGCGGTCCAGGTTGAAGTGACGCACGGCGATGCGCCGATGGTCGCATTGATCGACCCGACGCAGCTGGAAAGCGCGATCCTAAACCTGGCGATTAACGCCAGGGACGCGATGCCCGCGGGTGGGATGCTTCGGCTTGCCGTGGCCGACGTGATCATTGCAGCTGATCATGCCGTGGACGGTCTCAGTGCTGGCCCCCATGTCGTGCTGGAAGTCAGCGACACCGGCGAGGGCATGTCCAAGGAGGTGCTGCAGCATGTCTTCGAGCCGTTCTTCAGCACCAAGGCCGACAACCGAGGTAGCGGATTGGGCCTGAGCATGGTGTACGGCTTCATTCACCAATCGAGGGGCCATGTTTCGGTCGAGAGCACTCCCGGCGTTGGCAGCTTGTTCCGCATCCTGCTTCCACGCACCAGACTGGAGCCCGATGCTGGTCAGCCTTCGGTCTCCTCGTTGGACCGCGTATCGGTGCGGGGTACCGGCCAGCAGATTCTGGTGGTCGAAGACGATCCGGGGGTGCGCGCCATGACGGTCATGCTGCTGCGCGGGCAGGGGTACGACGTGCTCGAAGCGACTTCCGAGGCCAGTGCGAAGGGGCAGATTCGGGAGCTCGGCGATCTGCGTTTGCTGCTCACCGATGTTGTGCTTACGGGCGCTGGGCGCGGCGATCGGCTTGCTGCTTGGGTGGAGGCGCATCGGCCGGAGCTGCCGGTGCTGTTCATGTCCGGGTACCCCAAGGACGTGGTCGGCCCCCGGGTCCAGGAGTTCCGGCTGCTGCCCAAGCCTTTCACGCTTGGCCAGCTCGCGTCGGCCGTGCACTATGCCCTGAGCCGGGGGGGCGTAGCGGTTCGCACGCCTGTAGACGTGTGAGCCGAACCCCTCTCTGAAGGTTTCCTTGCCGTCGAAGCCCGACGTATACTTCGGCCATGGGGGCGATCACACAATCCGGGCGCAAGACCCTCGAGGGCATCGACTCGACAGCTTTCGAACATCCCGCGGACCGGGCGGCACTGCACGCGTTGCGCAAGGTTCCCGGCTTCGATCTGGTGCTACGCAAGTTGATCGGTTTGATCGGTGAGCGTAGCGTGCGCTATCTGCACCTGGCCAATGCGGTGCGCGTCAGCGAGCGCCAGTTTACGCGCGTCGATAGCCTCTACCGCGATTGCCTCGAGGTTCTCGACGTGGAGCAGCGACCCGAGCTCTATGTGGTGCAGACACCGATGGTCAACGCCGGCGCGCTGGGGGTTGATACGCCATTCATCGCGCTCAACTCGGGCACCATCGAGCTGTTTGACGATGACGAGCTGCGCTTCGTGCTCGGGCACGAGCTGGGTCACGTCCTGTGCGACCACTCGCTCTACAAGACCATGCTGGCTTTGCTGGTCCGGGCCTCGGTGGCGTATGGTGTCATGCCGGTCGCGGGGATGGTGCTCTTCGGCGTGGGCGCGGCGCTGCGGGAATGGGACCGCAAGTCGGAGCTGACCGCGGACCGGGCTGGCTTGCTCGCCGTGCAGCGCCCCGAGGCTGCCTATCGTGTGCATATGAAGATGGCCGGCGGCGGTCGCGTATCGGAGATGAGCGTTGAGGAGTTCGTCTCGCAGGCGCAGGACTACGATCAGGGCGGCGACATGCTCGATGGCGTCATCAAGCTCATGAACCTACTGCAGCGCAGCCACCCGTTCAGCGTCTTGCGTCTGCGCGCGTTGCGCGCGTGGGTCGAAGAGGGGGGGTATCAGGCCGTGCTGGATGGTGCCTACGCCCGCCGCGACGGGGATGGCAAGCGTTCGCTGCATGAGGATGTTCTCGAGGGGGCACGGGAGTATCGGCAGTCCGCCAAGCGCTCTGGCGATCCGCTGACGCGTTTCCTGAGTGAGCTGGCGGAGGCCGGCGGAGCTGCTCTGGAGAAGGCGCGGGGCGTCGTGCGTCGCGACGACGACCGATCGTAGCAGGTGCGTAAGGAGAGCGTTCGATGTCGGGCCAACGTCCATTCGCGACCGTGGACGAGCCCGAGCCGGGCGGGGGCTTCCAGCGCTCGCTACGCTTCCCTCAACTGGGGACCGGCTCTCGCGGGTCGCTGGCGCCTTCCCCTGGGGTCTCGGAGCGCAACTCGGGGTTGCCCGCCTCCTCCTGCCTAGCCGCGTAGCGTGCCTCTGCGAGAGCATCCTCAAGCCGTTCCTTGGTGCGCGCCGCCAGTCGAACGGACTCCTCGGCGGTGTGGATCGCCCATCCTGCGGCCCGCAGGGACAGCTGTTTGCCGCTTCGGTAGATCTTCGGCCAGTGGTAGCCGATGGCAAACCCGACCGCGAAACCTGCCACGACACCGATCTTGTTGCGCATGTCTAGATCTCCTTCTCCGCCAGCGCGGAGCGTGAATTATTGTTGGCATGCTTGGTCGTCCGCCTCCGCCATCGCACGGCCGTACGGAAGCATTCCGTTCGCGGTCGCAACGAAGTTGAAGCCGTTGTTCAGTACGATCGAGGTTCCGAGGCCTACGATGCCCGTCAATGCTCCTGCGATGCAGATCACGTTGGGCACCACCACCAAAGCGAGGCTGCGATGCACTGTTTGCCGGAACTCTTCGGCGATCGCGAACGTCCCGTCGATCTTCCGCAGGTCTCCATCCATCAGAACCACGTCGGCCACGTCGACGGCCACGTCGGAAGCCCCTCGCAGGGAGAAAGATACATCTGCTTTGGAGAGCGCGATGGAGTCGTTGATGCCATCGCCGACCATGCAAACGACGCGACCCTCTGCCTGCAATTCTTCGACAATTCGCACCTTGTCCTCCGGCAGTGCATTGGCATGGTAGCGTTCGATCCCGAGGCTGCGGGCAAGGTCACGGGTCGGCCCCTCCTGGTCGCCCGAGATGAGGAGGACTTCCCGAATGCCTCGCCGGCGCAGCAGTTCGATGCTGTGCTTGGCACTGTCGCGTGCGCTGGCCCGAAGCTCGATCGCTCCGACGACCCTTCGATCTGCGGCGACACACACCAGAGATCGCGCGGGGTCACGGCTGCTGTCGAGCTGCTCCCGAAGTCGCTCTGTGATCTGCATCCCCTCGCGTTGGATGTACCGGAGACTTCCGACGTGGATTCTGAGGTCCTGCAGGCGCGCCTCTACAGCGAGCCCCAGGTGTACGGCGCTGTCGTCCGGCTTTTCGACCGTGATGCCAAGCTCCTCGGCACGCTGCACGATGGCCGAGGCGATGGGGTGGGTGAAGCGCGCCTCGGCGCATGCGGCGAGGGCGAGCACCTGCGCCTCGTCGAAGCCCTGGTCGGTCCAGACCCGGGCCACACTCGGCATCTCCTCGGTCAACGTGCCGGTCTTGTCGAAGATGGCGACGTCCACCTGGGGCAGAACCTCGAAGACGGAGGCGTCCTTGACGATGATTCCGCGCTTGGCTGCCGCAGACACCGAGGCCAGGAGCGCCACGGGCGCGGCGACCCGGATGCCCGTACCAAAGTCCGCGTTGAGGATTGCGGTCATCGCCGAAGCACCACGCGCGGCCAGACCGACGGCCGCTAGTACGAAGGTCGGTAGCACCATGCGATCGGCGAACTCCTCCCCCACGGATTGCACGCGTACTTTATGCGTGACCGAGTCTTGTAGGATCTCGACGATGCGGGCCACCCGCGTCTTGCCGCGTGTGTGCTCTACCCGCACCTCGGCGACGCCGGCGAGCACGTGGGTTGTAGCGTAGACCGGATCGCCGGGGCCGCGCTCGGCGGGTGCCGACTCACCCGTGAGGACCTGTTGGTCCACGACGCATTCACCATGGAGGATCGAGCCATCTACGGGTACTTGCTCTCCTGCCCGCAGCATGATCACGTCCCCGGGCCGGAGCTCGTCCAGCGAACGCTGGACATCCACGCCGTCCACAGAGACCCAGGCGGTTGGAACATGGGAGCCGAAGAGATGGGCGAGCATCTTTCCGGAATCGCGTTGGCTCTTCTCGAGTACGTCATCGGCCGCGCTCAATACCCAGATCATCGCGGCGCCCGCGAACACGTAGCCGAACCCCAGGCAACATGCGAGCACGGCGCTGTCCAGGAGGTCGACCGTCAGGCGTTGCTCCCGCCGCAGGGCTTCGTATGCGCTGTGAAGGATGGGCAAGCTGGTCACCGCAACCCCCAGATAGGCGGCGGGCTGAAGCCAGGGGAGCCCCATCGCAAGGGTGGCCACCCCGAGTGAGTAAGACGACAGGATCAGCCGGCGGTGGGGGAAGTGGACGGTCCATGCCGAGGGGTCTTCGGCATCGATGAGCTCCTGCAAGGCGCTCTCGAGGGCCCCAATGACCTGGTCGCTGCTGAGCGCCATGGGGTCGTGAAGCACCAACACAGAAGACGTAAGCGGGCTTTGGTGGTAGCGGGTGATGCCTCGTAGGTTGAGCAATGTGAGGTCGGTCCTATGCGCTGCCTCCTCGAAGCGCCCGATGAGTGGGTGCTCGAGGCGCAGGCGTCCTGGAAGTTGGTGGCGCACGGACCACTGCTGCGTGGCCGTTGGGCCCGCCGCTGTATTCGGTCCCGAAAAGGGGATGCCCGCGTCCCGGAGCGTCGTGGAAACGAGTTCCAGGACTTCTCCCAGCGCTGGGGCCCCTTGAGCAAGCCCGATGGTCAACGAGCGGGCCCACCGCGAGCGTCGAACGTGTACGTCAATGCAGGCTTCGAGTCGGTTGGCCACGCGCTCCAGCGCCGCCCAGTACGGCCCCCGCGCCTCGATGCGAACTCTCGTTGGCAGGGCGCTTGTCACGGATACGCCTGGGGCACGCCAAGGCCCTGCCGCCCGGTGACGCGGGGGTGTCATAGCTATCCTCCATCCCGTAGGCGCGTCCCGAGCTTCAGAGCTGGGGTGTCCGCGCAAGGTGGATCTTCGGGGTTCTGACCGATCTGGGTGCGCCAGAGCCGCCGGTACGGGCCGTCGACCTCAATCAGCTCGTCGTGCCGCCCCTCTTGCACGCTGCGACCGTCCGTGCCGAGCACGCAGATGCGATCCGCGTCCCGGACCGTCGCGAGTCGATGGGCGATCACGATGACCGTGCGGGTCTCGGCGATGCGCTTGAGCGAGCGCTGGATCGAAGCGCCGGTTTCGTTGTCCACGGCGGAGGTCGCTTCGTCCAGGACCAGCACCGGCGCGTCCTTGACGAGCGCTCGCGCAATGGCCAAGCGCTGCCGCTGTCCACCCGAAAGCTTGGCACCGCGCTCACCGATTCGTGTGTCGTACCCTGCCGGCATCTCCATGATGAACGCGTGGGCTTCCGCTGCTCTGGCGGCCTCAACCACATCGGCTCGTTTCGCGTCGAAGCTGCCGTAGCGGATGTTGTCCTCGACGGTGCCGTCGAAGAGGAAGGCCTCCTGGCTGACCAGCGAAATGGCGTTACGTAGATCGCCGATGTCGAGCTCTCGTACGTTGTGGCCGTCGAGCTCGATGCGGCCCTGGTCAGCCTCGTAGAGGCGCAGTAACAGCTTGACAAGGGTGCTCTTACCCGTGCCGGTGGCGCCGACTACGGCGACGGTCTGGCGCGGGTGGGCTTGAAGGCTTAGGCCGCGCAGCACCTCCCGGTCGCCATTGTAGGCGAAGTGCACGTCCACAAAGTTGATCTCTCCCCTTAGCGCAGCACTGTCGAGGCGGACGCCGCCGCGCTCGGGTCCCCCCGGAAGGTCGAGCAGTGCGAACACCCGTTCTACACCGGCCATCGAGCGGCGGTAGAGGTCGACGGTCTGGCCAAGAAAGGCGAAGGGAAAGAGAAAACGCTGAATCAAGAACAGCAGCAATGCAAAGCTGCCCGCGGAAAGTCCACCAGCCAGCGCGAGCGAGCCGCCCCCCAATAGGACGAGCAGGAAGCCTGCGACGATAGGGAAGCGGGCCATCGGCTGGAAGGCTGCGTACACGAGGTTAGCTTCATGATTGGCCGAGCGGAAGTCCTCGCTCAGCCGCCCGACGCGTGCGTTCTCGTGGTCCTCGGTGACGAAGCTACGGATGGTGACAGCGCCCTCGATATTGCTCACGAGCTGGTTGCTCAAGACCGCTTCCGCGCACCGCGCGTCGGCATAGAGCGGCTTGAGGCGCTTCTGGAAGTGGAAAGAGCCCCACAGCAAAAGCGGTATCGGAAGCAGCGCAGTCCATCCCCATGCAGGCAGCGCCCAGGCAAAGATCCCGATGACCATCACTGTGTTGGTGGCCAGTTCGAGCAGGGAGTTGGCGCCCTCCTCGAGGAAGAGTGTGAGCTCGTTGACGTGCTGGTTCACGGTCGTCGTGAGGTCGCCCGTGTTCCTGCCGTTCAGGTCCTCCAGGGGCACGCGTTGTATGTGGGCGTAGGCGTCGCGCCGAAGGTCGTGTTGGATGTTTTGCGCCAGATCTCGCCACAGCAGCTGGTAGCGGTACTCGAAATAGGATTCCAGGGAGAATACGAGCAGGGTCGCACCCGCTAGCAACCAGAGCTGTCCTCCCAGCGAGGCGACTCCGAGGCTGGCGAGGGCGAGGCTGCCCTTGTTTACAACGATGTCGACGGCCACGCCCACGATGATCGCCGGCGACAGGTCCAGGGCCTTCTTCAGGACCGACGATGTAGTCGCCTTGGCGAGCTGGGCGCGGTGGGGGCGTGCGTACTGGATCAGGCGCCGCAGTGGGTGGCGCGCGGTTGCGACGGGGACGGCCACCCGCTTGGCGCGCTCGCCGAGCTTATTGAGGATCGCCTCGACGCGTACGCACACATCTTCAACTGCGAGTGCGGCATCGAAGCGTAGTAGGACGCCGCCGGTGAGGCTGCTTGTCGTTACCTCGTGCACCGAGGGCCATTGGGTGAGGGCATCACGCAGTCGCAGTGCCAGCTCTCCATCCCCCAGCAGGGGACGGATCCCGAGACGCACGCGTCCGGGTATCGCTGAACGAACGTTGATGCTCATCTCATCGCTCGGTCCGGAGCGCCCTGTGCCCACTTGTAGTCGACACCCACAGTCTGATGCCCCTCCGCCGGTGGTCGCCCGGTCAAAAGTACGTCCCGTAGGACCTCGGCGGTACGCCGGCGTTGGCTACGTTCTGAGTCCAGCGATAGATAGGCCCGATGGCTGGTCGCTATCACGTCGCGACGGCGGACGAGGCGCGCGTTCCATTCGTCCTGATGCGGGTCTTCGGGCGAGAAGACATCGAGTCCCGCGCCCGCGATAGTGCCGGTTTCGAGGGCCTGAACAAGAGCCTGTCCCTGAACGAGTGCACCGCGTGCCGCGTTGACGAGGAGGCTGCCCGGTCTCATCTGGCCCAGTGCGTCGGCGTCGATGACTCCGCGGGTCTCGTCGTTGAGCAGGCAATGCAGAAGCAGCACATCGCTTTGTGCGAACAGGGCATCCAGGCCCACCTTGTGAACACCGTGCGCGGCCATGATGTCGTCAGACACGTAAGGGTCACAGGAGAGTACGCGTCCGTAGAACATCCGTAGCCGAGCTGCCACGGCGCGCCCGATTCGACCGAAGCCCAGGATGCCCGCACTGTGGCGTGCTAGGCGTCTCGGCTTGCCACCCGCGTAGACGTCGAAGCGCCCCGCCGCAAGGGCATTGTGCTGGACGACGATACTGCGCTCGAGCGCCAGGACCAGCCCCAGGGTATGGGCCGCGACCTCGTCCACGCAGTAGTCGGGGACGTTGAAGCCGATCAAGCCGCGGGACTTAAGCAGGGGCGGGTTGAGGTTGTCAAAGCCAACCCCTTGCCGTCCTACCACACGGAGGGTCGCTTGCGTCGCGTCCAGGATCTCTTCAGTCGCCTGGACACGATGGATGACGAGCGCGGAGATGCCCCGAAGGGCATCTTCGAACTCGGCGCCGGCCGCAAGGTACCGTCCATCGCGCCTGGGCGCGAAGCGCAGCTCAAACTCAGGGCCGAAGACTTCCCGCTCGATGGTTGCGCGGCAAGGGTCGACCTTGCCGGCTTCGTCAAGGGCCCAGGGGGGGTCGGTGTACAGGACGACGTGGCGGCGCATGCTTTTTTCTCCGGGTTCTCGCGGCGTCAGTTGCAGGCATGCAGGACCTGACGTAGGGCCTGGTGTCCGACTCGCCTTGGATTATTCTGGGCGCGCTCGAGGTTGACCTGCGATGCGAGCCATTGGGTCGAGGGGCCCTCTCGCCCGAGCTCGGAGATGCGCGCTTCCAGGCCGACCGCGCGCACCAGCGCTCGCAGGCGCTTGGCTCCCGCGACTGGAGTCGAGACTCGGATGTGGACCAGCAAGTCTTCGATCCGCGCCCGAACGAAGTCGGCGCCCCGCCCATCGGCCACATCTCGCTCCGTGACCTGGCTGTTGTACTCCAGGAAGGCGGGCAGCGTGATAGCGCAGGCATGGCCGTGCCCAATGCCGTAGGCGGCGCTCAAGGCGTAGGACATCGCGTGGGCCGCCGTCGTACGGGTGATATTGATCGCCTGGCCGGAGAGCAATGCAGCCTGGCAGAGCGCCTGTCGAGCCGAGCGACGGTGCTCTAGGCAGGCTGCTTCGAGGTTGTCGAGCGCAAGCCGCATGCCACAGGCAGCCAGGGCGCGCGAGTGCGGCGTAGAACGCACACTCCAGTAGGACTCTATACATTGGCACAGGGCATCCAGCCCTGACCCGGCGGCGAGCCGAAGGGGCATGCTATCGCTCAGGCTGGGGTCGATGATCGCCTCGTCGGCAAGCAACGACGGGTGATCCAGGGAGAACTTGACGCCGAGGATGTACGCGACCGCGAAGGACGTCGCTTCACTACCCGTTCCGGCCGTCGTGGGAACCAGGATCAGCTGGACCGTGCGTCGGCCCGGAAGCGCCCGTTTCTTTAGGATGAACTGCTTTGGATCTGCAGCGGTTGGCCCGACGGTGGCGATCACCTTTGCGACATCCAACACCTTGCCGCCCCCGATCGCGACCACTGCGTCAGGCCGTGACCCGTGGAACTCCAGCACGCCGCGGCGCATGTCGTCTAGCTCAGGGCGCGCGCTTTTGACTTCGAACTGGTGAAGCTTCATGCTGCGGGCAATGCGGCGTACGTGTGCCTCGGCACCCGACTGCCGCAAGGACTCCGCGCCGCAGACCAGTAGGACTTTGCGTGCACCCCGTTGTCCGAGCAGTGCCATCAATGCACGCGCTGCCCCTTCACCCATGTGCACGCGCGGCCGGAGTTCGTGGGGGTCTGCCGCGCAGTCGAGGTCCGACGGCGAAGCAGCTGCGCCGTCCGGCGTTGCTCTGACAACTCGTCGTTGTACCGTCCATGACATGGGCGATCTCCTTCGCGGCGGCAAGCGCCACGCGGCGGGGCTACTCGTGATACCAACGCTCGGCGTCCTCCGCCGCCCTGCGCAGGGCGGCGCGCCCGAGGATGGCAGCTTCCAGAGCCGCATCCCCTGTCACATGCCCGCCGACGCGCAGCAGCAAGACCTGGGCTGCCTCGTGGGAATCGGGGCTGCGGGTGAAGGCGTGCGAGACGAATGGCTTGATGTAGAATGAGTCGCCGGGCTCGATGCACGCCTCGCGCTCTTGCCCGTCATCGTTCCAGCCTAGGACGAACGGAGCGCTGCCGTGGTTGTAGCCATACTCGTGTAGACCACAGCTCAGCGCAGGAGCGGTGCCCGTCAGCGGGACTCGTAGCTCCAAGCCGCGCGCGAACGGCGTCACGCAGGACCGGGCCAGTTGGCGGACGCGGTAGGCGGTATGGGAGCCTGCGGGGTAGCTGCAGACGGGGCCCTGTTGAGATGTAACGAAACGGACTCCATCCTCGGTGTCGGTCGACCTGGAGAGTAAGTCCCGCTCGGCGACCCCGAGAGCGCGCGCAATTCGTTGGCGCTCCTGGTCGTAGGGTCTGTCGCGCCCGTGTGCCAGGTCCGTGAGCCGCCTGGAGCTAACGCCGGTGCTTTGGGAGAGCTGGGCGAGGGTAGTGCAGGCGTTGTTCATGTGCATCTTGAGCAAGCTGGAAAAGCCCGATGCGCTTTGTCCATCCTGCGGCGCGAAGCTGCCCGCGAGCTCCGGGCCAAGTGCGCCGAGCTCCCTCTGGGCTTCGCTACCGATGCTGCCGGCGTAGGTCAGCGCCAGAATGAGTCCCGGCCGGTCCGGGTTTCTAGAGGCAAAGCTATGCGGTGCATAGGGAAGTCCGACGACCGAGTCCCCGCGCGACATGCGCCTGCACATGCGGCGTCCCTGCCATTGATAGTAGTAGTTCGTGTCTTCCAAGAAGAACGTGAATTGAAAGAGAAGGTGCCCGTTGTTCCAGCGAACAGCCGGGTTGTTCGGGTCGTCGTCGTCGACTGCCTGAAGCATTCGGATCCACTCCGGACGGAGAGCAGAGACCCGACTCATGGCGGTGTCACGGTATTCGTAGTAATCCACTCCGCCGCGGCGCAGCACGCGAGTGGAGACGAGAGATTCCTGGGCACTCATGATGCGCACCCCCGTCGGAGCATCATCGTGCACCGCGAGCAGGTCTCGCTCATTGATCGGCCAGACCTGGGCCGCCCGCTCGACGAGATCGTAGGGAAGTACCCTGGAGCCACGCAGCACGGAGTCGATCAAGTCGCGTTCGACACCAAGTTCGCGTGCGGCGGATGCCTCGTCGCGCTTCAAGTCATTGAGCACTGTCCGTAACAGCGCCCCGGAGCGCCGTGTGTAGGAGGTGGCCTCGGTCATGTTTCGATCTCCTCGCCGCGCTTCACCATGGGTCGTCCTGCAGGTATCCAAGCTCAAGTAGGAGCTCGTTGGCGTGCCGCTTGATGTAGGCCTTCTCATGTGCATGCAGCTCGCTTCTCCAACGCCCCGACCCGTCGTAGAGCGGCTGGCTGACCTGCCAGTGTCGTAGTGTCATGAAATCGCTCTGGTCCTGGGAGCGATGGAGTGAGCGTCCGAGCCCGTCCGGGACCTCGTACCGGCGTCGATTGGCCTGCCAGAACTCGAAGATGTCGGCGTCGTAGGGCTCGCCCAAAAACTCAAGGACGGTCCGCATCGTCGCCTCTGGCGCGCGGACCAGCTGTTCGTAGCGAACCGTCAGAAGCCTGGGATCAGCGAAGAACGGTTTGGCCGCGGTATTGTCGGAGAGCCAACGTTGCACGCCCGACTCCAGGTCGTCCCGCTTGCGTAGCGACAGGGCCACGTCGCGGCCATCGCGGATCATGAGGACCACGTGTGCGAGCGGGAATGCCCCGAATATGTCTTCGATGTTGCGTACGTAGGATGCCGACTTGGCCAGCCATCGAGGGCGCCGCAGGCGCGCGCAGTCCGCGTTCCATTCGGCGATTGTGTGCTGGCGTGTACCGGCGTCAAGGTCAAAGAGATTGATGCCCTGGGGCGTGCGCTGGATGGCTGGGTGTGCGCACAGCAGCTCCTTGGCCAGTGTTGTTCCGCTGTGGCCGCAACCGCCGACAAAGACTGGCGGCTTGGAGGGATGCACCGGGGCCGTCAGGTGCTCGCCTATCATGCCGAAACCTGCGTTCATGATGTGGCCTCTAGCGGCGCGTCTCGGTCCCACAGCTCGGTGGCCGTGACCGCTGTCCGTACTCGGGACCAATCGATGTCGGTAGGCAGGGTGCAATCCGCACCGACAATCAGGCCTCGGGGGCCGTGTTGCGCCACAATCCGGCGAACCGCCGAGGCGATGCGCTGCGGAGATCCGTCGACCATCACACCCCGATTGTCCAGTCCGCCGACCACGGTTCGACCGAATAGCTCGCGTCCTTCCGCGAGCGACAGGGCGTTCTTGTCGACGGCCCAGTTTACCGCGTGTGCTGGGTAGTCCCGGTAGTTGTGCAAGCGGACCCCGGTGCCGCAGATGTGTAGGAGGTTGAGCTCGCCCATATCCTCGATGGCCTGCAACACCGTGAGATCATGGGGGCGCACGTGCTCGAGGAAGACGTCCTCTGGCAAGCGCTCCGACTCGCCTCCCTTGGCAGAGAAGTAGATGCCCTTGGCTCCCGCTGCGATGCAGGCTTCTGCGAAGTGCGCGAGGCTCTCGGCAATCGCCGACAGTCCCTGCGAGACGGCCTGTGGGTCCTCCCGAAGGTGTGCGGAGGCGAGCTTCCCTGCGGTGTCCGTTGCGTTGGATTGAAGCGGGTTCCGAATCGTGGTGACGAGCCACAGGTTGTCCGGCACGGCATGGAGCAGCGCGTCTAGCTGCCGCAACTGCTCCTGGAAGAAGCTCGCGCTGAGGGGGGCCGGTCGAAGCTTGCGCCAGTCTTCGGGCCGCCTGATGTCCACACCTGGCTGATAGGGCTGCTCGTTCATGACCTTGAGGAAGTCGACGCCGGTCTCCCTCGCGTACTCGACGTGCGCTTCGATGGCTGCGCGTCCGATCCTCTGGGCGGCCGGAAAGTGCAGCCAGAAGCTTGCTGGTGGCCGGTCCACCTCCATCCCCGCGAGCGCACGGCGCAGGCGCTCATCCCGTGCCAGTGGTCGCCGGTCAGGTCCGGGGAGTGCGGTTGCCTGGCTCAGCGCCTGGCCGCATTTGCGAGTGCGGCGAAGCACATCCTTCACTACGCGGGGAACGTGTGCATGGCAGGTTTCGATGAGCGTGCGGAACTTGCCATGCTGAGTTCCGGCCGTGGCAGTCCCGACGACGTAGACGCCGGGATCGCTAGAGCGCATGGCGTCGTTGAGCAAAGGTTTGCGCTCGGGCCCGCTGGTCTCGATGCCTGCCAGCTGGAAGATGTCGGGTTTCTGGACATAGCCGGTCATGAGAAGCACGAAGTCGGCCGCACGCTCGAAGCGAACGGAGCGGCCGTCGGTCATGTCGCTGCGGGCGAGCTCTACGCGACGCGGCTCAATGCGTTCCAGCCGCGTGTTGGGCAGCAAGGCGATGCGACCTTCGCAAAAGGCGCGGTCGAGGTCCTTGACCAGCCACGGCTTGACGACGCTGGTATCGAGCGCGGCGCTGCGATGGCAGAGGGTGACCTCTGCCCCCGCGTTCGCACAGCGGAGCGCAGCCTCGACCGCCGAGTTGCCCCCTCCTACGACGAGCAGACGGCGCTGGAAGTACGGATGCGGGCCCTGAAAATAGTGACTGACGTGGGCCAGCTCTTCACCCGGAATGCCGAGCATGCGGGGCGCATGCATCCCGCCGGTGGCGAGCACAACGTAGTCGGATCGGATGCGGCACTCGACACCGTCGAGGCGTTGCGTTTGCAACTCGTAGGAGCCGGCGCCCGTGCGGGAGAGCCGAGTGACTCTTTCGTGGGTGCGGACGTTGAGCCGGTGGTGCAGCGCGGCAGCGCGCAAATAGGCCAGGTATTCCTCGCGCGTGGGCGGTGCGGCCCCGGATGTCTGAAAGCGGAAACCCTCGAGCGCGATGCTCGAAGCCGGCGAGTGGAAGCAGGTTTGTGGTGGATACCACTCGATGGTGGATGCAAGCGACCCCGCTTCGAGTTGTATGAAAGGCACGGCGTTGATCCGCAACGCCATGGCCAGCTCCAATCCGATCGGGCCGGCTCCCACGATGGTAATCGTGGTCTCCGCTACCGACGAGCTGGCCTCTGCCGGTCCCGATACGGCAACTGCGGCATGCTCTTCCATCCGCTGTGCCCCCCATTCCTGACCACGGACGCTTCCGGCGCTCGCAGCAGGAAGGAACCTAGTCACAGGCCCGGTGGGCGATCCATTACGGGGGATTACAGCAGGGGGGGGCGAGCGTGAGGGATGTGACGCCCATCCGCAGCTTTCCTTAAGTCCCGGTCCCGGGCTCAGTAGGGAAGGTCGCCCACGAAGTTGCCCGGTGGGTCGTAGTTGCAGACCCAGACTTCGCCTGCACCGTCCTCGCAGGTCGCGTAGCCGCATCCAACTTCGGTCGAGTCGCGCCAGGCGATTTGCGTGTAGTGGCCGCAGCCGCCGGAACGGTCGCATTCCGAAGAGCAAGCATCGGTGTCCATGAAGGCCCCGAAGCTGTAGCACGACCGCTCGCTCGCCCAGGCCTCCACGACATCTTCGGCGGTGGGCTCCCTGCCTGAGAACCAGGCGAGGTTTTCCCCGTACGGGGATGCAGAGTGGACGAGCGAGCAGTCCCGGCTGGCCAGGTCATGTGCATAGCACTGCGCGGTCGCGGCCAGGGATTCTGACCAGCGCATGGGTGGCAGCGCCGGGGTTGGTTCGGGGTCGCTGATGCGCTCGCGCACAGCGTTGTGGGCGACCACAATGCCGGCGAGCCGCCCCTCCTCGGGCTGTGCTTTCGTTGGGCACAGGTCGTCTTCGCCGCATCCGGCCCCTACCAGCGCCATCAGTACCACCGGCAGAAGACATCGAACGGGAGGGGTGAAGCGGTGATTGGGTTGTGCCGTCACCGGCGTCCAAGAGTGGGTCGCGCCGAACTGTTCCATGTACCTAACTTTGAGCCAAACCAAGTCCCAGTTCAAAGCCCGTCCGTGATGTGTTCGCATTCTTGGATGAGATCGAGGGTGACTAGCTAGCTAACCTTCCAGTAGGCTGACTGGTGGTACGGGTGCTGGGATGAGCCTCGACTTTCCCACGGGCGGGAGCTCGACCCGGGTCAGGCCTTGGGCGGTTTGGTGAAGGAACACCAGTGAGGGGTCGGACAGGGGGACGTCGAAGCGGTGCCGGGTGCGTACCGGCAGGCCGGCTTCCACCTCCAGCACGGTTACCTCCATCGGCCCGGCGCGCAGGACCTGGTCAACGACGACCCCTTCGTCATTGAAGGCGGCACCGTAGAGGTCGCCGGCGGTGTAGTGCGGGTTCAGGCGCACAAGCTCGAAGGTGCGCGCGTCGGTACGCTCCAGCCGGTGGGGCGCGAAGGCGGCGAAGAGCAGATGGCACGAGCGGGGTGCCGGCCGGTGATGTAGCGCGCGCAGAAGCGGCACGTAGATGGTGGTGGTGGGGTCGACCGCTCCGAACAGGACCACGTCCTGCTGGGCGATCCTGTCTTGTTCGACCTCGGCTTCCAGGATGGACTGGCGCGTGATCTTGGCGAGGGCGGTGCCCTGTTGGGTCTCACGGCGGGTGTGCAAGCTGGGCAGCACGATGTGATAGGCGGCCACCAGTGCGGCGAGGGCGCCTTGCAGGCCTGGCCCGAGGCCCACGGGCCGGGTTTGCAGGCGGCAGAGCGCGCGGTGGACCAGGATGGCCAGCAGTGCGGAAAACCCGATCGCCGGTGCGATCAGCAGGCGACTGGAAGGATAGGACCCGAGCAATGGCACGAGCGCGAGCAGTGTCCCCGGGCCCAGCCAGCTGCCATGACCATACGCCGGGTCGTCGCTCGCTGCGCGTCGCGCGTGGTGAGACAGCAAGCCACCAAGTACCAGGGCGAGCATTCCCAGGCCCCAGAGCCAATTCCATGTGGGCTGCAACCCGAGCATCCATGCCGGGGATGCGCCTCGGGCCACCAGCACAGCCGCGTGGGGCACACCCCAGCCCCACCAATCGCTTCGCAAGGCCAGGGCCAGATCGCCCGCCAGGACGGGTAGACGCAAGACCACGGCTCGCAGAAAGTGGCCGGTGTCCCGCATCGGGTCCACGTACATCTCGGTTCCCTGCGAGCCGAAATCTGCGAGCGAGCGAATCAGCAGATAGAGGCAGGTGGGTAGAAGCACCGGTAGCAGGCGGCGCACCGCCGATCCCAGTTGTCTTGCGGTTGCGAGCGCGTGCGCGATGAAATATCCGAGGAACGGCATGGCGTACTCCCCTGCGGACAGAGCCAGGCCAAAGGTCAGTGCGACCAGCCATGGCCTGCCACTTGGGGGAGCGCTGCTTTGGGGTGTGCCGCTCGCGTCGCCGGGTCCGGTGCTCCGCATGTGCAAGCCCATTGCCAGCACAGCGAACAGGCTCGCCACCAGTTCGTTGCGCAGCGCGAGCCACCCGAGGGGCATCGCATGGGCCTCGTCCAACGCGAAGAAGGCGAGGGCGAGCAGCGCGGCGCCGCGCGGCAACAGGGTGTGTAGGAGCCATGCGACGGCCGTCATCAGCAGCACCCACCAGACAAGGCTGTGCAGGTGGTAGGCGAAGGCGTCGTCGCCGAACCACATCCGATCGAGCCACATCAGAGCGCTCGATAGGGGCCGCAGCATGGACAGTTTTAGGTGTGGATGGGACCACCAGGGAAAGAAGCCAACGTCTTTGAGGTGCTGGACCTCGTCGGCTCGTCCGGTCGAGAAGGTGAAGAGCTCGAGCGGTCCTCGCTTGGCCGGGTATAGCCCCTCCATCATTCCCCGTTGGGCGTAGTCATCGACGGTGAACCCCGACGTGAGCGCGGGCCACCGGAGTGAAAGCCCGGCCAGGGCGATGCCTGCCGCGCTCAGACCGTAGAGGAGCATGGTTCGCGTGCTGGATGTGCGCATCGTTCCGTCGCACGTTCCTACAGACCCATCCAAGGACGCAAGGGAAGTGCAAGCGGCGAGCTACACCAACCCGCGCGCCCTCGCACAAGCGCTCGACTCCGCAGCGCTTCCGCTTCAGTTGAAAATGCGGTCTGGTAGTCCCTCCTTCACTGAAACCGCTGCGAAGCCGATCACTTGCACGAACATCGCGCGCTTTGGTGAATGATCCTAGCCGTCGCGATGACGGCAAGCATCGGCCCCGACCTCCCTGCAACCCGGGGCTGCCAACCCGCGCTTGGCAGTGGCCGGACGTGGACCCATGGGGGCTGTGCGAAATGAGTACTTACGTGCTGGCACAGGCCTTGCTGGACTGCGTGGGCATGGCGATCCCAGCCGATCGCGGCCCGCATGTCGACCGCGCCGTACCGCCCGCGCTTGCGCACGATGAGCGTGGCGTCGGTTTGATCGAGTACA
>JAPPOR010000473.1 GCA_028817905.1 Myxococcales bacterium
CCCCCCGTTGGATCCGGAGCGGACATCCCGACGCCAATGTCGCCTCCCTGCATCGTGGACGAAGGTTCTGGCGCCGCTTGCTCGACGTCGGATGACATGGGCTCGTTGCCCGTCCTGTTTGCGGCCGGGTCCTTTGGCGACTCGGTGGGCGGGGCGCCCCCCATGGCTGGGGCCGACGATGTCGCCATGTCAGTGGCCGGAGGCGGCGTGTCCTCGCCACACCCGCCTAGCAGCCATCCCTGCGCCAGCATCCCCAGCCCTATCCAGCCGCTTCGCCACCTGAGCATCAACGTACCTTAACGCGCTCGCAAGGCTCGGGCAGGCGGTTATCTGGGCTTTCCGCGCGGGCCAGACGGCCAGACGGGCAGCCACAGTCGCCACCAGCGCTTTACGCGGGCGGACACCGCTGGACGCTAGACGTGCATGCGGCACGCGAAGCCGGTAGGCTCATCCCATGGGGACCGACCGGGACTTCCTCGCGTCCTTTCGGGCGTGCAGCCTACCTTCGAGCGAGTTCGACCACCGCGGACATATCCGCGCCGCCTGGCTGTACCTCGCGCAGTGGTCACCGGAAGAGGCCACCGAGCGCCTCTCAGCTGACATCCGGCGCTACGCGTCACGGCTGGGCGCGGAAGGCACATTCCATCGCACCATTACGGAAGCGATGATGCGGCTGCTGGCATCCCATCTGCCCGAGGAGGCTGAACTCACATGGGAGGCGCTGATCGAGCGGCACCCCATCGTCGTGGAGGACGCACGCGGCCTGTTGCGCCATTTCTACAGCGAGCAGCGACTTTCCGATCCCGAGGCCCGCACGCACTTCCTTCCCCCGGACCGAAACCCGTTTCCGTAGCGCTGACGGGGCGATCTGCGAAACCGGGACGTCCCCTTGCGCCGCCCGCAGGTCTGGGGCAGACCAGTTGGGGTGCGAATGACGGGACCGGGGCGCATGCGGAAGGTGGTAATGGGTCTGGGGGCGCTTGCCTTGGCGCTTGCGGGCGCGGGCTGCGATGCCGCGGGTTCGACAACCGTTGGCACGTCGCCTCACATGCACTCCGACGCGCCCGTGTCTGCGGCGAGCGAACCACCGAATGGTCTGGCCGAGGCCACTCAGGCCACGATGCCGGCACGGACCGAGCCCCGCGGTCAGCCGCTCGCGGGGGGGGCTAGTCCCGGGCCGCCCATGGATGGGTCGAGCGCAGCGATGACCCGACCTGGGTCCGACCCCGGGCCGGGACCCGCCGGCGATGCGGCGGTGGCGCCACCGGGTCCCGGGGCGACCGACGTCGGCATGGACAGCGACGCGGGCGCGATCCTGCCTGACGCGGCAGCCGGCACCGACAGGCATGCAGGACCGACGCTTCCTGACCCACCTGCGTCGTGTCCGACGCTCCGGACCGGTATGGTCTCGATCCTGGGCATGGACGTGCGCCTCTGGGTCGGTCGGCGTTCCGCGGCAGGCGGCGGCATGGCCTATCTCTACTGGCCCACGCACTTTGGCATGGCCGACGACGCCGAATCGCTTGGAGACAACCTCGACCGGATCGTCGCGGGCGGTGGCCTGGTGGCTGCCTTTTCTCAGACGCTGGGCGCGGGCGAGGACACCGCCCTGGGTGCGTGGCACACGGGTGACTTCGAAGTGGCCGACGTGGTGGTTGCCTGTGCGGTCCAACAACTCGGCGTGGATCCACGCCGTATCTACACCGGTGGCTGCGGCGCCGGCGGGCTGCACGCCGGTGCCATGGTCTATGCTCGCGCGAGCTACCTGGCGGGCGCAGTCCTTGAGGGCGGCGGGGTCATGTCGTCGGGCAAGCTGCCCCCGGGGGGCCACGTACCGTCCCTGATCGCGTCCTATGGGCTCACCGATGGCCCCATGGACATCGTTGCACCGCCGGCCACACGGGCCCTGGCGCGCGACTTATCTAACCACGGTGGACTTGTTATCGTCTGTCCAGGCCCCTCCGCTTGCATCGGCCCCACGTCGCAGATTCGCGACGCCCACTTTCGCTTTCTCGTAGACCACCCTTACGGGATCGACGCCGATCCCTATGCCGACGGTTTGCCGCCCGAATTCGACGGCGTCTGTGACTGGTTCTGAGTCCGGGCTGGCCCGCATTCATCACCAAATCACGCGCCCTCGCACAATTGGCTCCTCAAAGAAGGCTGGAAAACGATTGAGGGTCAAGTGGTCTGGTGAGGGTCAAGTGGTCTGGCTGCGTGAACGGCGGGAAGGGTGGCGGCAGCATTTTTTGGATCCGCCCGACGTCCGCCGGGAAATTGGGTGGCTGGGGATGCCCGGAGATGCTGGTGTTTGCTTGCGCGAGCGTTCAGTCTGGAGGTACGGGGTCGCTGTTCGCACCTCGAATGACGTCAAGCAGCTGGAACTGGTTGTTTGAGGGGCTTTGAAACGCATGCGTGCACCCGGGGGCCACTTCCTGCTCCGGGTGCACGCCTGCTGGGGCGGTCTGTATGGGGGATCCGCCCGTGGGGGATCCGCCCGACGTCCGCCGGGAAATTGGGTGGCTGGGGATGCCCGGAGATGCTGGTGTTTGCTTGCGCGAGCGTTCAGTCTGGAGGTACGGGGTCGCTGTTCGCACCTCGAATGACGTCAAGCAGCTGGAACTGGTTGTTTGAGGGGCTTTGAAACGCATGCGTGCACCCGGGGGCCACTTCCTGCTCCGGGTGCACGCCTGCTGGGGCGGTCTGTGATCAGTCAGGTGGGTCGGCACCGTGCTTTGTGCCAACGGGGCGCCCCCGGCGCCGGTCACGGTGGATGACGACGCGCCTGGCGCGTTGGTTCGTCTCATGGGTGTTGCGGGCGAACCGGTGGCGTCGGACGATCACGTCGCCCGTTGGCGTCTCCGCGGAAGCGCGCTTGTCTGCGGCGTCCGCATCCCCAGTGGAGGAGTGGTCGGTCTCGGCGGGCCTTGTCTGCACGTGTGCGGTGAGGCCCTCGAAGTCCATGGCCTCGGAGGCGCGCTCGCATAGCTCCGAGGCTTCTTCGCGTAGTGCGGTCCGGATGTCGTCGCACAGCGCGATGGTGTCGCGGCCAACTACGGCCTGACCTAGGGCCCGTGCTTGTCGCTCCTGCTCCAGGAGTTTGAGGACATCGCAGAGCAGTGGTCCGGGAGCGGTGATCAGAGCTTCGCCGGCTTGGGGTGCCTGGGTCACAGGCGCACCGTGGAAGTGGCACATGTGGTAGGTCCCGAATGGGAACTCGGCG
>JAPPOR010000036.1 GCA_028817905.1 Myxococcales bacterium
CGGGCTAGGCGGCGACGACCGGTTCGCAGTCGCCGGACTCGATCAGGTGCTTCGCTACGGCGTCGGCCACTGGACCCAGAGGCTGGTCGGATTCGGGTGAGGCCAGCAGGGCGATCCCAGCGAGCAGCAGTTCGCCGTCGTGGTTGGCGATCAAGACTTCGGGCCGCAAATCGTAGCCGTTCCCATCACAGACTTCGGTCGGCGGCTCTTCCATCTCGATGTCTTCGTGTGACGCCGTCATGGTGACGATATCGTTGTCCCGCTCCATATCGATCTGCGATCGTGCGAAGGTGCGCATTTCGGAGGTGTCAGCGGGCGTCTCGCCGATTGCGGCGGCCAGCACGAGTCCGCCTTCGGCTAAAAGGAACAAGTAGGCGGTGTTCGTGCTCGCGGCTTCCCGCAGGATTTCCAGGGCGGCCACCGCACGTTCGCCGGAGTCCTGACATTGCATGAAGGTTGCACTCACCTGGCTGGCTAGCTCGGAGATGCGGTCTGGGGGCTCCGGCGTGGCCGCCGCCGGTGTGTCGTCGATCAGGCCCGCCCGGCGGGCGTCTTCCATCAGACGCTCGTGCAACGCTCCCAGTACGTGACTATGTCCCGGGCGGTAGTGCATTGCGGCCTCGGCGGACGCGGCGAGAAAGGCCTCCCGATCATTCTGGGCGAGCGCGCAGCGGGCCTGATATTCGAAGGCGCGCCCCATCAGGAGCCCTGCTATGCTCAGGGCCTCCTGCGCTTGAATGACGCTAGCGATCCTCGCCCTGGCCGCTTCGTATTGTCCGAGGCGAGCTTCTGCCAGCGCGACAGGCAGGGCGAGCAAGCGTGCGAATGAGCGCTGGCCAGTGGCTTGGCTGCGTCTCAGCGCTTGTGAGCCGAGCGCGAGGGCTTCCTGTGTGTCGCCGCTTTCTAGCAGGATCTCGACGGCGAGGACCTCAAGTAGTGGTAGCAAGCCGTAGGGGTATTTGGCGCGTTCGCTCTCTGCGCGCAGGCGTGTGATCACCTCCATCGCGGCCTCCGGTTCGCCGCGCATATGATGGTGATACGCATCGGCGAGCTCGGCGGTGAGTCGCCAGCGTGGGTTCACCGCGATCGATGCCCGCACGCGGGCCCGAACCCGGCGGAGGCCGGTCAGGTCGCGCGCAAGGGCGTGCGTTTCGAGCTCCTCGGTGAGGGTGGAGAACATCGGTGCGGTGTCGTGTTGCAGCGCGATGATCTCGGCCTTGCGGCGGTGTTCCTCTGCTGCTGTCCAGTCGCCGCGATGAAGCGCGACGATCTTGCGAATGTACTCGGCCCCGACGCGCTGGTTCGGCTCATCGGATCGCAACCAATGGTCGGGATCTTCCCGGACGATGCCAAGCACGGCTTCGCGGGCCGCGATCGCCTGGCACACCGCGGCGCGAACCTTCTCCATGAGATAGGAACGCTCGCCCTCGAGGCCGTCGATCACATCGATCAATGCGATCATTCGTTCTCGCGCCTCCTCCCGCAGGCCGAGATAGGCGCAGAAGGTGGCCTCTGCATTCAGACGCATGGCCTCGACCACGGGAACGATCGGGGCGAAGGGTAGCAGTAGCGCGGGCAACGTTGCGTGGAGCTCCGGGCGCATGGTTCTTGCGCCAATGGCGATCGAAAAGACCACGTAGGCCACCATGCCCTTGATGGCCTCTGCCGGGGACGCGACGCGCTCGTGCTCAGGTGTGTCTTCGTAGCGCTGATTGGCGGCCAGGAAGGCTTGCATACTGCGCGTGGGGGGGTCTGACTCCTCCGACCGGTTCTGCCAGTCGTGGTAGCCGCTGGCTCGCTTGAGTTCCTCGAGCCACGGGACCGCGACCAAGTCGTAGAAGCGAGCATGGGCGCCGCTTGCGGCAGCCCCCGCTGCCGAGGTCCAGAGCCGCATCAGCTGGCATGTGGGGCGGTCGAGCGTTTCGGCCACCTCCAAGGCTCGTTCCCAGGCCTCGGCGGCGGCGTCGGCGCCGATCTCCTCGTATCCACCTGCCCTCAGTCCGCCGGCATCGTCGTTGTCTGCGTGGGCGAAAAGCCTGTCGAGAGCTGCTTCGGGGTCGGCGCCACGCAGGGCGTGGTAGGAAATCACGAGCAGTCCCGTTTCCGCCGCCTGATAGGCGGTGGCCAACTGGTCGTGCAGGGAGCGAAGCGCAACCTCGTCGGCTGACGAACGCAGCAAGCTCGCCATGGCAGGGTGACACATGCGGTAGCCATCGGGACCGCCAGCGATGGCCTGAAGCCTGCGAAGCTGCTCGACGCCGGCATCGACTTGAGCTGCCGGCAGAGCAGCTGCTGCCAGTAGCTGCACGCGTGTCAGTCGCCCCGTGACTGCAAGGGAAAGCAGGCGTCCCAGCGCCGCGGCGTGCTCCGGCAAGGACGCAAGCTGGGCCTGGGCGGCCGCGTTGAAGTCCGTGGGCAAAAGTGACGGGTCGATCTCGGCGGGAAGCTGAAACGCACCGGCCCGGTAGGTGATCACGCCTGTGTCTACCAGATGCTGGGCAAGGGCCATGCACTCGCGTGGGCGCCCGCGGCTGAGTTGGTGCAGTTGAATGCTCAGAGCTTCCAGATGGGGGACGTCACCGAAGACGCCCGAGAGCAGCTCGCGCACCTGGGTTTGGGTGAGTGGGAGGAGCTCGATCTGGCGGGTGTGCTCGCGCAGGACGCCGAGCGCCGTCGGGGCACGCTGCAGGGTGTCAGGGCGTGCGCTTACGCCACAGACGAGCCGGTGTCGCTGCGCGTCCAGGGACAGCGCCGCGAGTAGGGCTGCGGAGGGCTCGTCCACGAACTCGAAGTCGTCTACCGCAAGGGCCACCAGGCGTTTGCTTGCTATCCCGAGTAGCCAGGCCCGCAGCGTTTGTTGCGTTTCGGCCCGGTCTAGCTCCGGGCGCGCCACGTCGAGTAGGGGCCGGTCCGGGCCTGTCGCATCTCCGAAGAGTAGGCTCCGAATGCTGGCGCTTTCGTCCGCCACTGCGGTTGAAGTCGTGCCGGCAGCTTGATGGATCTGGGCGACCAACGCGCGCGCCACGCCCATGGGCCCGCTGGCACCATCGGTGGCGCCTGCGCGCCCGGTCGCGGCACCCATCAACTTGGCTTCGAGGACGAACGTGTCCAGTGCCCGCGACCGTCCGGTTCCCGGGTCGCCTACGACGATGAAGCCGCCACCGCGGCCGCGCACCGAGCGAACGACCTGCTTGCGCATGCGCATCAACATGTCGTCCCTGCC
>JAPPOR010000166.1 GCA_028817905.1 Myxococcales bacterium
CTAGAAAATACAGGCAGTATTCCCGTCGGTCGTCGAAAGCCCTGTGAAGCCGAATCCCTGCGCGATCCGACGCCGTAGTCATGAATGATCCGGGCTAGCCGCGTGCCAGGTAGCCGGCGACGGCTGCGCCTACGGTGGCTGCCAGCAGCATCCAGACCATCGCGCGTTCGCGGGGCGTGGAGTGCACCACCTTGCCCTCGGGGTGCTCACTGACGCGGCCAGCGAAGCGTTGCTCAAGCAGGCGTACCATTGAGCTGAAGTCGTCCGAGCCCCTCGACAGCCCGCTGCCGGGTTCGCTGTGGTTGGATTGAGTGGTGGAGGTATCCGGGGCTTGCTTGCCCGCGTGGCGCGCGTGCTCCAGCCCCTGCAGTAGTTGTTCGGCGTTTTGGAAGCGTGCCTCGGGGTCGGGGGCCATCAGGCGCTGGACGATCGCGACCAGGCGCTCCGAGCAATGGGTCGGCAGGTCGAAGGGCGCCCGTCCCGAGCGGTGGCCTTCCAATATCTCGCGCACGTTGTCGCCCTCGTAGGGGGGCCGTCCGAAGATCAACTCGTAGCCGATTACGCCCAGGCAATACAGATCCGCACGTTGATCCACACGCGCTCCGGCGGTCGCGCACTCTGGAGCCATGTATAGGGGTGTCCCGTTGAACAGACCGTCGCTGCCCACCGCTGGCGCTCCGCTACCACGGGCAAGCCCAAAGTCAGCGACCTTCAGCTGGCCCGCCTGGTCGATCAGAATGTTCGCGGGCTTGAGGTCGCGATGTACCAGCCCCGCCGCGTGGGATACCCGAAGCGCGCGCGTGACCCGCCGCAGGAGACGGAAAATCGTACGTTCCGATGGCTTAGTTGGACGTTGCTGAAGGTATTGCTCAAGGGTGACGCCCTGGACGAGCTCCATGACCAGGTAGCAGAGTTGGCCGCGTTCGCCGAAGTCGTAGACGCGCACGATCGACGGGTCGTTCAGGCGGGCCGCGATGCGAGCTTCTCGCAGGAACCGGTTGCGATCGTCCACGCTGTGGCCCTTGCGTGGTGCCATGATCTTGACCGCCACATCGGTCGCCAGGTGGACGTGATGGCCCTTGTAGACGACTGAGGTGCCGCCTTCGGCGATGGGTCCTTCGAGGCGGACGCTGCCCAGGCGCGTCCCGGGTTCAAGAGGTTTCACGGACATCTCCTCGAATGGTGCCGGCCAATAGGTCGAGGCGCTCGGTCATGCGGTTGATCTGTTCCCAGCTATCGATCCCGCTTGGCAGCTTGTGGCGCAGGAGGTCGACGCGACGCCGGAGGTTCGTGATCGAGTCACTGGCAATGGTCAGCGCTTGGCTGTCCACGCCGTCGCCTTCTAGCAGGGTGCTGATGTGCTCGAGGGTGCGATCCACGTTGAGTACTTCATCGTGGTAGGACTCGATCGTCTCGCGGCCGATGCGCTGATTCAAGTCCAGGGTGCCGCTGATGGCGTCCAGGTCGTTTGACCACCGCACGGCTTGCTGATCATTGTTATCGCGCTCCCGCGCGAGCTCATGGATGGAGTTCGCCAGGGCGGCGAACTGATCGCCGCCGATGGCATCGATGGTCGCCTGGGTTGGCAACCGACCATTGCCTGTCTCAAGCAGGCTGCGGGTCAAGGCGTGTGCTTCGTTGTCGACCTGGTGTTCGCTGAAGTTCATTCCCACCGACTCCTCGACCGGACCCACTCGCAAGGTGGTCACGCGGGCTACCAGCGCCCACGCCAGGTAGCCGACGCTGTAGGACCAGAGCAGGCAGGCAAGCGCGCCCACTCCCTGCGCCCGCAGCAGCTCCAGTCGATCGATCCCGGCCTCGGCCAGGTATTCGGACTTGGCGAAGCCGGCTGTGAGCAGGATTCCGACCAGGCCGCCCGCACCGTGCACGGGAATCGCGCCCACCGCATCGTCGAGACGCAGGCGTTCCAGTGCCGCGGTCGCCAGCACCATCGCCATGCCTCCGGCGATCCCGACGAGCGACGCAGCCTGCAAAGAAACGACATCCGCGCAGGCCGTGATCGACACCAGGCCTGCAAGAACACCGTTGAAGATGGGTTCGACCGACGCGAGACCCCGATAGGCCCACGTGATGAGAAGTGCGCCGAGCCCGCCGAAGCATGCGGCCAGCAGGGTGTTGGTGATGATCTCGGCGGTCTGATCGCCGAGCGGTGCCGACCCCCCATTGAACCCGATCCAGCCGAATGTCAGGATGATGACCCCGACTGCGACCATCGGCATGCTGCTCGCGGGGATCGGTTGGGCGCCGCCTTCCGCGTCGAACCGATCCCGTCTTGCTCCCATGACCTGGACCCCAGCGAGCGTGATCCCGGCGCCGACCATGTGCACGACCGACGCTCCGGCGAAGTCGTGAAAGCCGAGCTGGGAGAGGACGCCGCCGCCCCAGACAGAATGGCCGAACAGCGGGTAGATCACTGCTGCCGTGACCGCGCTCATCAACATGTAGGGCAGGAAGCGGCAGCGTTCGGCGACCCCTCCGGACACGATTGTGGCGGCCGTCGAGCAAAAGGCCGCCTGATAGACAAAGGCGGTGAGGTCCGCAGCATCGAGTTCCGAGAGGAAGAAGCTCGGATGGCCGAAGAGCCCGAAGCGATCCTCGCCGAACATGAGCGCGTAGCCGACGACGAAGAACGCGGGGAAGGAGATACAGAGATCTACGACGTTCTTTGCAGCCACATTGACCGAGTTCTTGTGGCGAACAGCACCCGCTTCTAGGCAACAGAACCCGGCTTGCATGAGCAGCACCAGGGCTGCACAAAGCAGCGTCCACAACACCTGGAGGTCGACGACAACGCGCGCCAGCTCGGGGGCCGTATGGCTCGGCATGTGGCTACTCTCGACGTTTCCTGGTACTCGCTCAGCTTTTCACGACCATTTCACTGCCATGACGAGCTAGAGCCCCTTATCACCTGCGCGCCGCCTGCCGGAACCCGTAACCTTGCCATTCCTGCAGGCCAACTCTTGCACACTATGCAAGCGTAGGGTGGCCCGCGTATCGGCTGGCGCCCGACTGACGGGTCGGTTGAAACTGTTGCGCCACAGTGCTTGCCAGGTCAGGTCGCCCTCGCCCGTGGTCAGGCCAACTGCGAGCGATGTCTAGCCTGCGTCCATCACCAAGGCACGTGATCATTGTGCAACTGATCGGCTTCGCGGGGGTTTCGGTGCAGGAGGCAATACTCGCTGTATTTCTGACTGAGATAAAAGCGCTGCGGAGTCGAGCAGTTGTGCGAGGGCGCGTGATTTGGCGATGGATGCGGGCTAACCCTCTTCAGAGGTGGCACTCGGTGGCGGCATGGTCTCCGGTCGCGGTCGTAACGCAACGCGTCCAATGCGCCGCCGGCGTACGTCCTCGACCGTCACCTCATACTGCCCGATGCGAATGCGGTCGCCTGGGTGCGCCAACCGGCCAAGCTGAGCGATAACGTAGCCGCTCACCGTATCGCCCGAACTGTGCTCGGCCCCGTCCAAGCCAGCAATCGGTAGATCCCCCACGGGCAGCATTCCATCTACCAGGAAACTGCCATCCTCGCGCGCCTCGATGCGGGGCGCTTCTGTATCCAGTTCATCGTGAAGTTCGCCAACGAGTTCTTCGACCACATCCTCTACCGTCACCAGCCCCTCTGTTCCACCGTACTCGTCGACCACGATTCCCATCGGAATAGAGGTTTGCTGAAAGCGGCCGAGCAGTTCTCCAACCGAGCACGACTCCGGCACGAACAGGACGTCTCGCTTGAACGCTTGGATCCCTCGTCGCGGAACCCCTTCCGAAAGCAGCAAGTCCTTGACGTATACGTAGCCGAGTACATGGTCCGGATCTCCATCCGCACTCACCGGATAGCGACTGAAACCCGACCGGCGAATCGCCGCCATCCAGCTTTCAAACGTGTCGCCAAGCGAAAGGATATGCATGTCAACCCGAGGAATCATCAGTGCGCGCACTGGACGGTCGGTGGCACGTAGGACCCGCTCGAGCAGATCCCGTTTGGTACGCGCCTCGTCACCAGCGAACGAGCTCTGGACCACCAGCCGCAGCTCTTCGGCACTCAGCACCGCTTCGGACTCGCTGACGCTATCCGAAACTCCGGCCCGTCGCAGGACGTACGCAGAGAGTCCGTTGAGCAATGACAGGATCGGGTACATGACGACGAAGAACCCGTGCATCAGGCCGGCTGTCATCCGCGCCGTCTGCTCTGGCCTCAAAATGGCCAGCGACTTGGGTGCCAATTCGCCGAGTACGATGTGCAGGAAGCTGATGACGGTGAAAGCCACCGCGGTCGCGACCCCGTGCACGCCCGACTCGGCCAACCCCAGCTGAGACAAGGGGGGTCGAAGGAAGTGGGCGATAGCCGGTTCTCCCAGCCAGCCCAGTGCCAGCGAAGCTAGTGTGATGCCGAATTGTGTGGCGGTCAGGTAGCTGTCGAGCTGTCGGGTGGCTTCAAGCGCCCTTGCGGCCCTTGGGTCACCGCGCATGGCAAGCGTTTCCAAGGCGGTGGGGCGCACGCGGGCCAAGGCAAACTCGGCGGCTACAAAGAAACCGTTTGCCAATACGCAAAACAGGGCTGCGGCCAGCGCTAGCAGGGGTCCCAGTCTCCAGGCTGCGTCCCTTATACCCAAGGCGCGGGTGTGGCCGCCATCCCGATCGCGCCGCACTCGCCCGACAGCCCCGAAAGGTCTGGCTAGCCGGACAGACCTGCCGAGGCTGCGTCGATCTCCGCGCGCAGTTCAGCGTACTCGGAGGCTTGCTTGAACTGAGGGAACTCACGAACTACGTTGTCGGGGGCGCGGAACAGAATGCCGGCGTCAGCTTCCGCCAGCATCGTAGTGTCGTTGTAGGAATCCCCAGCGGCGATGATCTTGTAGTTCAGACTATGGAAGGCTTGGACCGATTTCCGCTTCGGGTCCGGCTGACGCAGCAGATAGTGGCGGATCGCCCCATCGGGTGCGACGTCAAGCTTGTGGCACAATAGGGTTGGCTGCCCCAATTTGCGCATAAAGGGCATGCCGAACTCGTAGAACGTGTCGGAAAGGATCACGACCTGGTAGGCATCTCGCAGGTCCGAAAGAAATGCTGCCGCGCCCGGCAGCGGGTCCATCCCGGACACGACGTCGTCGATCTCCCGGAGGCCGAGGCCATGCTGGTTGAGGATGGCCAGGCGGCGCGTCATCAACTCGTCGTAATCCGGAATATCTCGGGTAGTGAGTCGGAGCGCTTCGATGCCGGTGCGCTCAGCAAAATTGATCCAGATTTCGGGGATCAACACCCCTTCCAGGTCCAGGCAAACTAGATGCATGGCCCCCCTGTAGCGCGAAACGGCGCCCCTGTCCTACTCGTCGTCGAACGGCGAGAAGTATAGGTCGTCATCGTTCTTGGGCGTTTCGAGCAGGGATCCGTCTGGGCCGTCCTTGCGAACGACGAAGGTGGTCCGTGAAGCCACTTCGTTGCTCTCGCGGGCAACGACTGTGACGTAGTTGATACCATCTCGGAGAGGTATCTTGGTGTCGAACTCGCACCGGCGTCGGTCCCGAGCGTTCCGGTTCGACTGATAGAAGACCTTGCTGGAACCAACATACACGTAGACGTCGCGGACCAACGAGTCGTCGACCGCCGCACCTTTGATTCGCACCGTTTCACCGCGCGTCACCAATTGCCCGCCCGTGTCGACGTCCAACGAGGGCGGCATATGGGCCAGGACGTCGACGAGCTTGCCCGCGACAGCCGAAGGATTGCTGACGACTGAGGCTGCGGCCACCCAGCCCGGCCGACCTCCGCCCAGGTCCACGCGAATATGATCGCCCAGGGCCGCCTGGGCCTCGAGTCCAAGGGCCCCACCGCGCACAAGTGCGATCTGCCGTGCCTCCCCCTCGGACGCCACCCGCTCGTAGATGATCGCGCCGTCCTTCAGGGTCACCGACCCCTCCCGAGCGGTCGGGTCAGGTCGCTTGGCCTTTGGTGCGATCGGAATCTCCAGCTTCTCACTGGCGCTCTCCCGGAGCACCGTGTCAGCCATCGACACCTGGAGCTTGGCGAGGTCTTCATCGAAGTCGGGCAGCACTTCGAACGTAAAGCGAACCTCTTCCTCGTCCCCTGGCTTCATTTCACCGAGCTGGAATCGTCCCGCCTGCAGCAGGATCCCACGCCCACTCATGTTACGCAGGTTCGCAACCGTCTCTTCACTGACACCTTCGCCCACGTTGCGGAGCTTCAGGTACACGGTCGCAAGCTCTCCCGGCTGCAGATGCCCGTCGCCATTGCCCCGACCGTCGTCCGCAACGTGCACTGTGTACGCGAAGTCAGGCGTGGGCAGCGCCCGCACCTGGGTGCGGATCTCCGCTGCTCTCGGCAGGTGCCCGTGCGCCTCTGAGAACTCCACGCGCACACCATCGGCACGGTCGCGCAGACCCTTCGGGAGGGCACAGTTGCGTTTCTTCGTTTTCTCGTCTCGCTTGCATACGCCAAGGGTTGTCGCCCACGTGCGCGTTTCTCCCGGCATCAGTTTACCGAAGACCAGTTCGCGCTCGCTGAACAGGCGGTTGTCGCTCTTGGTCACCGCGCGCAGCTGATAAAGAGGGTTGCCCCCTTTGTTGGTGAGCGACACGCGAAGCTCGAACGGATCGCCCGCGACCGCACGGTTGTTGTTCGCGCTAGTAGACACCTCGACGGCCACCTCGCTTGGCCCCTTGTCCGGCCCCACACTCCAGTCAACGCCGAGCCGGCGGAGCTCTGCCACGGCGGCCTGCATCTCCCCCTTGGCAGCGGCCTCGATCACGGGCTCCGCGTCGCGCAGCAGATCCCTGCGTAGAGGGCGTGTAGCGCGCGCCAGCAGGTCTCGGGAAAACTTCGTTAGGAACTCATCCTCCTTCTCGTTTTCCTCAAGGTCTTCCGGCCGCGCCTCTCGCAGCCTCTGCCTGGTCGCCTCTGGCAGATAGTAGCGCAGCACCACGGCGGGCTTGTGCGAGTTGCGCGCCCGCGAATGCGTGAGATGGGCCATCAGATCCGACTCGCGCGGATAGTCGCTGTCAAGGGTCAGATCCATGTCGATGGGGTCGACTGTCATGGGCTCAATCTTGACGTCGGGGACGATTCCGACGCCTTGAATCGAAACGTCACCGGGCGTCAGGTACTGGGCGATCGTTAGCTTGAGAGCCCAGCCGTCGTTGTCGTCGCTGTACAGCACCTGAACCGAGCCCTTGCCAAAGGTACGATCACCGACGACCAGCGCCCGGTCGTGATTCTTGAGTGCCCCCGCCACAATCTCGCTGGCGGAGGCGCTACCGCCGTTGGCAAGCACGACCATGGGGTAGAGTGGCTGGGTCCCTTCGACATGCGCCGCCTTGGGCTCGCGCTTGTCGGGATCGTTGGACGACGTGGTTACAATGGTCCCGCTAGATAAAAACAGATCGGCGACGCACACGGCCTGCTGCAACAGCCCACCGGGATTGTCGCGCAGGTCCATGACTAGCCCCTTCATCTGCTTCGCGTGCAGCCCGTTTAGCGCGGAGCGGATGTCATCGCAGGTATTCGACTGGAAGTTTTTGATCTGGACGTAGCCGATATTGTTGCGGAGCATGCGCGACTCGACGGAGTCGATGTGGATTACGGCTCGCTCGAGGTCAAAGCGGCGCGGCTTGTCGAAAGCCCCCTCGCGCACGACCCAGACAGCAACCGACGAGCCGGGCGCTCCTCGCAGACGCTTGACCGCCTCCTCGAGCGGCATATTGAGGGTCGACTCGTCGTTGATCTTGACGATCCGATCCTTCCTATGGAGCCCTGCGTTGTGAGCGGGCGTGCCAGGCATCGGACGTATGATCGTGAGCTGACCGTCGCGAATGGAGATGACGATGCCGAGCCCACCGAACTCGCCGCGCGTGCTCAGCTGCATCTCCGAGTACTCCTCCGGGGTCAACAGCACGGAGTGCGGGTCGAGCGTGCGAAGCATCCCGTTCACAGCGGCGTACTCGACGTCGCGAAGTTTGATGTCTTCGTCCTCGCGCAAATGTTCCTGCAGGAACTTGAAGACCTCCTGAAACCTCCAGGTCAGCTGCCAGGGCGAGTTCACGTCGTCGATGCGAAACTCGCCCATCTGATCATTGACCTGCACCCGAAAGGCCGGCTGATCCTCCCCGTGGTGGACCAGCACGGGCGCCACCTGCTTTTGAATGGCGTTCAAGCCCGACAGAAGCATACGGCGATGGTCGATGCGCTCCGGCTCGACGTAGTTGTTGTTGACCTTGGTAACGATGGTCTTGAGGACCCGAACGCTCGATAGATCGTAAGGGACCCTCTTTTTGGCCGCTCGCGCCCGCGGCGAAGTGTCGATGTCGAAGTCGAGGGCATTCTGACGCTGCCACACGAACGTGAGACAAAACGCAGCGACCAGGGCCGCGAGCACGAGAATGGTTCTAAGCCAGCGATTCATCGGAGGTTTTGCTTGTCCGTACATTCGCCACGATCGTCTTAGAGCTCCGTAGCGCCTAGGTGAGTGGCCGCATCCGGTAGTGTAGCAGGCGCGCCACGGCCAACCCTGCGCTTTTTTCTAGCCCGGCGTCAGTCGCGCCAAACGAGGAGCGAGTGGCGGCCCCGAGCGCCAATTTCTGAAGCAAGTCCCCACCCCAATCCCGATCCGGGCAGTCGCTGCGCGGGGTCGAGCCCGGCAGCCAACGGGGCGTGATCTGGTGCGGGATGCGGGGTAGGAAGAGAGGTGCGGACGACCAGATGCCGAACCCTCCCCAGGTCAAACCCCCGCGGCCGCGTTCCCCGATCGTGGGACGCGAGCGCGAACTCGAGATGCTCGAGGCCACACTCTCGGAGACCACACGCTCGTCATCTCCCCAAATGGTGACACTCGTCGGTGCCACTGGGCTTGGAAAAAGCCGCCTGCTCCGTGAGTTCCTCACGAACGTCCGCACACGTGAAGGGGCCCCCAGGGTGCTCAGTGTCATGAGCCGCGGCGAGGGCGTCGCGTTCGCGCCGATTCGCGCGATGCTGCGTGACAGGTTGGGCATTTCGGAGGGCGCCGATGAGCCCAGCGCAGCGGCGTCATTTCGAGATGGGGTGGCCGCGGTGATAGGTGACGACGAGTCCAGTACCGACTTCCTACATTTCCTGGGCGGATTCGCCGGCGTGCCGATGCCCGATTCGCCCCTGGTCAAGGCCGTCAGCACGGATGCGCACCAGACGCATCAAGTGCAGAGAGCCGTGTTGACCCGGTTCCTTGAACTCGACGCACGCACACGACCCTTGTTGTTGACCTTCGAGGATCTCCACCGGGCTGATGACGACACGATCGAGCTGCTCAAACATCTCGCTTCTGGTCTGCGGCGCGGGCCTATCATGGTCGTCTTCGTGGGCCGTCCGGAGTTCCCCCGACGTCACCCGGACTGGGTGTGTGAACGCAACCACCAACGCTTCGAGCTATCGCCGCTGGAGCCCGACGATGCCGCCGAACTGTTCGAGAATCTGCTATCGCAGGCAGAGGACGTGCCCGACGAGTTGGTGGACGCTGCCGTAGATCTCGCAGGGGGCAATCCGTATCTGCTCGAGCAACTCGTGCAAGCCTTCATTCAGCAGGGCGTGGTCATTCCAACCGACAGTGGTGCCGGGCCCTGGCAGGTACGCGCCGAGCGGCTCGACGAGAGTCGACTCCCGCTCACCGTGGACGACGCGATCGAGTCGCGCATCGCCAGCCTGCGGACCCAGGAGCGCTCCCTACTAGAAATGGCGGCCTCCCTCGGTGGCGTATTCTGGTCCGGTGCTCTGGTAGCGCTCGAGCGCGAGGGTCAGTCACCACCCCCCCACTGGCACGGAGCCACCGCCCAACGCGCGCAAGTCGAAGCCATGCTAGATGACCTGGTCGCACGGGACTACCTCCTGTCGATGCCCGATTCGACCATTCCGGGTGATCGCGAGTTCGCTTTCAAGCACAACCTGGAACGCGAGGCTCTGCACTGCTACACGAGCGCAGCGCTGCTGAGCCAATACCATCTTCGCATTGCGCAGTGGCTCGAATGCCGTCTGGCAGCAGACAACGAGGAGCACTGCGCGCTGTTGGCGCAGCACTACGAACAGGGCGGTGCAGGGGTGAGGGCGGCCCGCTACTACCTGTCGGCAGCCCGTCTCGCTCGCCAGCGATACGCTCCGGCGCGGGTGTGCGAATACGCGGCTCAGGGATTGCGCCTTCTGTCCCGGCCGGTGAGCGTCCAACGGCTCGACGTGTTGGAGCCATACGGCCAGGCGCTACACCAACAACGACGCAGCGAGGAGGCGATCGCCGCGCTGGAGGAAGCCAAGGGTATCGCATATCAGCTCGATCTTCCCGCCCGGGCCGCAGATATCTATCTGGAGAGCGGGAAGGTTCGGCGCGACAGCGGCCGGCTATCGCTCGCCTGCGAGGACTACGATACCGCGTGCACCCTGTACGAATCGATCGGCGACGAGACCGGCGCCATCAATGCCCTGGACGGGCACTGCCGCGCGGCGATCCTGCGGGGGCGCCTCGAAGTGGCAGACAGGCTCATCCGGGTCGCGGTCAAGCGCTTGCGCGCAAGCCCCGAGCGCCTCGGACAGTTGGCCCGCTGCCAGGTTTCGCTGGGAAGCTTGTGCCGCGAGGCGCGCCATCTCGAAGCCGCAGACCGCGCCTTCGCCAAGGCGCTGGAGAACTATCGCCGGGCGGAGGATCCCCAAGGGGTCGCTGCAGTCCTGTGCCTGCGCGGCACGGTGGCGGGGCAGCGCGCTCAAGCAGATGCCGCCGAGACGCTCTTTCGGCAAGGACTCGAAGCGGCACGCGCCTGCGGTGACCGTGCACAAGAGGTACTCGCACTGACTTGCCTGGGAAGTGCGGGCTATCGGCGCGGCAACCCGCGCGCAGCGGTGTCCCTGCTGCAGCAGGCCGCCAACCTGGCCGAGACCCTGGCCAATCGTCTTCTGGAGGCCGACACACTGCGCAGCCTGGGCAAAGCGCGGGCCCTGGCCGGGGAGCAGGCCATGGGCTTCGCGGATGCGGAGCGGGCACGGCTCACGTTCGACCGGGCTGGCGCACGCCCTCAGCTCGGGGTGACCCTGCGGACCCTCGGCGAGATTTGCGCGCGTGGCACCTGGCCTGGGAAGCCAGACACGTGGAGGGCCGAGGATTATTTTGAACAATCAATCCAAATCTTGCATGAAATTCGCTATCGGTCAGAGCAGGCGCGGAGCTACCGGGCCTATGCGGCGCACCTGGCCCGGGGTGAGCCCGGGCAGCAGCAGCAGCAGCGCGCCGAGCAGCTGCGCGCCAAGGCGAGCGAGTTGCTCGCCCAAGAACCTCCGGGCAGCGTCCCCCCCGGGGTCCCGCCCGTGCCCGAGAATCTTGCCGGCGCGTGAGTGAGCCATGAGCCCCCATTTGGCAGCCAGTATCCCAGCACCGGTGGGTGAACTCTGCGACCAGCTGCGCCGCGCCGGATATCGTGCTTGGCTGGTGGGAGGGGGCCTCCGGGACCTCTTGATGCAGCGCTCCCCAAAGGACTGGGACCTGGCCACCGACGCGACACCGCCCGAGATGAAGAAGGTGTTTCGACGCGTGATCCCGACCGGCATCGCCCACGGAACGGTGACCGTCCTACACCGCGGGGAACCATACGAAGTCACCACCCTCCGTGGCGAGGGCGCCTACAGCGACGGCCGTCGTCCGGACTCGGTCTATTTTGTACGCAATATTGAAGACGACCTCGCTCGGCGCGACTTCACTGTCAACGCGATCGCCTACGACCCCCTGACCGACCGGCTCATCGACCCCTTCGGCGGCCTGCAAGACATGCGTGCCCGCCGCCTGCGCACTGTTGGATCGGCCGAGGAGCGCTTCGGGGAGGATGGCCTTAGGGTGCTGCGTGCCGCGCGCTTCGTCGCCACGCTGGCGTTTGATCTCGACCCTGCGACCGAAGCTGGCATCGCGCCTGCGCTCCGGTCCTTTGAGTGTGTCTCGCGCGAACGGGTGCGCGACGAGTGGCTCAAGGCGATGGCCGCGGAACAACCCTCCCGAGCCTTCGAAGTCATGCGCCGGACGGGCATTCTGACGGTGACCTGCCCGGAGTTGATGAAGCAGGTCGGATGTGCTCAGAACCGCTACCATGCCTACGACGTCTGGGGCCACAGCATGGCCTGCATGGATGCGTGCGGGAGCGGCCCAATCCACCGCGTGGCAGGCCTGCTCCACGATATCGGGAAGCCACAGACACGCGCTCTATCCGACAAGACCCAGGACTTTACGTTCTACAATCACGAGGCGGTCGGGGCCGAAATGGCGGACGACTGGTTGCGCGAGTATCGCTTCTCGAACGACGAACGCAGGCGAGTCGTGCAACTCGTTCGACATCACCTCATCTGCTATTCGTCTGATTGGACCGACGCCGCGGTGCGGCGCTTCATCAAACGGGTAGGCGACGACCATCTCGAAGACCTGCTCGCCCTGGGACGCGCCGACGTACAAGCCAAGGGACGCCCGGTCGAAGAGGAACTACGCCTGTTGATCGAGCTGGAGGAACGGATCGCGACCGTGCGTGCAGCGGGGAGTGCCATGGGGGTACGAGACCTGACAGTTTCCGGCAAGGACGTCATCAGGCACCTCAACATCCGCCCGGGTCCCCTGGTGGGCCGGGTGCTCGATGCGCTATTGGAGCGGGTCCTGGACGACCCTGAGCTGAACCAAAAGGAAGCGCTGCTCGAGCTCTCGGAAAAGATCGTTGAACGGGAAGGGGAGGGGCCCGATGGATGAAGGATACGTCGACATGCACCTGCACTACCTGCCGGGGGTCGATGATGGGGTACGCGAAGCGTCCCAGGGCATCGCCCTATGCCAGGGACTCCGCCGCCTCGGTTTCACCAAGACCGTGGCCACCCCCCACATCCGCACAGCAATGTTTGAGAACCGACGGTCCACGTTGCGGCCGGCGTTCGAGGCCTTCGAGACCGCCGCGAGGGACGCGGAGGATATGCCGGAACTGGACCTGGCCGCCGAGCACTTCTGCGACGACGTGTTCTGGCGACTGTTTCAGGAAGGCGAAACCGTGGCGTACCCGGGCGGTCACGCGGCCTTGATCGAGTTTCCCGAAGCGATCATCCCCCTCGGGGTAGAACAGCGCTTCTTCGAGATGCGGGTCCAGGGCGTGGCGCCGGTCCTGGCTCACCCAGAGCGCTACCGGCCGATCTTCGCTAAAAGCGACGCACTGCAACCACTGCTCGACGCTGGGTTGATGCTGCAACTCGACCTCATGTCGCTCGTGGGTCGCTACGGACGCCGCCCCCGCAGGGCCGCCGAGCGCCTACTCGCAGAGGATGCCTACTTCCTGGCGTGCAGCGACAGCCACCGCCCTGACGATGTGCCCGTAGTCGCGACAGCACTCGATCGTCTGTTCGACCTGGCCGGCTCCGAATACGCGCAACGGCTGCTAGGCGACAACCCCAGACGGGTCCTTTCAGGGGAGGTTGATCTGTAGCCCGTGCCCCTCCAATGATAAGCGGAACGCGTCCTTTCCCGTCGCGACCAAGCCGCGCCGCCGCCCGCTTCGGTCGAAGATGCAGCCAGTACTTCCTCCTTCTCCGAGCCCCCTGCGAAGCCGGTCACTCGCACGATCATCACCTGCCTTAGGTAATGGATGCGGGCGAGCCCATTGGAGGCCGGGGGCCAGTGGGGTATGCATGCGCACGCGATGAAGAAGCCAGCCTCTGCCGCCCTGACCCCGGTCGAAGAGATGCACCGCGGTCCCGACCCACAAGGCGGCCCCAAACCAGCTGCCTCTGGGTTGCTTACCAAGCTCGCAATCTCCCTCGTGATCGGCGGACTGTTCGCCTGGCTTGCCGCGCGAGGAGGGCTGCCGCTAATCCCCCCAGCGAGTAGCTTCGATCAAATCGCCCCCTGGACGATCCCGGGCTACGTGGCTTCGCTACTGGTGCTGCACGTCCTGCGGGCGACGCGCTGGCGCTTCCTGATCGAACCCGTCAAGCGCGTTCCCCTGCGCGAGGTGATGGTCGTCAACTGGATCGGGTTCTTCGCGATCTTCGCCTTGCCGTTGCGCCTCGGCGAATTTGCGCGCCCGGCCCTCGGCAAGGCCCGCCAGGGTATTCCGATCTCGGCGGGCTTTGGCACCGTTGCCGTGGAACGGGTGGTGGACGGTCTATTGACCAGTCTCTGTGTTGCATGGGCGCTGCTCATCCTGCCGCGCTTGTCGACGCGCGACCCGATTGCCCGTCATCTACCCACATATGGCTACTTCGCCCTGGCACTGTTTACGGGAGCCTTCGTCGCCCTGGGCGCATTCCTCTGGCAGCGCCGTCTGGCGACGCGCCTAACGCGGGCAGTGGTCGGGGTAGCTTCCATGCGGCTAGCCGATCTGCTCGCTGAGAAGATCGACAACGTAGCCGACGGAGTCCGCTCGATCGGCAATGTCCGACTGGGGACCGGTTTCCTACTGGAGTCGATCGCCTACTGGGGAACCAATGCCGTGGGCGTGTGGCTGCTTGGTGCCGGCTGCGGACTCCCCGAGTTTGGACTCGGACATGCAGTCGCAGTGATGGGGGTGCTCGCCATCGGAATCCTGCTGCCTACCGGTCCTGGCTTGTTCGGCAACTTCCAATTGGCCGTGGGTGCTTGTCTCAGGCTGTTCTTTCCGGAATCCGTCGTGGCCGAGCAGGGCGCCGTGTTTATCTTCCTGCTGTACGCGCTGCAGTCCACGGTCATGGTGGGTGCCGGGGTGATCCCGATGTACGCGACCGGAATTCGGCTGCCGGACCTGCTGGGTGTCTCGGCGGACCGAAAAGTTGGCAACGGCGGACCCCCGCTTTAGGGTGGACCCGTGGCGAAAGGGCTTCCGGGCGGCTGGACCGCGCTCCAAACAGCCGGGCTCGCGTGCGCAGTCCTGCTGCTGGCGGCATCGACTGTCGTCGCTCGCCAGCATTCTGAGTTCGCCTATCCGCTCTCACGCGTGTGGACCTCGGCTGTTCGGCTGATGCGCGTCGACTACGCCTCGCCGATCACTGAAAAGGACCGCGAAGACGGCTACTTTCTGTTTGAGTATCCATACAAAGGCAAGGCCTATCCAGGCAGTGTGGAGGTCGTGCACGTGGGTGAGCCGGACTCGCATCGGGTACGGGTGATCATTCAGGTCCCCGGGATGCCGAGTTACGTCGAGCGGATGATGCTCGATCGCTTGCGACGCAAGCTTGAAGCGGATTTCGGACCACCAGGGGTCGGCTCCCGCAAGCCGACCGAGGCACCAAAGAAAGACAGCAAGCGCGACGAAGCGCCGGGGAAAGGTGAACACGACGGTGAACACGAGGGCGACCGCTCCGATAGGGATGGCGAGGAATCAACAGGCGAACACTAGCGACCTTGTCCAAGCGCATCGATTCAAGGTGACGCGATCAAACCTGACGCAAACCTCCACGAAACGCCGACTCAAGGTCGCCAACGGGGCTCCACCCCCGCCCAACGAGGCATGTGACCCAGGCCCTACCGGCAACCGCTGTCGCTTGCAGCTCGTCCCCGGAGCGCGCCAGCGCGACCTAGCGACCTTGTCCAGGCGCATCGAATCAAGGCAACGCGATCAAACTTGACGCAAATGCCCACGAAACACTGACTCAAGGTCGCTAGCGCGGCGAAAGTCCTGTGGAGTCGAAGGACAAGCGAGGCGGCACCGAAGTCGTGAATGATCCGGGCCAGCCCGCATCCATCTCGGAGCAGCCGATGCGCGACTGACCGCCAACGGGCTGATACCGGGCGTGGAGCCCCCGCCGCGGCGAGGGCCACGGCTTGACTCTCACCTCTGCAGCCGTACGATGGCCGCGCCGTGCCCCTGGTAGTGCAAAAATTTGGCGGAACCAGTGTCGGTTCTCTTGAGCGAATTCGTGCAGTTGCGCAGCGCGTAAAGGCCACCCGCGACGCCGGCAACGATGTCGTCGTGGTGGTCAGCGCCATGTCCGGCGAGACGAACCGCTTGCTTGCCCTGGGGGCCGAGCTGTCGGGCCGGCCACCCAGGCGGGAAATGGACACCCTGGTCTCGACCGGCGAGCAGGTGAGTTCTGCCCTGCTTTCGATTGCCCTCACGGAAGGGGGGGCGCCCGCCCAATCGCTCACCGGCCACCAGACTCGAATTTTCACCGATGGGGTCTTCTCCAAGGCTCGCATCCGGCGCATCGACGTGGAGCCCATGCGAAGCTCCATCGCGCAGGGAGTGATTCCCGTCGTGGCGGGTTTTCAGGGGCTGGATGCCGTTGGTAATATCACCACTCTGGGACGTGGTGGCACAGACACCACCGCCGTCGCGGTGGCCGCCTCCCTCGGAGCGGACATCTGCGAAATCTATACAGACGTTGAGGGCGTGTTCACCACGGACCCGGGCGTCTGCAAAGAAGCGCACAAGATCGATCGCGTCACGTTTGAAGAAATGCTGGAGCTGGCCTCGCTGGGCGCCAAGGTGCTGCAGATCCGCTCCGTGGAGGTGGGCATGAAATATGGGATCCCGATCCATGTACGTTCGAGCTTTTCCGACGCGGAAGGCACGATCGTCGGCGGCAACGACAGCCTCGAATCCGTCGTCGTGCGCGGGGTCGCACTCGATCGCAACGAGGTCAAGTGCACGATCCGGGCGTTGCCCGATCATCCGGGTGTAGTCGCCCGGGTGTTCGAGGCTTTGGCAGAAAACAGCATCTCGGTCGACATGATCATCCAAACGGCCGCGCTCGACGGACGCACAGATCTCACGTTCACGGTCACCCAGACCGACTTCGATGCCACACGGGACGTCGCCACGCGCGCGGCCCAGGAGATCGGAGCCGGTGAGGTCAGCCTGGACAACAGCGTCGTCAAAGTGTCGATCGTGGGGGCCGGAATGCGCAGTCATGCTGGCGTGGCCGCCCGGATGTTCCGGATGCTGGCCGACCACAAGATCAATATCGACGCGATCACAACCAGCGAAATCCGCGTGTCATGCCTGGTTAACCAGGCCCACGGCGACCAGGCCGTAGGCGCATTGCACGCCGGCTTCGGTCTGACACGCAACTCGCAATAGCGCCGACCGATGCGGGCGGTATGCGACCAAACCCCGCCGACCCGCAGGCCAGCGCCGCCAACGCGCTGGTCGTGTGTCTATCCTTGGTCGCGTTGGCGCACGCGGGAGCCCCCTGGCTGACGACCGACGCGTCGACCGACCCACTGACCCCGGGCGCGCCCTCGAGCCGACGAAACGAGACCATGGGCTCCGATCCAAACGGGGCGGCGCGTGCGGACAGCAGCGGCTCCTCTGGCGCAGCCCGCCTCCGTGACGGAAAGCCCCTCGACCTCAACCTCGCCTCGCCTGAAGACCTGCAGCTCCTGCCTCGGGTCGGTCCGAGGTTGGCTGAGCGCATCGTAGCCCACCGTCAGCAGCATGGCCCGTTCGAAGCGGTCGAGGACCTGACACGGGTCAGGGGGATCGGGGCAAAAACGCTGGCCGGTCTGCGCCCGATGATCACCGTACGAAGGCGCGACGCGGCCACTGCCGGGCTGCCCCCAGGCGAGCCCGGAGCCATCACCAAGGCACGTGATAATCGTGCAAGTGATCGGTCTCGCAGGCCTTTCGGTGAAGGAGTGAATCCTCACCCTATTCCTGACTGAAGCTAGCCGAGTCGAGCAGTCGTCCGAGCGCGCGCTAGCCCGCATCCATCACCAAGGCACGTGATGATCGTGCAAGTGATCGGCTTCGCAGGGCTTTCGGTGAAGGAGGGAATACTCGCTGTATTTTCGACTGAAGCGAAAGCCCTGCGGAGTCG